>JBIJBP010000235.1:0-4838 GCA_044345155.1 Prosthecobacter sp. | reverse complement strand
GGTTTCTTTGCCAGCGGGGACGGGAAACGCAAGCCCGGGGTGGAGCCTCGCAGGATGCGGGCGGTTCTCCCCAAGAAACGCCAAAGGCAGGCCTTTCGGCCTGCCTTCAGGTGGTTTTGGGGGGTGAAAATGGGGAGCCTGATCAGATCAGGCCGGCTTCCTTGAGGACCTTGAAGGCGCCGTTCTTGTTCACGGTCTTCAGGGCGCGGGCGGTGAGCTTCACGGTGACAAACTTGTTCAGTTCAGGAACCCAGATGCGCTTGGTGCGCAGGTTCGGCAGGATCACACGCTTCACACGCTTGGTGATGTGCTTGCCGATACCGCCTTCTTTCTTGGCTTTACCGCTGCGATGGATGTGATGGCCACGTGTGACGGTGACTCCGGTGACTTGACAAACTTTGGCCATAAGGTGCTTGGGCTGTAGGTTTCGGGGGAAAAGGGTCGCGAGATTAACCGACTGTCCCGGTTCGTCAACCGGTGAAATCGTCTATCCGGGGCGGCCCGGGGGATCAGTAGGTGAAAATTTCGCCTTCCTTGAAGAAGCGGCGCAGTTCGACGGCGGCGGCCTCGGGGGAGTCGGAGGCGTGGACGACGTTGGTCATCTTGTCGCTGCCATAGTCGCCGCGGATGGTGCCCTTGGGGGCGGCCTTGGAGTCCGTCGGGCCGAGCAGGTCACGGACATGGGCGATGACGTTTTCACCAGCGAGGGCGATGGCGATGACGGGCTTGCTTTTCATGAAGCCGGCGACGTCGGGGAAGAATGGCTTGTCGGCGATGTGGGCGTAGTGCTCCTTGAGGATCTCGTCGGTGAGCTGGATCATCTTGATGCCGCGGACGCGGAAACCCTCGGCCTCCAGGCGGCGCAGGACCTCGCCATTGAGGGCTTTTTCGACGCAGTCGGGCTTGAGCAGGAGCAGGGAGGTTTCTTGGGCCATGGCACGGAGGGGGGGGAAAAGGGGGGCGCAGGTTGGCGGCTGTCCCCAGGGAAGTCAAGGGGCGATGGTGGGTGTGAAAGGAAGGCTGGTGCAGTGTGGCAGCTGCCTAACTGGATGTCGGTCAAATGCAGTGGGCAGATTTCACGACACAAGACTGGCAGCCGGGGAGGCTTTGTGCTACGGGTTCCGATTCCTCCAATGCCGCCTGGTTTCTGGGGGATTTCGACGCACATGTCCGACCTCCTTTCCCAGATTCCCTCGCTTCTTTCCGGCTGTGAACCCCGCCTGCGCGCCGAGGCTGAGCAGCTTGTGGAGGCGGATTCCGTGCGGGGGCTTGACCTCACCGCCGGGGAGGCCCTGGCCGAGGTGCGGATGGACGAGCACAGCGTCAATGCACGCTGGGTTTTTGAAGACGGCTCCTGGCAGGGGGAGACCGACATCGAGGACCGTGTCCTTCACAACCTGGCTCTGGCGGCGGTGCTGATCGCCATTGAACGCAAGGCCCGACGTGATCCGGCCGCCTTCAAGCCGGCGGACCTGGAGGTGCCCTTCCAGGAGGTCATCGAAAAACGCCTTGCCCGTCAGCTGACGCCCGAGGAGGACGCCTACCTGAGCAAGGTGGAGAAGCGCTTCCAGCGCGTGCAGCAGACTGGCACCATTTACGACCACGACATGGTCCGTCTGCACCCCAAGTGGACCATTCAGAGCGTCGATCCGCTGCCGCTGTGGCCGGAGGCGCCCACGACGCTAAGAGGCTTCTGGGATTATGTGGCGCTGGCCCTGACGGACCGCGGGCTGCCCATCCCTGGCTTTCTGCGCAATGTCGCCGACCTGACCGCTGTCCGGGAGCGTCTGCGTGAGTGGCGTCAGGAACGCACCGTCCCCCTTTGGAAGGAGCGAATCCGCCGCCTGCTGCGGGATGATTCCGGCCTCGGCGACGGCCTGCGCCGGAAAGGCGACCTGCGCCTGCTGATCACCCCTGGCGAGGCCCGCCTTCAGGGCTGTTTTGACGACCAGGAGCGCTACCACTCGATCACCGGGGCGGAATTGCGCGAGCTGGAGGAAGCCCAATCCAGGGGGGGGCTGCTGGTGCCGCCAGAGGCTGAGCTGCTGCTTTTGTCCGCCCTCGGTCAGTCTTCGGCCGCTGCGGCGGACGTCTGCCGTTTTGACCTGGATGCCCATGGGCAGTGGCTAGGCAGCCTGTTTCAGCAGCCGGCGCTGGCAAGCCGCCTGGTCACCCTTGATGAGCACGCCTTCAAGCATTCTGTCACGATGTTGAAGTGGCAGGCTGTGGAGGACTTGGAGGTCAATCAGTTGAAGCTCAGCCTGGTCACCGAAGCTGGCGAAGCGCCGAAGGGGCCGCTGCGTGTGCTGCATGGCTCTGAGACGCTCTACCTGGGCGAGGACACCGTTTTTCCCGGACCACGCTGGATGCATGATGATTCGAAGATCGACGGCGCTCTGAGCATCCCGCTGGCGGCTTTGACCTCTCAGGAGGGCATCGAGTTTCTGGAGAAGATCGGTCTGCCCCTGCCGCCGAGCATTGCCGGCCGGGTGAAGCATGAGTCCCTGGAGGTGAAGATCCGCGCCGCCTGCCAGAAGAAGGCCCCGGGTTCCAACATCGAATACGCCACCTTCCAGGCCGAGGCGGTGAGTCCGGACGGCAGGCTGCGCGAACGCCTCGGTCCGGGAGGCTGGGCGCCGGTGCTCGATCACAGCGCTCCGGATGATGATTCCATTGTCTGCCGGGATCGTGCGGCGCTGGAGGTGGCGGAGGCGAACATCCGCAACCTGCATCCCACCTGGGACATCGAGGCGCAGGGCTATCGTGTGCGCCTCACCAAGGCCTTCCCCGACCAGTTCAATTCCTGGGCCTTCAGCCTGCCCGGCGGTGTCAGCCTGACCACGGACGACCGCCTGCAGACCATCCTGGCCGATCCTCTGATCGCCCGCGTCCGGCTTGAAGCCACGCAGACCGCCATCATCGACTGGTTTGACCTGCGCATGATCTTTGAAATCGAGGGAGCGGACCTGAAGGCGGCGGAAATCCGCAAGCTGGTGGCCGCCAAGGGCGGCTTTGTGCAGCTCGCCGACGGCACCTGGCGGCGGGTGAAGCTGGAGCTTACCGAGGAGCAGATCGCCCTCATGGATCAGCTCGGCATCGACCTGGACTCGCCCACGGATGAGTTGCATCAGCTTCACTGGCGGCAGCTCGCGGGCGACAAGGCCAAGGAGGTGATCAATCCCCGGGCCTGGCAGAACATCACCCAGCGGATGGAGCAGGCGCGCCTGGAGGAGAAGCCGCCGCCCCCCGAAGGACTGAGCGTCACGCTGCGGCCCTACCAGATCGAGGGCTATCATTTCCTCGCCTATCTGAGCGTGAACAAGTTTGGCGGCATCCTGGCCGACGACATGGGCCTTGGGAAGACCATTCAAAGCATCAGCTGGGTCCTCTGGCTGCGCGGCCGTTTCCGCAATGCCTGGCCCTGCCTCGTCGTGTGTCCGAAGTCCGTGCTCGATGTCTGGGCGAACGAGTTTGCCAAGGCCGCCCCGGGCCTGCGGGTGCAGATCCTGCGTGACAAGGAGGAGCTGAACCTCGACCGCCTGAAGTCCGACGTCCAGATCCTGGTCATGAACTACGCCCAGATGCGCGGCTGCATTGATTATCTGGAGACCGTGAAGTGGCTCGCCGTCATCATCGACGAGGCGCAGCAGATCAAGAATCCGGACTCCCAGGCCGCCCGGGCCGCCCGCAGGCTGAAGGCGGAAAACCGGCTGGCCCTCACCGGCACTCCCCTGGAGAACCGCCTGCTCGACCTCTGGAGCCTGATGACCTTCGCGATGCCCGGCGCCCTGGGCGACCGCGCCTACTTCACCCGCAACTTCGACCGCCGGAAGGACGAGAAGGCCAGCGAGCGCCTCGGCGCCCGTCTTCGGCCCTTCCTGCTGCGCCGAACCAAAAGTCAGGTCGCCCGTGACCTGCCGTCTCGCAGCGAGGAGGCGATGCTTTGCGAGATGAGCCCGGAGCAGGCGCAGCTTTACAGGGAGGAGCTGGCCCGCGCCCAGCACCTGCTGCTCACCAGCACCAGCTTCGAGGTGCTGACGCGCAAGCGCTTCGCCGTGCTGCAGGCCCTGACCCGGCTGCGCCAGATCTGCTGTCATCCGCAGCTTGCCAACGCCGCGAACCACGCGGCCGAGAGCGCCAAGCTCACCGCCACCCTGGAGCTCATCGAGGAGCTGCATGCCGAGGGCCACAAGGTGCTGCTGTTCAGCCAGTTCGTCTCCATGCTGGAGATCCTGCGCGACCGGCTGCAGGAGCTCAGCATCCCCTATTACTGGCTCACCGGCAGCACCCAGAACCGCAGCGAGGTGGTGGACCAGTTCCAGAAGGACGAGGACGCCTGCGTCTTCCTGCTCAGCCTCAAGGCCGGCGGCAGCGGCCTGAACCTCACCGCCGCCAGCTATGTCATCCTTTACGACCCCTGGTGGAACCCCGCGGTCGAGGCCCAGGCGATCGACCGCGCCCACCGCATCGGCCAGACGCAGCCCGTGATGGCCTATCGAATGATCACAAAAAACAGCATCGAGGAGAAGATCATGCTGCTGCAGCAGAAGAAGCAGCTCATGTCCGCCAACATCCTGGGCGAGGGCGGCTTCGCCCGCAGCCTGGAGAAGAGCGACTTCGAGTTCCTCTTCGACCTGGAGGCCGAGGAAAAGCTGCGCCAGGAGGACTGAGTCAAAGGAGCCCCTGGAGGGCGGGCGGACATCATCGACAGGCAGTGAGGTTGGCTGCAGCAACGTAGCCATCTTGCTCCGCAAGATGAGCGGAAGGCTTGCGCTGGAAATGAGCACTTTCGGAGATCGTGGATGGTTGAGCCTGCCGGACGTTGAGCTCATCTCGAC
>JBIJBP010000234.1:0-4843 GCA_044345155.1 Prosthecobacter sp. | reverse complement strand
CGCCAGGGCTTTCTCCAGGGCTTGTTTGGCGGCGGTCAGGGCCTTTTCATCGTTGGCAATCTCGCCCGGGTAGGCCTTGGAACGACGTTCGTTTTCGGCGACCTCAGCGCGGGCCTTCGCAAGGTTTCCATCACGCTGCTTCGCGTCGGCCTCAGCCTTCTTCGCGGCATCCTGGAGGGCGGGAAGCTTGGCGACGAGTTCGGTGGCGCGCTTTTCTGCCTCGACGATGCGCTGGGCGATCAGGGGTGGGTTGCTGGTGAGCTGACTGATTTCGGTCATTTTTTCCTGAAGCGTCAGCATCTTGATCTCGCCGCGCCAGTTGGAGCTGACGCAGGTCTTGCCGTCGTACAGGGCGACGACCTTGGCGACGATGTCGCCCTGGCTTGCGGCCTCTGCCTTCTTGTTGCCATTGGCGTCCCAGAGGCGGACGAGGCCGTCATCGCCGCAGGAGACGATCAGGCCTTCGGGAGTGAAGGAGACGGACTGTACGCCACCACCATGGGCGGCCCAGTTCTTCACCTGCTTGCCCTCGTTCATCTCCCAAACGGAGATGGTGCCGTCCTTGGAGCAGGAGGCGAGCAGGTTGGAGTCGGCGCGCCAGGCGAGGTCATTGCAGGCGGCCTTGTGCTGGCCGAGGATGTAGAACTCACCGCCGTTGCTGGCCTCCCAGACCATGACGTTGCCGTTGCGGTCGGCGGTGGCGAGAAGCACACCGTCGGGGCTGAACTTGGTGCCGAGGACCCATTCGGTATGCTTGGAGATGGTGTACAATTCTTCGCCGGTGCCGCTGTCGTAGCACTTCACCTTCTTGGAGGTGCAGCCGATGGCGATCATCTTGTGATCGGGGCTGATGTCGGCGGCCATGGCCTGGTCGAACTCCTTGCCGACCTCGATCATGCGTTTGCCGGTCTTGACGTCCCAGACGACGGCGTGGCCGAGCTTGCCACCACGTCCTCCTCCCATGATGAGCAGGCTGCCATTGCGGCTGAACTGCAGGGTGCGCGCATAACCTTCGGTGTAGGGGAAGATTCCTGCCAGCTGGCGGGTGTCGGTGTCATAAACCAGGATCTGCTTCGGTGCCGCGACGGCCACGAGGGATGTCCAGGGGCTGGCGGCCATGGCGGTGACGGCCGTGGTGCGCGGTGTCACGATGACGGGCTCAAGAAGCACATGTTCCGGCTTGGCGATCGGGCCTTCGGGCTTGCCACTGGTGACGGCAACGGCCATGTCCACCTTGGGCTTGCTGGATTTTTTGGCGATGCTGCTCTTGGTCTCAAGCAGGCCGCCTGTGACCCACTTGGCGAGAATTTCGAGCTCCTTGGCATTGAGCGGGGAGCCTTCCGGCGGCATGAAGGGTTCTTCCTTCTTGGCGCAGGTGGTCCAGAGACGTGAGCCGTCCGGATTGCCGGCATCGACGACCGTGCCGCCGCCGCCGCCCGCCATGACGGCACCGAAGCTGGTCAGGTCGAGGTCGCCCTTCTTTTTGTCCGGATTGTGGCAGGAGAAGCACTTGTTCTCCAGCAGGGGCTTGATGTGGTCCTCATAGGTGACCTTTTCCGCGTCCTGGGCGAGCAGGGCGGTGGAGGTGAGCGACAGGGAAGCGAGGGTGGTGAAGACGTTACGGGGCGTCATGGGGGGATTGGGGCCAAGGGACTTACGTAACGAAAAAGCCGGGCCTTTCGAAGGACGGGCAGCACCCTGGGCTGTGGCGATTTTCAAGTGGCCTTGCCGTGTCACGGGTCGATCATGGCAATTCAACCATGACAGTCACGAATGCGGCGGCGCTAGGCTGCTGGCTTGACATGATCTGCCACATCGACTGTTTTTGGGCATCTTTTGCTGCGCATTGCGTGGTTTCAAATGAGCGGTTGCTTTATCCAGGCTGGGCATGACCTGTATGCATGCAACTTTACTGGAGTTCCAGTTGGTGAAAGGCACGCACTCACTCAGTCGGGTGGCCTTCCTCGGTGACTATGTTCCCCGTCGGTGTGGAATCGCAAGCTTCACCCATGACCTGTGTGAAGCCGTGAGCGCCGTGGCACCCAGGCTTGATTGTTATGTGGCGGCTGTGAATGACCGCCCTGAGGGATACGACTACCCGTCGCGCGTTCGGCTGGAACTCCAGGAAAAGGACGTCGACTCCTATCGCCGGGCGGCCGACTACCTCAACTTTTCCAATGCCTCGGTGCTGAGCGTGCAGCACGAATTTGGCATTTATGGAGGGGCGGCGGGCAGTCATCTCCTGGCACTCCTGAAGGAGTTGAGGATGCCGGTGGTCACGACACTGCACACCGTGCTCAGTACTCCCGGCCCCGCCCAGCAGAAGGTCATGCGGGAGATCATCCGGTTCAGTGAGCGCCTGGTGGTCATGGCAAGGAAGGGAGCCGATGTCCTGCGTGACGTCTACGGGGTTCCGTCTCAGCAGATTGAAGTGATCCCGCATGGGATTCCTGATGTGCCATTCTCTGACACCGCATCCTCCAAGGAACAGTTTGGCGTCGGCGGCCGCCGCGTTCTGCTGACCTTTGGCCTGCTGGGCCCCGGCAAGGGCATTGAGCATGTGATCAAGGCTCTGCCCAGGATCATCGAACGTCATCCGGAAGTGGTTTACATCATCCTTGGGGCCACCCATCCCAATCTCCTGGCCCGTGAGGGGGAACGTTACCGGCTCAGCCTGGAATGGCTGGTCGAGGAGCATGGAGTGAAGGATCATGTGATTTTTGACAACCGCTATGTCTCGCCGGAGGATCTTCGTGAATTCATTGCCGCGACAGACATTTACATCACGCCTTATCTCAACGCGGAACAGGTTACTTCGGGCACTCTGGTGCAGGTCTTTGGCGCGGGCCGGGCAGTCGTCTCCACCCCTTACCTGCATGCCCAGGAGCTTCTGGCCGAAGGACGCGGCATCCTCGTTCCATTTTCATCGCCTGCCGCCATTTCACAGGCCGTGCTTGAATACCTGGGGCGTCCGGCACTGCTTCAACGCACGCAGATCTCAGCCTGGCAGCTCGGGCGTGAGATGGTCTGGGCGAGGGTTGCAGGCTCATATCTGGACTGCTTCCAGCGTGCCTGTGCCGAGCATCGCATGCCCGCCCGCACCGTGTATGCGGGTTGGACGGCCGGTAAAAAGCTGGAACTGCCACAGCCCAAGCTGGACCATCTTAACCGCATGACGGACAGCACCGGGATCTTCCAGCATGCGCTTTACACGGTGCCTGATTTTCAGCACGGCTACTGCACGGATGACAATGCCCGTGCCTTTCTCCTGTGCTGTCATTTTTCGGACATGGGGGCCGACTTCCCTGGCATCAGCCTGGAGTCACTGTCAACCACCTACCTTGCCTTCCTTGCTGCGTCATGGAACCCGGATGCCGGACGCTTCCGGAACTTCATGAGCTTTGACCGGAGATGGACCGAGGCTGCGGGCAGCGAGGACAGCCATGGCCGCGCGCTGTGGGCGCTTGGCACCGGTGCCGTCCATGCCGTCGCGCCCAGCCAGAAAAGCCTTTGCGCCCGCCTGTTCGAGACGGGGCTTTCCGCAGTTGCGTCCTTTACCTCCCCCAGGGCATGGGCCTTCACGCTCCTAGGCATTCAGGCCTACCTGGAAGCCTTTCCTGAAAGCAAGTCCGCCCTGTCCGCCCAGGAGGTGCTGTCCTCGGATCTTGTTCATCTTTGGAATGATTGCGCGTCACCTGACTGGCCCTGGTTCGAGGCGGGTGCCACCTATGAAAATGCGCGTTTGTGCCAGGCGCTGCTCCTTTGCGGCAG
This sequence comes from Prosthecobacter sp., assembly GCA_044345155.1. GTDB lineage: Bacteria > Verrucomicrobiota > Verrucomicrobiia > Verrucomicrobiales > Verrucomicrobiaceae > Prosthecobacter. The sequence goes on along the minus strand of JBIJBP010000234.1, from coordinate 1,072 downwards.
CACCAGTGTTCACGCAGAGGCCAGGGAGATCGGCCTGAGGTCGCTGCGCTGGCTGGTCTCCATTCAGAAAACACCCAACGGTTCGTTTCGTCCGATTGGCAGCAATGGCTTTTGCATCCGTGAAGGCGGGCATGCCCACTTCGACCAGCAGCCTGTCGAGGCCCAGGCCATGATCTCCGCCTGCCTTAGTGCCTGCCGTTGCACGGGTGATCCCTTCTGGTTCCATGAGGCACACCGGGCCTTTGAATGGTTTCTGGGGCGCAATGACCTGGCCCTCGCCCTGCATGATCCCCTCACTGGCGGCTGCTCCGACGGCCTGCATGCAGACCGTCTGAATGAAAACCAGGGGGCTGAATCCACTCTCGCCTACCTCATTGCACTTGCTGAAATGACCCTGGCCCAGCACCCGAACCCAACCGGCGCATGACTTGTCCCGAACTCCATCGTCACCAGATCCTTCTTCAACCGGAAAGCGCCCGGGTCATCATCCGGCCCTTCATCCCCGCGAGTTCCCGTCGGCTTTCCACCATCATCGGCCGTGCGCTGGCGCTTACTGAACAGGAGGTGGAGGCCGAACTCGCCACCGTTCATGCCGACTTCGACAGCCGCCATCTCAACATTGAGCCTGTCCTGTTCAGCCACTTTCTCAAGGTGCAGCATGAGGTCTTCACCCAGCGGCCGCTGTCGCGCTCCCGCCAGCTGCTCATCGGTGCGCTTTTTTCAGGTGAATACTCCCTTGAGGCGGCCGCCCTTTTCAACCCCTCCATCGTCCCCCATCCGGATCAGTCCGGCATCCCTCCTGGATGTTTGCGCTTCATCATGAGCCTCCGCGCCACAGGTGAAGGTCATATCTCCTCCATTGAGTTTCGTGAGGGCGTCATTGCCGCGGACGGGCAGATCCACCTCACGCCCGTCTCTCGCTTTGTCAGCCTTCCCGAGATCCTGCCCAACCCCAGCTACAGGAAAAAACGGTTCGTTGTCAAGCTGCACGAAATGGGTTTCGACAACGCCTGTGCCTCCGCTGTCATGGATGCCCTGGGCTCGGAGTTCATTCGTGCGGACCTGTCCGCAA
>JBIJBP010000019.1:0-46713 GCA_044345155.1 Prosthecobacter sp. | reverse complement strand
TGGTTGACATCTGAGTCATGAAACTTCATTTCGCCCTGCCGCTTCTTGCAACGAGCCTTTTCGCACACGACCTGGACCTCGTCGACCGCGAGACACTCAGGGCGCACCTCCTGCAGGACTGGAAGCAGCACTTTTCCAGCTCAAGCCCGGGCTCGCCCTCCACGACGAACACAGAACCCAGCCCGAAGGCTGGAATGGCCGTCTCTCTTCATCCACCTGTCACGGCTTCCACGGCAACGACCCTGAATCTCGCTGCCGCCGCAGCGGCGAATGCCGCGAACGCACCGCAGACCGCGAAGGCCTTTCTGCCCTTCCAAAGGCTCGACCTGCGCGCAGACGATGAGTTTCTCTATGTGGGCTCGAACGGCCTGCCGGATCACAACATGATGGTCGGCATCACCGCCTGGCAGCAGCAGGTGCCGCTGCCGCAGCCGTATTTCGATGACAATGCGTGGCGCATCCCGCTGAAGCCGGTCGTGGCAAAAGAGCCTGCGATGATCAAAGGCCGCTTCCTGCGCGGTGCGATCGCTTTAGCCGTGAATGGCATCCCGATCTTCAATCCGCAGAACAATCGCGGCGAGGTGAGTTATGAAATCGGCGAACTGGACGAGTGGGGCGGCCATTGCGGACGCGCGGACGATTATCACTACCACATCGCGCCGCTGCATCTCCAGGCGCAGGTCGGCAAAGGCATGCCGGTGGCGTATGCGCTCGATGGTTATCCGATTTACGGCCTCACGGAACCGGACGGCTCGCCGGTGGCGAATCTCGACGAGTGCCACGGCCACGACGACGCGAAGATCGGCTATCATTATCATGCATCGAACAAGTATCCTTATGTCTTCGGCGGCTTCCACGGCGAGGTCGTCGAGGCTGGTGAGCAGGTCGATCCGCAACCGCGTGCTCAAGGCGTGCGCGAGGCCCTCACCGCGCTGCGTGGGGCGAAGATCACCGCCTTCGAAAGCACCGGTAAGGACAGCTACAAACTCAGCTACGAGGTGAATGGCGACAAGCGCAGCGTCAGCTACTCGATCAAGGCCGATGGCACCTATCCCTTCCACTTTGACAATGGTCGCGATGGCACGGCCGATGAAGTTTACACCGCACGTCGTCAAGGTGGCGGCGGAGGTGGTGAACCCAAGGGCATGAAGGGCAAAGGAAAAGGTAAAGGTAAAGGCCAGGGCAAAGGTGGTCGCGAGGGCGAAATGCGCCGCGATGACCCGCCGCCGCGTCCTGGCGAGGAAGGTGGACGTCCTCCGCGTCCGCAGGCAGCCAACGAAGGCATCCTCGACGTGAATGGCGATGGCGTCGTCACCGCGCAGGAGTTTGCCGACAACGCGAAGTCGAATGCCGCGAAGACAGGCGTCGCCATCCCCGATGCGATGGCAAAAGCTAAAGCGGCCTTCACCGACCTGGACCAAGATCGCAACGGCCAGCTCGAAGCTAGCGAGTGGCAGGGACAGCCCATCGCGTCGAATGAACCACGTCAGCCTGCTTCAGAAGGTCAAGATCGCCCGATGGGCGGTCAAGAGCGTCAAGGTGGTCCCGGCGGCAAAGGCATGGGCGGCGGCGGCAAAGGGGGCAAGGATATCTTTGTCGAGCGTCCCGACCAGCCTCGCAGCAGCGATGGCAAGTTTTTGCTCACGAGTCCGGTCATGGAAGACCTCACCGAGATGCCACGCGACTACACCGGCGATGGCGAGGCCGCCACGCTGCCGCTCGCGTGGAAAGGCGCACCCGCCGGCACGCAGAGCTACGCTTTGATCATGGACCACGCCGACAAGGAGGGGAACATGAAGTGGTATTGGACCATGTATGACATCCCCGCGAGCGTCGCCGCGCTGCCAAAGAACGCACAAGGCATCGGCAGGATGGGTGCCGGCTTCAAAGGCGAGGTCGGCTACGAGCCACCAATGTCGAAAGGTGCCGGCTCGCGCACCTACGTCATCACGATGTATGCCCTCAAAGAGCCGCTGAAAGTCGCAGGCACACCCGGCCGCGAAGAACTCCTTGCTGCGATGCAGGGCAAGGTGATGGCGAGTTCCTCGCTGCGTGTCGTGCATGTGAGTCAGGGCCAGGTCGGTGAAGCTGGTCGTGGTGGTCAAGGTGGCAGCCGTGGCGGCGAACCTCCTCGTCCCGTGGCCATGAATGACAACGATAAGTCCTTCGTGCGTCCCGATGTCGAACCTGCGCCACCCCCCGGCCCCAGGGGCCTTCGCCCGCTCGACAACATCTTCAATCCACCTGCCACACAACCGCCTGCACGCACCGAAGTGGCCCAAAACACCGTGCGTCCGCCCGAGCCTCCTCCGCAAGGTCCCGCCGGTGATCGCCCGAAAGGCCCCGGCGGCGGTGGTGAACCCAAAAAAGGCGGCGGCAAAGGAAAAGGCAAAGGTGGCCCTCCCGGCCTCGTGAAGCCCAGCATCGCTGACACGATCAAACTCAACGTCTATGCCGACAATTGGTTCATGCTCTACGTCAACGGCCGTCTCGTCGCGGTGGACAGCATCCAGTTCACGCCGCACAACGTGGTCAGTGTCGATTTCCTCCCCGAGTATCCGATGACCATCGCCGTGCTCGCCAAGGACAACGCCGATCCGAAAACCGGCATGGAATACGGAACCAGCATCGGCGACGGCGGCTTCTGCCTGAAATTTGCGGACGGAACGGTCACCAACGCAAGCTGGAAGGCCAAAAACTTCTTCCACGGCCCCGTGAACAGCGACACCGCCAACCCCAAAGTCATCCAAGAGCCTCTTCCCGCCAACTGGTGGGCCATCGACTTCGACGACAGCACCTGGAAGAACGCCAAGGAATACACCGTCGTAGAAGTCGATCCCAAACAGCCCTACTTCGAGAACGACTTCGAGGGCGCCAAGTTCATCTGGACCGACGACATCGCCCTCGACAACACCGTCATCTTCCGCACCAAAGTCCAAAAGCTCGGCTGGACGCCAAGATGGAACACCAAGCCGAATCTCGATGTCACGGGAGCGCCGATGAAGTGACCGACCGCTGTTTTGACTGAAAAGGCAGGGCAGGAGAAGTCGAACGCACAAGAACGCATCGAGGTGATGGCGATGTTTTCGCTCCGCGAAGGCCTCGCTTGCTTTTGGTGGCCGCTTCTTCTCCACTCACGCCGTGATTCGCACCCTGCTCTTCCTTCTTGTCGTTACCACGCTCGCGGCCGAGGCGCCGCGGGTGCTCATTGAGCAATACAGCGCCGATGTCAGCCTGCTGCGACGCCATTGGGCGATCACGGGCGATACGACGAAGTGCCTCGACCGCGAGCAGCAGATGCTTCAGGGCTGGCTGACGAGGCTGAAGGCACTCGATTTCGCCAGACTCTCGCCGGAGGATCAGATCGACTACATCCTGATGCGGAATGATCTCGAAGCCTCGCTCATGCAGCTCGGCGACCGTCGCGATGATTTGCAGGAACTGGGCGCCTGGATGCCGTTTCGTTCGATCATCGACGGACTCACCGAGCAGCGGGTCCTTGGCACGCCGTTGAGCCCTGAAAAGGCTGCCAGTGCGCTCGCGCCCTTGGCGAAACGCGTCAGTGATCTTCAGGCGAAGCTCAAAGCGAGCAAAGAGAAGAAGCCGGACGACAAAAAAGCCGAATCAAAGCCTGCTGAGCCCACAAAAAAGGAAAAGCCCATCGCTTTGCCAACACCTCACCAAGCGCTGCGTGCAGCGGAGAGGACCGAGGCGCTGCGTGAGTCGCTGAAAACATGGTTTGGCAGCTACGAGGGCTTTTTGCCGGACTTTGGCTGGTGGATGAAGCAGCCTTACGACGACACGCAGAAAGCGCTCGAAGGCTACGCCAAGTATCTGCGCGAGGAGCTGGCGGGCTTCAGGGAGAAGGCGGACGCGCCGCTGCTCGGCAAGGCGCAGGGCGCGAGCAACCTGCAGGAGCAGCTTGAGCACGCGTTCATCCCCTACACCCCGGAGGAGCTCATCGGCATCGCGGATCGCGAGTTCGCGTGGTGCGAGTCGGAGATGAAAAAAGCCGCGCAGGAGATGAAGCTGGGCGACGACTGGAAAAAAGCCCTTCTGAGGGTGAAGCTGCAGTATGTTCGCCCCGGCGAGCAGGAGGTTTTTGTGCGCTCCGAGGCCAGGCGCGCGATGGAGTTCGTCACGAAGCGTGATCTCGTCACCGTGCCCGCCGAATGCGCCGAGTGGTGGGGCACCAGGATGCTCGGCCCGCAGGCGCAGAAGCAGATGCCGTATGCCGCCTACAGCGGTCATGACATCCTCATCGCCTACGCGAACGAGGCGATGAAGCACGAGGACAAGCTCATGGCCATGCGCGGCAACAACCGCCCCTTCATGCGCAACGTGGTGCCGCATGAGCTCATACCCGGCCATCATTTGCAAGGCTTCATGGCCGAACGTCACCGTCCCTACCGCCGCGGCTTCAGCACGCCGTTTCATGTCGAGGGCTGGGCGCTCTACTGGGAGATGCGGCTTTGGAACCTGGGTTATCAAACGACGCCGGAGGACCGCATCGGCGCCCTCTTCTGGAGGATGCATCGCTGCGCGCGCATCATCGTCACCTTGCAGTTCCATCTCGGCCAGATGAAACCGGACGAGATGGTCAAGTTCCTCACCGAGCGCGTCGGCCACGAGAAGCTCGGCGCCACCAGCGAGGTGCGCCGATTCATCAAAGGCGACTACTCGCCGCTCTACCAATGCGGCTACATGCTCGGCGAACTTCAATTCATCGCCCTGCACCGCGAACTGGTCGTCAGCGGCAGGATGACCGAGAAACAGTTCCACGACGCCATCCTCCAGCTCGGCCCGATCCCAGTCGAACTCGTCCGCGCCAGCCTCATCCAGCAACAGCTCGATCCAGGCTTTCAAAGTGCATGGAAATTTGATGCCGCCTCGAAGCCCTAACGCAGCCGTAAGATCATGGATTTGAGGCGTGTGGTGCAGCCGGCCTGGCGGCGTCAAGTGGGGCTGACTCCTCCGGACTCATCCTTCGAACTGACTCAGCCCAGAGGACTTAATCCAAATTTTTCCGGCAAACTTCGTTCGTTTCCGCAGTTCTCATGCAACCCTTCATGCGCCCCCTCATCCTGCTCTCCGTCCTCTGCCCCCTGCTCTCCGCCTGGTCGGCACAACCGCTCAACGTGCTTTTCATCGCCGTCGATGACCTGCGGCCGGACATTGGCTGCTATGGCGTGAAGCATGCGAAGACGCCGAACATCGACCGTCTCGCCGCACGTGGCGTTGTCTTCGACAGGGCCTACTGCGCGCAGGCCGTGTGCAGCCCTTCGCGCACGGCGATCCTGACTGGCCTGCGGCCGGACACGACGAAGGTTTGGGATCTCGAGACGCACTTCCGCGACGCACAGCCAGACTGCGTAACCCTGCCGCAGCATTTTCGTGCCAACGGCTACCACACCTCCGCGCTCGGCAAGATCGAACACCACGGCTTTGAGGACGGCCCGTCGTGGACCGAGGCACGGTGGTTCCCCAGCGGCGAGATGGTCAAGGTGGACGAACAGGACTGGACGAAACACACCGTGACAAAGTTTGAAGGCGTGCCGAGCGAGTTTTCCAAACCGATGGAAGGCGGCGAGAAGCGCAAAGGCGCAAAGGCGGCCAAAAAAGGCCCCGCGTATGAAGTGAGTCCAAAAAAGGATGAGGAACTGCCCGATGGCGCGGTGGCCGTCGAGGCTGTGAAACGCCTCGCGGCGCTCAAGGCGACCGGAAAGCCGTTCTTCTTCGGCGTCGGTTTTGTGAAGCCGCATCTGCCCTTCGTCGCACCCAAGAAATACTGGGACATGCACGATCCCGAGACGATCCCCGGGCCTGCCTTTGTCACCTACCCGGAAGGCACGCCCGATTTTGTCGGTCATACCAACGGCGAACTGCATGCCTATCCCGGCACGCCCAAGGAAAACCCCATCCCCGAGGATTTTGCCAAAACCCTGCGCCACGGCTACAACGCCTGCATCAGCTACACTGACGCGCAGATCGGCCGCGTGCTCGACGCGCTCGAGAAGGAGGGGCTGGCCGACAGCACCGTCATCGTGCTCTGGGGTGACCACGGCTGGCAGCTCGGCGAGCACGGCCTTTGGCACAAGCACACCAACTTTGAAGTCGCCGCGCGTGCGCCGTTGCTCATCGCGCTGCCGAAAAGCGCCTCCGCAGGCAAACACTGCGCCGCACCGGTCGAGTTCGTCGATGTGTATCCGACCCTCGCCGACATCTGCGGTCTCAAGGTGCCAAAGGGGCTCGCGGGCATGAGCTTGAAGCCCTATTTTGAAAACCCTGACGCGCCGATGCAGAAGCCCGCGATCAGCGTCTATCCGCGCTCGTCGCAAGAGCACGGCGGCCCGCTCATGGGCTACAGCGTGCGCACCGAGCAATGGCGCTGCACTTTCTGGCGCAAGCGCAACGCCGCCGACATCGGTTTCATCGAGCTCTACGACGAGCAAAATGACCCGAACGAGACCGTGAACCTCGCCACGAAGCCCGAGCACGCTGCGCTGATCGAGTCGCTGAAGAAACACCTGCCACCGGTGGGAAGTGATTTTGCCCCCAAGAAGAGCGGGAAGGTCGCCAAGAACGTCGGCGCCGCCAAAAGCAAAGCCTACGACCCGAACGAGCCGCGCGACAAACGCTACGACCGTCTCTATCCCGGCAAGCCGAAGCTCACCGAGTCCGAATACCTCGCCGGCCAGGGCGGCGACAAAGCCGAGGCAAAGGCCCGCTTCGTGAAGCTCGATGCCGACAAGGACGGCTTTGTCACGCGTGATGAATTCATCAGCAGCGGGAGGAAGAAGGGATCGTGAATGAATGGGGTGCAGTCGTCCCGACTGCGTCTGATGCGCCTGGAGGACTCAACCACGCTGAGAGATCCGGCAGGCGCCTGCGTTTCACCGGTCTCATGCGTTTTTTGACCGCCCTTTTCCTCACCGTCTCCGCCATCGCCGCCGAGCCGGTGGTGACGCGAAACCAGTTTTACACCAAGGCCAAGGACAAGCAGCAAGCGCTGGATGTGCATGCCCCCGCTGAGGGGGAGAAGCATCCGGTCATCGTATGGATCCACGGCGGAGGATGGAAGGCCGGTGACAAGGCTTCGCTGCAGAAGAAGCCGCAGGCGTTTTTGGAGAAGGGCTTTGTGCTCGTGTCGGTGAACTACCGCCTTGTGCCGACCGTGACCCTGAAGGAGATGATGGATGACCTCGCCCAAAGCGTCCGCTGGGTGCGCGATCATGTGGCGGAGCATCGGGGTGATCCTGAGCGGATCGTGATCATGGGCCACTCGGCCGGAGCGCACCTCGCGGCTCTGCTTTGCACGGACGACCGTTACCTGAAGGCCGCGGGCGTGCCCATGATCTGCCTCAAGGGCTGCGTGCCGCTTGATGTGTCCGCCTACGACATCCCCAAGCGACTCAAGGATGGCGGTGACACGCCGGCGGTGAACTACACCTCTGTGTTTGGCACCACCGAGGCGGAGCAGCGTGAGTTTTCACCCGCCTACTACGTGGCCAAGGACAAGGGCATCCCCCCCTTCCTGCTGCTTCATGTCGCCTCCCGTGAATCAACAAAGACACAGGCACACTGGCTAGCCTCCAGGCTTCAGGAGGCCGGCGTCAAAGCCCAGGTGGTCGCTGCCGAAGGCAAGACGCATGGCTCCATCAGCGCCGATCTGGGCGGCGCGGACGATCCGCCGACCCAGGAGCTGTGGAAGTTTCTGGACCAGGCCGTCCCCAGGCCATGAACCTGACTTTCATCCCTTATCCTGACCATTTCCTGACAAACTAGCCCGCTTCGTTTGATCAACCGCTGACGCAGCCGTGACATCCTCTGGGCCATGAAATCAGTCCTCCTGCCAAGCTTCCTTGGCATGACCCTTGTCACGGCCGCCTTATCGGCTCCGCCGCCGAACATCCTCTTCATGCTCTCGGACGACCAGGCCTGGAGCGGGCTGTCCTGCCAGATGCACCCGGACGTACCGGACTCGAAAAGCAGCATCGTGCAGACGCCGAACATCGCGCGGCTCGCGGAGCAGAGCATGCGGTTCAGCGCGGCTTATGCGCCCGCGCCGGTGTGCTCGCCGACACGCATCAGTTTGCAAACCGGGCGGAATCCGGCGGCGCTCGGATGGACCAAGGCGGCTCCGGCGGAGCAGGGTCATCGCTTGCTCGAAGGCGAGAATCGCAAAAGCATCCGAGATGATGAAATCACCATCGGGCAAATGCTGAAGTCGGCGGGTTACGCGACCGCGCACTACGGCAAATGGCATCTTTCCGGCGGCGGGCCCGCAGCCCACGGCTACGACGAAAGCGATGGCGACACAGGCAATCAAGACGCCGCGCCGCATCTGCCGCCGAACCCGGTGGACATCTTTGGCATGGGATCACGGGCGGTGGATTTCATGAAGCGGAGTCAGGCTGCTCGGAAGCCGTTTTTCATCCAGATGAGCTACAACGCGCTGCATTATCCCGAGAACGCCACACCCGCGCTGCTGGAGAAATATCGGAAGCTTGCCTCCGGCAGAGACGACAAAGAAGTCGGCCGCGCGGCCATCGCGGAAGACCTTGATCGGGGTGTGGGCGAGTTGTTGGCAAAAATGGATGCCATGGGCCTCTCGAAGAACACCATCGTCATCTACATGTCCGACAACGGCGGCTCGAATCGACGCACGCTCAGTGGCGGCAAGGGCGATGTGTGGGAGGGTGGCATCCGCGTGCCGCTGATCATCCGCGGACCCGGCATCGCGCCGAACTCCTGGTGCCATCAGCGGGTCGTCGGCTACGACTTCTTCCCGACCTTCTGCCGTTGGGCTGGCGTGAAGACACCGCTCCCGAAACAACTCGAAGGCGGCGACATCACGCACCTGCTCAGCGGTTCAGCCGAACCCGTGAAACGACCTCGCGAACCGCTCGTGTTTCATTTCCCGCATTATCAGGGCGACTCACCGCACTCGGCGATCCTCAGCGGCCGCATGAAGCTCATTCACTTCTACGAAACGAGTGAAAACCATCTCTTCGACCTCCAAGCCGACATCGGCGAGACCAAGAACCTCGCCGCAGCCAAGTCCGAACTCGCCTCCACGCTCGCCAAGCAGCTCGCGGACTATTTAAAGGAAGTCGGAGCCATAATGCCGAAACCGAATCCGGGCTACGATCCCAACCAGGAACCTGCGATGAAAGGTGGTGGCGGAAAGGGCGGCGGCAAAGGAAAAGGCAAGGGCGGCAAGGGCGGCAAGAAGCCGATGCAGAACGAGTAAGCCGTGCTATTGGCGCTGGATGCACTGGAAACTCGTTTTGGCACTTCCCATCCTGGCCGCCAACGCAGCCGACACACGCCTCGTGGATGCCAAGGCGGAGGTCGCCGGGCAATGGAAGGGCCGTGAGACTCGCACGCTGGCGCCTTTTGATGTGCAGCCGCTTCCGGCGACGGCTTTCACGCGCTTCGGTGGTTTGACGGAGGATCGGCAGAAGGCCACGGGCTTCTTCCGCGTGGAAAAAATCGGCGACCGCTGGTGGATGATCGATCCCGAAGGCGGGCGCTTCATTTTTTCAGGCGTGTGCTCGTTGAAGCCGGAAACCAAGCTTGCGGCGAAGGAGCCCTTTGAGCGGCTTTTCGGCTCGAAGGAGGCCTGGACGGCCAAAACGCTCGATCTGCTTCGTGCGCATGGCTTCAACGGCGGCGGCGGTTTTTCGGATCATGAGACGCTGCGGGCCGCCAAGCAGCCGCTGCCTTACACGGTGACTCTCGGGCTGATGAGCGGCTTTGGCAGGAAGATCGGCGTCACGCACTCGGAGGCAGGTCACACGGGTTTCGCGGATGATGTCATCCCGGTCTTCGAGCCCGGCTTTGCGGCCTTTTGTGCGGAGGAGTGCCAGAAGAAGCTGCGCCTGATGAAGGATGATCCGTGGCTCGTCGGCGTGTTTTCGGACAATGAACTGCCGATCAAGCGCGACATGCTGGACCGCATGCTGAAGCATGGTGGCGCCACGCAAGCCGCCGCGGAGGCCTTCATGTCCGGAAAAGCCGCGGTGACGGATGACCTGCGCCGCGAGTTTGTGCAGCGTGTGTATGATGACTACTTCCGCATCACCACGCAGGCCATTCGCAGCGTGCTGCCTCGGCATTTGTGCCTTGGCTCGCGTTTCCACGGTCCTGCAAAGACGGTGAGCGGCGTGTGGAAGGCGGCGGGCAGGTGGTGCGATGCCATCTCGATGAACTACTACGATCACTGGAACCCGCAAAAGGAGCATCTGCGCCAGTGGCACGAGTGGTCGGGCAAACCGTGCCTCATCACCGAGTTCTACGTCAAAGGCATGGACAGCGGCATGGGAAACACCAGCGGCGCAGGCTGGGTGGTGCGCACCCAGGCGGACCGCGGTTTGTTTTATCAAAACTTCACGCTCGCGTTGCTCGAATCGAAGACGTGCATCGGCTGGCACTGGTTCAAATACATGGACAATGATCCGTCCAACACCAAGACCGACGCCTCGAACCGCGACAGCAACAAAGGCATCCTCAATGCCCGCTACGAGCCCTACACACCGCTGCTGGGTGCGATGCGCGAACTGAACACGCGCATCCATCCGCTGATCCGGCAGTTTGATTCGGCAAAGTGAAGATGCCAGCCTCTGGCGGTCCCATTTACCGTTTGCTGACAAATTCCCCAACGGGCCTTGATGCCTCGCTGACAGCCCTTCGTAAGCTGACGCCATGAAAACTCACCACTCGCTGCTTATTGCCCTGCTCCCCTTGCTGCTCATCGCTGCGGTTCAGGATGAGAAGCCGAAAGGCGGAGGCAAAGGTGGCGCAGGTCAGGGTGGCCAGGTCGAGCCTGCGGTAGTGCCGCCGTATCTTTTCAACGTGTGGCTTTGCCGACCGGGAGCGGAGTCGGTGACCGTCAGCGTGCTCGCGTGGGATGAAATGGAGGTCTTCATCGAGTATGGCGACGGATTGAAAACTGCCGCGGTCAAGCTGAAGGCCGGCGAGCCGCAAAACATCGTGCTGACCGGCTTGAAGCCCGACACGAGCTACAACTACCGCCTCATCTATCGCCGCGCGGGTGCCGAGGCGGTGCAGGATGCGATGCGCAGCTTTCAGACGCAGCGGAAGGCTGGATCCAAATTTTCCTTCGTCATGCAGGCGGACTCGCACCTCGACAACAACACCGACGTGCGCGTTTACCAGCAAACGCTGTCCAACATGCTGGCCGACAAGCCCGACTTCATGATCGACCTCGGCGACACGACGATGGTGGACAAGTTTGGCCGCTTCTACACGCGCTCCGAGTCGCAATACAAAGCGCAGCGCTACTACATGGGCCGGATCGCGCACAGCGTGCCCATTTTCATGGTCTTGGGCAATCACGATGGCGAACGCGGCAGTGATCCGGAAATGTCTGATTGGTCCATCAAACAGCGCCACACCTATTTCCCGAACCCCGCCGATGGAAACGACAAGCACAGCTACTTTGCCTTTGAGTGGGGAAACGCGCTTTTCATCGGCCTCGATCCCTTTTGGTCCACCATGCAGCGCGGAGCCTCCGGATGGGACATGACGCTCGGTGAAACGCAGTATCGCTGGCTCACAAAGACGCTCACCAGCAGCAAAGCGGCAATGCGCTTCGTCTTTATCCATCACCTTGTCGGCGGCTTGGGCCGCGATGTGCGCGGCGGAGCCAAACCGGCCGCCTACATGGAATGGGGCGGCAAAAACGCGGATGGCAGCGAAGGATTCAAACAGAAACGCCCCGGCTGGGAAATGCCGCTGCACCAGCTTTTCGTCAAAAACGGCGTGAACATCGTCTTCCACGGTCACGACCATCTTTTCGTCAAAGAAGATCTCGATGGCATCATCTACCAAGAAGTCCCCCAGCCCGGCCATCCGAGCGGCGGCACCCGCAGCGCCGCGGAGTATGGCTACGGTGGCGTCATCCTCGGCAGCAGCGGGCACCTCCGGGTCAGTGTCGAGGCCGCTGCGGCAACGGTCGACTATGTCCGAAGCATCGTCCCTGGCGTGACCCGCGATGACCTGAAAAACGGCGCGGTGGAGCACAGCTACAGGGTGCAGTCGAGGCGCTAGGATCCGCAGACGTCGCCGGCCGACTGCCGCAAACAACGCCGGGACGAAGACCTTGTTCAAGACCGTTCTCTTGACGTGTCCCGTCAGACCCTCGAACCTTCACAGGCTGAAGCCCATGAATGCCTTGCCCGACAGCCGCTTCAAGCAGGCCAGTGCTGCGCGATCTTCCGCTTCAGAAAGTCCACGCTGCGGGCAAGCTGATCCATGCCGTCCACACCGTCCTCGATGCTGATCCAGCCGTTGAATCCCCTGCCCTTCAGCTCGCTGAAGATCGCGTCGTAATCATTCAGCCCCTTGCCGATCTCGCCGTGACGCAGACGCTTGGCATAACCCTGGGCGCCGCCCTCCTCCTTGCGCAGGTCCTCGATGGTGCCCTCCGCCAGATAACGGTCGCTGGCATGCATGGTGACCACTCGATGGGACACACGCTTGAGCAGTTCGATGGGATCCTCGCCTGCGAGGTAGGTGTTCGAGGGGTCGTAGTTCACACCAAAATTCGGATGAACCACGGCGTCCACCAGCCTGCAGAAGACGTCCATCTTCTGGGCAAACTCCGGATAGTCCCAGAAGTCATCCTTGTAATGGTTCTCCAAGATGAGGATGATGCCGCGCTCCTGGGCATAGGGCAGGCAGGCGTGGATGGAGTCCGCCGCCAGCTTCACACCTTCCTCAAGGCTCAGTTCAGGCCTGCGCTGACCGCTCAGCACCCGGCAATAGCCGCCACCGAGCGTGTGCGTCATGTCGATCCAGCGCTTCTGCTTCGCGATCTCCTTTTCACGAAAGGCGGCGTCGGGATGGGTGAAGTCAGGCGAGCAGCACATCATCGGAATCACCTTGCCGGTGTCCTCCACTTCCTTGCGGAAGCGCTGCCAGTTCTTTTCATCGGCCATTTCGAGGAAACCTGCATACCATTCCAGCCCCTGGACATCGAGGGTTGAGGCGAGACGAATCCACTCGGACACGGTCATCGTGCCCTCCTTGCAAAGAGCGACCATGAAGGCTTTGGGAAAGGCGGCGAGCTTGGGCATGACAGGTGCTGGGTTGGGCGGAAAAAACGGATCACAGGGTTCCTGCCGTGGGAGTCGTTCTCCACGACAAAGTGTGTATGAAATACGACAGGCCACCGGGCAAGCTCATTCCCGCCTGCGCCCACGACAGCCGACACTGAACAAGTGGATCAACGCTTGGACAGCACCTCGTCGAGGTTCAGGATGGAATGTGCCACCAGCGTCCAGGAATGGCGGCGTTGCAGCAGTCCCTCCAGCAGACGCACTTCCTCCGGCTCGGGATCCCGGCAGGTGGCGGCACGAAACATCCAGGCAATGCGGTCCGGCTTTCCCAGGGAACGCCGGGCCAGCGCCTCGGCGGCCCGAACAAAGGTTTCGTCATTGAGCAGCAGCAGCGCCTGCAAAGGCGTGTTTGTCCGCGACCGCCGCACGGTGCATTTTTCACGCGTGGGCCCGTCAAAGGTAAGCAGCATGGGATGCGGTGACTGCCGCTTCACATAGGTGTAAAGACTGCGTCGCCACAATCCTTCGCCTGCATCCGGCACATAGCTCTCCTCGCCGTTGTAACTGACCGACTCCCAAAGCCCGGGCGGCTGAAACGGCTTTACACTGGGCCCGCCAACCTTCGGAACCAGCAATCCCGAAACGGCCAGCGCCTGGTCTCGCAGAACCTCGGCGGAAAGCCGACCACTTGGTCCGCGTGCCAGCAGCCGGTTTTCAGGATCGTCCGGAACCCCAATTGGCATCCGTTTTCGGCTGGAATCCTGACGATAGGTCCTCGACATCACGATCCTCTTCAGCAGCGCCTTCACATTCCAGTCATCGGCTCGAAACGTCGCCGCCAGCCAGTCAAGCAGCTCCGGATGCGTCGGAGGCTCGCCCTGGGAGCCAAAGTCGTTCGGCGTGCGGACCAAACCCTCGCAGAAGCACTGCGCCCAGAAACGGTTCACCGCCACTCGCGCCGTCAGCGGATTGCCCTCCGAAAACAACCACCTGGCAAAGCCAAGCCTGCTGGCAGGCAGGCCTTCCACCCAGGGCGCGACGGCCTCGGGCACTCCCGGTGACACCGCTTCGCCCGGCCTGTCATACTGGCCTCGTTCCAGCACATGGGCGATGCGCGGCTTCTCCATCTCCTGCATCACCAGCGTGGTCGGAATGGCTTCACGGAGCTTCTTTTCAGCCTGCTCTGCCTCAAGCACCGACTGTCTTGCCAGCCGTGCCGGTTCATCCCCGTCGCGGGCGATGAAATCATCCAGGAGTATCTCCGCCTCGGCCTGGCTGCGCCTGCTTTCCGGCTTTTCCAGGATGCCGCGCAGCCGCTCTCCCCGATGCCAGCCACGAACGGCCAGCGCGTCCACAGCCCTGGGAACCAGCCGCAGCTCATCGAGCATCCCGTAGAAGCCCAGGTTGGCGTCCCGACGTCCGATGCGCAGCGGCTCCCTGTTTGCCACGGTGCCATGCAGGGAGTCCCGCCTAACCTCAAGCGTCGTCGGTCCTCCGTCGAAGTAGACCCGCAGCCCCGCCGCCTTGCGCGATCCGTCGTGCACGATGACCAGGTGATGCCAGGCCTTGGAAGGCAGGGCCTCCACGGTGGCGACCTCGATGGCGTCCGCCCCCCACCGGTGCACCAGGTTGACCTGGATCCTGCCCTTCTGCCAGATGACCTCGATCCCGCGACGTCGGCCCTCCGGCTCGATCAGCGACAGGGGGCAGCTCAGCGAACCATCCGCATTCAGCCAGAAGCCAAGGGTCCATGGAGCGTCCAGGTCAAATCCTTCGAGCCGCGCCTCCAGGTGCCCGGTGGCATCAAACTTCGCCGCCCGGCCGAGCAAGCCGGCGGCCGGCTCCACGGCGGTGCCTTTCCCAACCAACTTTGGTTCATCGAACGACTCCTGCAGCACGGCCTCACCGGGAGGCAGGGGAAGCAGCCCCGGCGCATTCTTCTCCCAGGCCCGGAGCTGCGGCTTCAATCTCTCATGAACCGGCGCAAAGGCAGCCCTGGCATCCTTCACCACGCCCTGCAGCCGCGTCAGCTCCCGCCGCTGCCCCTCCGTCGGCACCTCCAGCAGCGGCGGCGGATTGTCGGCACGGATCAGGCCCTGCTCGGGCACATTGTTGAAGAAGGCGAAGAGCTGGTAGAACTCACGTTGCGATACCGGGTCGTACTTGTGGTCATGACACTGCGCGCATCCGGCAGTCAGGCCAAGCCAGGTGGTCATCGTGGCATCCACCCGGTCCACGACGTATTCGACGCGAAACTCCTCGTCAATGCTGCCGCTCTCATTGTTTGCCATGTGGTTGCGGTTGAAGCCGGTCGCGACTTTCTGGCTCAGGGTCGCATTGGGCAGCAGGTCGCCCGCGATCTGCTCGATGCTGAACTGGTCGAACGGCTTGTTGGTGTTGAATGCATCAATCACCCAGTCACGCCAGGGCCACATCTGGCGGGGCTTGTCGCCGAAGTAGCCGTTGGTGTCGGCATAGCGCGCCGCATCGAGCCAGGCGACGGCCAGGTGCTCGCCGAAATGCCTGGAGGCGAGCAGTTCATCCACCACGGCTTCATAGGGCTTCGACAGCATGGCCTCCGTCGGCGGCAGGCCGGTCAGGTCGAGGGCGGCGCGCCGGATGAGCGTGTGATGCGGAGCCTCGGACGCGAAGGACAGCCCCTGCTTTTTCAAACCGGCCTCCACCCATGAATCAAGGCTGCCTTGAGCTTTACCCGTCAGCGGCTCAAAGGCCCAGTGCTTCTGATACCTCGCTCCCTCGGTCACCCACTGCCGGAGCCTCGCGACCTGTTCGGCTGTCAGTGGCTTCTTGTGGGAATCCGGAGGTGGCATCCGCTCCTCGGGATCGGTGGAGGTGATCCGCGCAAACACCTCCTGCCAGTCCGCACCGCTCACATCGAGACGAAGATCCGCCTTGCGCCCCTTGGCGTCCGGGCCGTGGCAGGCGAGGCAGTTTTCCGAGAGGATGGGCCGGATGTCCCTGTTGAAGCCCAGCTCAGCCCAGGCCAGCCAGGGCTGGATCAGCGTAAACGCTGCGGCGATGATGGCTGGGGTTCTCACAGGAGTCTTCTACGGAGCCAGCGCCCAGACGATTGCATTCAGCATCAGGCGGCGGAAAGCAGGCTCCTTGAAGTCGTCGATGTGGCCGAACGAAGTGTAAAAAACCTTCGCCTTCCCCGGGCCGTAGCGATGCGTCCAGGCCACGGGCTCGGAAGGCTGGTTGGGGATGCTGCCGATGAGCAGCGGCGTGGCGGTGGCCGCCAGGGGGGTGTTTCTGTAAAGGGTGCCATTGCCGATGAGATCACCGAGGCTGAACCCTTTCAGAATCTCATGCCCGGCGGCGCCGGGAGCCAGGGTGCACAGAGTCTTGTCCTCACCGCGATGATGGTTGCCGTAGCTTCCGCCCAGTACCTCCGGATCAAACTCCTGCCAGGTCGCATGCCGATCATCCACCAGCTTCTCCTTCGGTCTCAGGGCGAAGGCATGGCTGGCGGTGCGGATGCCAATGAGAGGCTTCCCTGCGGCGAGATAGGCGCGAACAGCCTCCAATTGCTCCTTGGGCGGTGTGCGGCGGCGCACGCTGACCAGCAGAAGATCCGCGCTTTTCAGGGCCTCGACCAGGCCGGGAAAGCTGTTCTTGTCGGCGGCATCCGCATGAATGAGCGTCACACGATGACCGAGGGGCTCGACATCCGACCTGGCAAAGGCGGGCAGGGTCTCCCAGGTGAGATATTCATCCTCGCCAATCATGAAGACGAGGTTGGCCGCCTCGGCGGGCAGCGTCAAAAGAAGGATGAGGGCGGCCAGGCCGCGAAGCAGTTTCATGGGGGTCATTTCAGGGACTTGATGTAAAGGATGAGGGACTCAAGCTGGGATTCGGTCACCACGCCGGCATAACTGAGCATGGCGTACTCGCTTTTGACAAAGTCGGCATGACGTTTGGCGGAGGGCTGGAGGATCGATTCACGCAGGTAGTCGTCATCGACGATGACAGAGCCCTTCCTTTTCTTCTCATCCACGTAATCACGTTTCGCGCCGAACAACTTGTTCCACTTCGGGCCGATCTTGAAAAGGTCCTGGTCCTTCACGCTGTGACAGGCCACGCAGCCGAGCATCTGGGAAAGCCGGAGGCCTTCCGCAGCCGAGACCGGCCCCTTCGCCTGCGCGGCGGCCGCGCGCGGCGTGAGGTCCACCTGGATGTCGCCGAAGCCCTGCGTCTTCGGATCGAAGGCGGCCAGCTCATAAGGCGTCGTGTAGGCGTTCTCCGCCATGGCGGCGCCGTTGGCGCTGGCGATGGACCAGCCGATGCGCAGCTGCATCACCGGTTTCATGCCGGGCACGCCGACAAACACCGACCTGCCGTCGCGGCTCACGTAGGCGCTGCTGGGCGTCAGCCAGTCCACCCCGGTGCTCCCGTCGGCCTTGTACTGGGCCGAACCATAAGTGTGGGCACGCTTGTAGCCCCAGGAGCCCAGGGAGTAGGCGGCGGGGTCGGCGGCCTTCTTCGGGTCCAGGGCCACGTCGAAACGCAGCAGCACGCCCTTGTCCATGGGCACGATCTCAGAAGGCAGCAGGCTGGGAGCGCCGGTGTATCGGACCCGGCAGAGCCCGGCGAGGGTGTCCAGCGTGTTGCCCCAGCCGATGACCTGGAAGCCGGCGAGGTAGAGCCGCCCGTCCGCCGGATTGACGCTTCCGTTCAGCGGCGGGAAGTCGAACTCGTCGGTGATGCTGACCACGGATGCCTGCGGACGACTGCCACGCTCGTTGAGGATCACCCTCAGCAGTTCCGGCTTGTTGAAGCAGATCTGCACCATCTGGTCATTCAGCGGGCCCATCTTGGCATCAAACAACCACACCTGTGACATGGCGGAGGAGTTCACTGCATGCGGCATCCAGGTGAGAGGCTCGGCGATCGGAGCCGGATACTGCTCCTTTGGCAGCTTGTCGCTGAGGAAGCCGTAGAACTGGTGGTCGCGCACGATGTGGAGGGGGGTGCTCGGAATGTACTGCCCCTCCTGGTCGCTGGAGGTGACGAGGCCGGTGCGCAGGTTCACACCAATGCTTGGCTGACGGAAGCCGTGGCCCAGAACCTCGGACTTCCGGCCATCCGCCGAGATGCGCAGCACGCTGCCGTTGTGCTTGCCGATCGTCGTGGCCTCCTGCCCGCCTTTCGCGATCACAAACCCGCCATCCGGCGCAAGCCTCAGCGTGCTGGGGAACTCACGCATGTCGGCGGTCTGGGCGAAGGCGTTGGAGAACAATTCGTGCACGTCCGCCTCGCCGTCGTTGTTGCTGTCACGCAGGCGCCAGATGCCGTTGCGGTCGAACACAAAAATCTGTTCGTCACGGATCGCGCAGGTCATCGGCTCGTGCAGCCCTGAGGTGAAGCGCCGCCACTTCACCGGCCCGTTCGTTTCCGCAAGGCCGCGCACCAGCCAGACATCACCATCGACGGTGACCACCACGCCGGTGCCGTCCTTGAGAAACTGGATGTCGCCCAGCCGAACCGCACGCTTCCAGGGATTGTCATCCGGCAGGTCCACATGATCCAGCACATAGGCCTTGTTCGAGGTGGACGGCCTGATCCTGGACACCGCCTCCTGCGGCCAGCGCAGGCCCGGGGGCTGTTCTGGAAGAACTCTTGGCGAGACGGCGGGCGCCTCGCGCTCCTCACAGAACGTGATGCAGAACGAGGCCGTCTTGTCACGGGCGGGAACACGCACGACCCAGAGATCCTCATGCGCGGCAAGCTCGGCGTCACCTGTCACCGTCACGCCGGCCTCCACCTCCTGGGAGGGACCGTTCATCCGGATGCCAGCCACGAGCAGCAGAGGCTTCCTGGAGGCGCTGACGCTGATGTGCCGCTCCACCACCGGCCCGTTTTCATTCAGCGAGGCCTGCCACCATTCCCGCACCTGCGAACCTTGCGCATCGTATTCAAGCACCACGCCCTCCCGGATCAGGCGCACGCTCTGAAACCGTCCCATGGATTCAGGCACGGGGCCTCGACCAACCTCCTCCGGGCTCGGCGCAGGCTCCCGAGGATCCGCCGTCGTGATCTTTTCACCCTGCTGCCAGCCCGGGAAGAGTCCGTTGCCTAACCAAAGCCTGCCATCGGGTTGAGGGGCGGGAAACTGTCCGCCGGGTGTCTTGCGGCCTGCGTCCAGATAGGATCCGGGTGCCAGGGCCTTGTCCGTCACGCCTTTGCCGCGCCAGATGGCGGACACGCGCAGCAGGTCCGTATCGAAACAGACCCAGCAGTCATGATCGAGCTTCAGGATGATGCCGCGCGGGGTCAGATTGTTCGAGCCCAGCCCTTCACGACGCGCATCCAGGATGGAGGAGAAGAAGGGAAAGTCCGGCTCCACCCAGGCGGCCCAGGGCTGGGGTGGATACACGTTTTTTTTCGAAGGGTCCGCCGCGAGGGCGGCAAGCGGCAGGACGGCAAGAAGCAGGAAGGATTTCATGGTGAGGACGGAAGGATCAGGGTCTCACGGCACCAAGCCCGGGACCGTTCAGGCAGCTCGTGTCCATCGAGCCGTCACGCACGTTGAAGATGCCGGGAAAGCGGTCGCGCCAGCCGTCATTTGCGGCAGGGCAGTACTGACGCGAGTTGGACTCGATGGCGGCAACTCCGGGGACGTGGGCCGCGATACCTGCCGAATGAATCAGCGAGGCACCCGGGCAGCTCAGGTCCTGGACACAGAGGAACAGGCCCATCTTCTGTGCCGCCGCCGCCATCAGCAGCGACTGCCCCTGGCCCTTGCAGGCCTTCAGGGCCGCGCCGGTATAACCCAGCTCACGGGCAAGCAGCAGCGACTCCAGGTCGGTCAGCGACTCGTCAATCACCACAGGCTTCAGCTTCGCCGCCTCATGCATGCGGTTCTCCGGATGCGCCTTCAGATCACGCGCCGTCGGCTGTTCGATGTACTGAACCCGGTCAAAGCCCTGCGGCGTGCGCTCGCGCAGCCTGCGCATCATCTCCACGAGATACTCGACGCTCTGGCAGCGCTCGTTGAAGTCGAGCGAGTATTGCCACGCCGTAACGCCGCGCTCCCGCTGGGTTTGATCCGTCACCCGGTCCACCTTGATGATGCGCTCCAGGTCCCAGTCCAGGTCGTCCCCGTTCAGCTTGATCTTCAGGTGCGTAAGCCCGTTGTCATGAATCCAATCGGGCAGCGTCTCGGGAAGGCCGTCTCCCACCGGTTGCACCAGCTCGGCATCATCCAGCGGGTCCAGCGCGCCAACCAGATGATAGAGCGGCATCCTCGGCTGAGGATCACGAAGCACATAGGCATCGGGATATTCACCGGCAAAGTCCGCCCCCAGCCACGTTTCCAGATCCCGGTTCACGAACTCGCTGGAATAGGTGTGGTAGCAGTTCCGGCCAAGCATTTTGCCAAAGGCGTCATGCAGGGCCGCATCAAAGGCGCTGCCGCAGACCAGCGTGCACAGCTTGGGGATGGGCTGCCCGAGTTGAAGCTCACGGTCCACCTCCATGGCGGTCTTGAGAAACGCCTCCTCCAGTTCCAGCCCCAGCTCGACGGGATGGCCCCATTCTCCATGGCCCCGAAACACTCCGGCCAGGCGATCCGCCAGCACCTGCATGGCGTTCTGTGTCTGATCAAAGGTCAGCTCACGCGAGGGGAAGGACCAGGTGTTGGCAAGGGGCATGGAGCCAAAGCCTCTGGCCACACGTCCATCTCTCGAGACGACCTCGCACTCGACATCGAGAATGACGACGGAGCTCACGGCCACGCCGCCAAACTTGATCGGCGTGCGATAGTTGAAGTGCTGGTGGCTGGTGCGGCAGCCGGTGATGCGGATGTCGGTGGGTTTGCTCATGATCAGGTGATGAACTGGCGGACCTTCATCCACTCCAGGTAGGTCGCGGCGCAGGCGTCCAGGTTGGCAAGCGTCCCACCGCCGCGCAGGGGCGAGCACATTTCAAAGGTGGCGACGCCGTCAAAGCCTCCGTCCTTCAGCCCCTGGAAGAAGGCGGCATAGTCGATGAAGCCGGTGCCGAACGGCACGGCGCGCACCCAGTCCACCGCCTGCCTCTCATAGTTCACCAGTTCCGGACGGTAACGATGACGCGGCACCTTGATGTAGTCCGCATTGGTCGTGATGACGCTGTGGGGGGCCGCCAGCAGGGCGGACTTGTAGAGATCCTCACCGCGCAGGGCCGGAGACCAGGCGTCAAAACCAAGCTTGCAGTTGGGCCGGTCAACGTCCGCAAGCATCTCCAGCAGCGCCTCCGTGTGCAGGCCGACATCATGATGATTCTGGATCGCGATCGTCACACCATGAGCCGCCGCCCGGTCGCACATCTCACGGACCGCGCTCACACAGCGGTTCCACTGCGCCTGCAGGTCCTGGCCTTCGATCTCGTAGGCGCCGAAGATCCGCACAGTTCGTGCACCAAGCCGGGCGGCAATCCCGGCAAGCGACTCGACATAGGCGATCTGGAACTCGATCTGCGGCACTTCGCCGCCCACGCCTGCGGTCTGGGCAAGGTTCGTGTAGGCGCCGATCACATCGCAGCGGATCCGCGCGGCGGCAAGGGCGGCCCTGAGGGGTTCGACCTGCTCTTCGGCGTCCAGAGGTGACAGATGCGGACGCTTGCCGGCGATCATGACCGACTCGTAGCCAAGCCGTGCCGCATGGGGGATGAATTCAGCCAGCTTCAGGACCGACTGGCCCCAGAAACCGGCATAACTGATGGAGAACAGGCAGGGTGTCATGACGGGACGGTTCAGGTTGGGCAACAGGGCGGATACACCGCAAAAAGGGCGTTGAGAATACCGCTTTGACCCGGGCTTCGCAAAAGCCTCCAAGTCAGGCAGGGCGTATGAATACAGGCTGACATTCCCGTTTTCATTCCAACTTCGTCCAAGAAAATGCCACTTTTTGAGCGTAAGACTCCCGGCCATCATGCCCACGCCCCGCGTCGCACTCCTCGTTGAAACCTCGCGTGAATACGGACGCGGCCTGCTGCGTGGCATCATCCGTTACCAGCGCAAGCACGGCCCCTGGTCGATCACCTTCCAGCCACACGGCCTGGACGAACCGCCCCCCGCCTGGCTGGCCGCCTGGAAGGGAGATGGCATCATCGCGCGCATCAACGACACGGCCATGGCCTCGGCGCTGATGCGCCTGAAGCTTCCGCTGATTGACCTTCGCGCCTCACTGCCCGGCCTCAACTTGCCGGTCGTGGGCATCGACAACCGGCTCGTGGTGCGCATGGCGGTGGAGCACTTTCTGGAGCGCGGCTTCCGCCACTTCGCCTTCTGCGGCACGCCCTACGGCCAGCACGTTTACCAGGATGAACGTTCGGACCGTTTCGCCGCCGAGCTGAAGGCGCGCGGCTTCGGCTGCGAGGTTTATCAGCACCCGAAGTCCAGGCGCGGAGCCGAACAGGAGCTGCGTCATCTCACCCGCTGGCTGGCCGGGCTTCCCCGCCCCTGCGCCCTGATGACCTGCCATGATGACCGCGGCCAGCAGGTGCTGGACGCCTGCCTTCGCGCAGGCTTCGCAGTGCCGGATGAGATCGCGGTGCTCGGTGTCGACAACGATGAATTCCTCTGTCAGCTGACCACGCCGCCGATGAGCAGCATCGACGTGGATCCCGCCCAGATCGGCCATGAGGCGGCGGCGCTGCTGGACCAGATGATGCGTGGACGGAAGCCGTCCCGGCAGCCGCGTTTCTTTCCGCCGCGGCGCATCATCGAAAGGCAGTCCACCAGCATCATTGCCGTGGAGGACGGCCATGTTGCAAGCACGGCAAGGCGCATCCGGGACGGAGCCTGCACGCAGATGAGCGTCGACGAGGTGCTGCGTGCCGTTCCGCTGAGCCGCAGCGCAGCCTATCGAAGGTTTCGTCAACAGCTTGGACGCTCGCCGAAGCAGGAGCAGATGCGCCTGCGCATCATCCGGGCGCGGGAGCTGCTGGAGGACACCGACCTCAGCATCGCCGAGATCAGCACACGCATCGGCTATGAGGAGCCGAAGTACTTCATCCATGTCTTCAAGAAGCAGACAGGGCATACGCCCCTGCGCTACCGGAAGGCGAAGCAGGCATGATTCAAGTCGGCTGCTCAGCGGGTGGCAGGAGGCGCGAGCAGGAAGGCGATGAGATCCGCCATGGCCTCAGGAGTGATGGCGGCCTCAAGGCCTTCCGGCATCAGCGAGAGGCCGGAGCCGGTGATTTTCGCGATGTTCTGCCGCAGCACGGTCTCGCTCCCGCCATCCGGCCTTCGCAAAGTCAGCCCAGCCGCGCCTTCCTCGGCAATCATTCCGTAAATCGTGCCACCCGCCGTGGTTTCCGCCGTGTAGGCCAGGAAGCTGGGCACGACCTCCCGGTTGGGGTCCAGGATGTTGATGAGCACCTGCTCAGGATTCCAGGCGCGGATGTTGGCCAGGTTGGGGCCGATGTCCTGCACGCCAATCTCCCCCGCCTTGTGGCAGGCGATGCAGGCGGCTTCAAAAACCTTCCGGCCGCGTGCCGGATCGCCTTTCATTTCAAGGGCGGGCGCGTACTTTGCAATGACCTCCCTGCGCGGCCCGGGGGCGGAGGCGCTGAAGTGTTTTTCAGCAAGAAGCCTGACCTCGGAGTCACTGCTAAGTCCAAGCAGACGCCGGCTGGCGAATGGAATCTGGCTGGCGGGAATGAGGCCGGATTCAACCGCCTGCATCAGCGGCAGCGCACGGATGCGGACGGCAAGCATGGCGGAGATCACCTCCGCACGAACCGCAGGAGTCTGGTTCTTCCATCCCGCCAGCAGAAGAGGGGTGGCATCTCCCGTGGTGAAGCCGCCAAGCGCCCGGATGGCGGCCATCTGGATGTCCTGAGCCTCACGCCCGTCCTGAAGACGGACAAGGGCATCCTTGACCCTGTCAAAATCATCCAGGCTCATGAGCTGGATCGCCGCGATCCTGGCTTCACCCGCCTGCGAGGAATCACCCGCCGTGCGCCGCGCCAGGCCCAGGGCATCGTCAACAAACTTTGCGGCAGCACCTGTCAGGCCAACGCCATGCAGGCTCTTTCCTGCACGCTTCAGACCGGCTCCAATGCCCGCCAGCACACCGGTTGAAGCCGCAGCGCCCGGCTCCGCACCGGCAAGGGCGGAGATCACGCCCTGGATCTCCTCAAGCCTGCCCCGGTTGCCCACCATCTGGCTCAGCTCCCGGATGATCTCCGCGCCCTTCTCCGCGAAGGCCTTGTCCCCCAGCAGCCTTGCGAGCAGACGGGCTCCGGTTTCCGCCGTGGAACTCAGGATGGCTGCGCGGATCCAGGGATCGGCATGATCGCGTTTCGCAATGCTGACCAGGGCTTCCAGGGTGCGCTCATCCTTGAACTCACCCAGGGTGAAGGCGGTTTGAAAGCGAACACGCGGCTCCTTGTCGTCCGCCATGGACAGGACTGCATCCACCAGCGACGGCCGCGATTCCGACAGTCTGACGGCGTGTTCACGAACACCCGCCGAGGTGTCCTTCAACGCAATCAGCACATCCGGGTCCTCCAGCGATCCGAGGCCCTCAAGCGTCCACAGCGCGTGCAGCCTCGACTGAGGCGAACGGCCTTTGCGGACGAGGTCATGCAGGGCGGGAACGATGCTGGCATCCTGGCGTTCGAAAAGCAGGCGCTGCGCGGTTTCACGCCACCAGGAGTTCGGGTTCTCCAGCTCGGCGACCAGTTCGGTGCTGGCGGCGCTGCCCAGCCTCGGAGACCTGGCAGGCCTGTATTCTGGCGGTGTCAGCCTCCAGATCCGACCCATGTCACGGCCCGCCTCCAGGTCAACGGCCGCATGAATGTCCTCCGGGATGCTCCAGGGATGCTCGATGTTCTCCCGGTACATGTCGAGGATGTGCAGCGTGCCGTCGGGGGCGTTGACGAAGTTCACCGGCCGGAACCAGTTGTCGGTCGATGCCACGATCTCCGCATCGCCGTCAACACGCGCCGCCTTGAAGGTCACGCCGTCGGGCGTCAGCTTCAGGCGGTAGAGGAGGTTGCCGGCGCATTCGCAGACGAAGACATTGTTTTGAAATCCTTCTGGATAGGCCGCGCCACGGTAGCTGGTCACGCCGCTGGCCGAGGTGACGACTCCCGCGCCGACCAGCTCGCTGCGCGGCATGACGATGTCACGCTCACCCGCCCAGCGTTTCGCGCGGATGACGCGCCAGGGCTCCGGGGGCGAGATCGCGTGCACCGGCAGCTGGTCGCCCGACTCCGCCATGTCGTTCAGCACCGCAGGGGCGGCGAGCCAGCGGTTGCGCGCGAGGTAGCGCGACGGCAGCACGACGTGCTGGGCCGGGTTGCGGATGTTGCAGAGAAACCGGTTTCCCCAGTCGTCGAAGGACCCGCCGAAACGGGCGCCGCCGGACATCAGTTCTAATTTGGGTTCGCGGGCGTCAAAGCGGAAATCCGCACGGGCCAGCGTCGTCGCAGCCGCCTCGGCAAGGGCATCCGAGACAATCTTCCCGCCGTTGCTTCCGCCGGCTCCATGGATCCGGTTGTCCAGACCCCAGACCAGGTTGTTCATCACGGCCTGCACATTCAGCTTCCTGAAGCCTGAGAAGACCTTTCGCCGTTCATCGGCGCGGCCATCGCCATCCATGTCCTTAAAGTACCAGATGTCCGGCGTTGCGGCGACAAAGACACCGCCCTTCCAGCAGGCAACCCCTGTTGGCCAGGAAAGGTCTTCGGCAAAAATCGTCGACTTGTCGAAATCCCCGTCTCCGTCGGTGTCCTCCAGCAGGCGCACCCGACCGATGGGCTGGTCGGTTGGATTCTCCTGGCTCGGCTTGTGGTTCGCCTTGTCCGTGTAGGGGTAGTCTCGCATCTCGCAGACATAGGCGCGGCCGTTTTCGTCATAGGTCATGGCAACCGGACTGGCCACGAGAGGTTCAGCCGCAAGCAGGTCCATGCGGAAACCATGAAGGACGCGGAACTTGCCCGCCGCCTGCTCCGGCGGCGTCGGCGGCACGGCGGGAAGCCTGCCCTGGACAGAGCCTTTTTCAGGAACGGACATCAGGCCCTTCTCCGCTGAATGAAGAGGCGTCAGACTGGCCAGAAGGATGACCAGGGAGGACTGGAGGGCGTTGCGGAACATGGGATGAAAAGGCTTCAGCGAAGCCAGGCATCCAGGTTACGCGCGACGAACTCGTCATCGTTCAGATGCGGATACGCCCGCAGGACACGGTCGATCTCGGCAAGCTGGCCCGGCCCGGGGCCCTCGTTTTCATCCAGGCACCAGACGCCCTCAAGAAGACCCTGGCGGCGCAGCACCTCGTGCAGACCGGCGATGCAGCCGTGGAAGCCGTTGGCGGCGTCAAAGAAGGCGGCGTTGGAGTCGGTCACCTCGACCCCCAGCCGCATGAGCTCCGGCGTGGCGTCCGCCCCGCGGCAGCGTTCCAGCAGCTCCACAGCACGCCGTGTCCAGACCGACCAATGGCCGAGCAAGCCTCCGACGATGCGCCTTTCCACACCGCCGAACCTGAAGGGTGTCAAAAAATCGGTGACGATGCTGTCGTCATTGCCCGTGTAGAGCGCGATGTCATCGCGGCCGGCCTCGATCACCGCCCGCACCACATCCTGGGTCTGGTAGCGGTTGAAGGGCGCGATCTTGATGGCGACGACATTTTCGATCTCGGCGAAGCGACGCCAGAAGGAATGGGGCAGCACGCGTCCCCCGACGCTCGGCTGAAGGTAAAAGCCGACGACAGGCGTCACCTCCGCCACGGCCTGACAATGCCGGACCAGGACCTCTTCGTCGGCATCGCGCATGGCACCGAGGCTGAGCAGGCCGGCATGGTAGCCATGCCTTCGGATCACCTCCGCCTCGGCCACGGCCTGGCGCGTGTCACCGCAGATGCCCGCGATGCGGATGAGGGGTCTTTCCGCACGATCCATCTCCTCGGCGGCCAGGCTGAGCACCGGCTCAAACAGGCCGACACGGGGGTCACGGATGGCGAACTGCGTGGTGTGCACACCCACGGCAAGGCCGCCGGCACCCGCGGCGAAGTAATAACGGCTCAGGGCGCGCTGCCGCCGTTCGTCGAGCTTTCGCGATGAGTTCAAAGCCAGCGGATGCGCGGGGATGGCAACGCCTTTTCGGAGAGGCGTGAGAAAGTCAAAACTGTCCATCTTGAACTTCGAAGTGCGTGGGTTTGCCGAGTGTGCCGCCACCGATGCGCAGCCAGTGGACGGTGGCATCGATCATCTCATCAAGGGACACCGTGGGCGGGCCGAACCAATCATAGGATCGCGAGGCGTCCCAGATCCAGGCCAGACGCCCCTCCTCGCCGGTGATGACCGCGGGCCTGCCCAGTCGTTCACCCAGGCGGATGGCGAGATCACGGATGGAGACGCGCTCCTGACCGGTGACATTGAGGGCCGTCGGAGGACTGGAAACATGTGCCAGGCATTGAATGGCGCGGGCGCTGGCATCTCCCTGCCAGATCACGTTGGCCCAACCCATCGATACATCCACCGGCAGGCCGGCCGCCACCTTCTGAGCCACGTCCATCAGCACGCCATAGCGGAGGTCGATGGCATAACAAAGCCGGAACATCAGCGCCGGCGTGCCGTGCTTGATGGCAAAATGGCTGAACACACGTTCACGCCCGACGCAGGAGTTGGCGTACTCACCCGGCGGAGTCAGCGGGTCATCTTCACGCGCCCCTCGTCCGTCGGCAGGCATCAGGGGATAGACGCAGCCGGTGGAAAAGACGACGATGCGCGAGCCCGCAAAGCGTTCCGCCACCAGGGCGGGCACATGGACGTTCATCACCCAGGTGAGTTCGGGCGCGTCCGCCGTGCCGAACTTCTGACCGGCCATGTAGATGACGTTTGGACACCGGGGCAGCGCGTTGACCGCATCGCGGTCCATGAGGTCGCAGGACAGGGTCTCGACGCCATGGGCGCGCAGGCCTTCAGCCGCCGCAGCCGAGGAAAAGCGCGACACGGCAATCACCCGGCGCTGCGGCTGCCCGATGGCATCCAGGCCACGTCTCACCATGCGGGCCAGGGTCGGCCCCATCTTGCCTCCGGCCCCCAGGATCATCACATCACCCTCAATCGAGCCAAGGGTTTCCAGAACGCCCGGCGCCGGCCGGCTGAGGGCTTCCTCAAGCTCCTCGATGGTCGATGGCAGTTTCATGAATCAGGCGATGATCTCCTGGATGGGATGTTGCGGCAGCACGCCGGTGAGGCGTGCGTCGAGCCCCTGGAACTTGTAGCTCAGGCGCTCGTGATCGATGCCACACTGGTTGAGGATCGTGGCGTTGATGTCGTTCAAATGCGCGGGATCGGTGGCGATGTTGTAGCTGAAGTCGTCGCTCTCGCCGTAGCTGACGCCGCCCTTGACGCCACCGCCGGCCATCCACATGCAGAAGTTTCGCGGGTGATGGTCGCGACCATAATTGGTTGGCGAAAGGCCGCCCTGTGAATAGACCGTGCGACCGAATTCACCGCCCCAGATCACCAGCGTGCTGTCGAGCATGCCGCGCTGCTTCAGGTCGGCCAGAAGCGCGCCGACGGGCTGGTCGGTGTCGCGGCACTGGAGGCGGATGTCGCTCGGCAGGTTGCCATGCTGGTCCCAGCCGCGATGCAGCACCTGCACCACGCGCACGCCGCGCTCGACGAGACGACGCGCCAGGATGGCGCTCGCGGCAAAGGTCCCCGGCTTGAGAACCTCCGGGCCGAACATGTCGAGCGTGGCCTGGCTCTCGGACTTCAGATCAACGAGCTCCGGCACGCTTGTCTGCATGCGGAAGGCCATCTCATACTGCGAGATGCGCGTCTGAATCTCGGGATCGCCGAACTTCTCGAAGCTGTGCGCGTTCATCTGCGCCAGCGTGTCGAGCATGGCACGGCGGTTTGCGGGCGAGACACCGTCCGGGTTCTGGATGTAGAGCACGGGATCACCCACGGCGCGCAGCGCCACGCCGCTGAACTTGCCGGGCAGGAAGCCGCTGTTCCACATGCGGGTGAACAGCGCCTGCGCCATCGCCTTCGCGCTCCACGTCGGCGTGAGCACCACAAAGGCCGGCAGGTCATTGCTCTCGCTGCCAAGGCCGTAGGCCAGCCACGAGCCAAGGCTCGCAAAGCCCGGCACCTCGCGTCCCGTCATCACAAAGGTGCAGGCCGGGTCGTGGTTGATCGCGTTCGTGTGCACCGTCTTGATCAGGGCGATGTCATCGACGTGCTTCGCCGTGTAAGGCAGCAGCTCGCTCACCCAGCGACCGCACTGTCCGTGCTGCGCAAACTTGAATAGGCTCGGCGCCACCGGAAACCGCGCCTGCTTGCTTGTCATGCCCGTCAACCGCTGCCCGCCCTGGACGCTGGGCGGCAGGTCCTTGTCATACCACTGCTGCAGGCCCGGCTTGTAGTCCCAGGTGTCGAGCTGCGACGGCCCGCCGTTCATGTGCAGGTAGATGACGGCCTTTGCCTTCGCCGCAAAGTGCGGCAGACCCGGCAACGGCTCATGCACCTGCGATTTTGGTGCCGCGAAGGCGTCCGCGCCCATCGCATAGGTCAGCCCGAGCCCACCAAGCCGCAGGCCGCTGTGCCCGAAGAACTGGCGACGGGTTTGGAGAAGGTTGGATTCGAAGAGAGGGTTCATGACTCAGTTGCGGGTGACAGTTTCATCGAGGTTCAGCACCAGGTTTGCGATCAAGGTCCACGCGGCGGTTTCGACGGG
Source organism: Prosthecobacter sp. (assembly GCA_044345155.1). Lineage (GTDB taxonomy): Bacteria > Verrucomicrobiota > Verrucomicrobiia > Verrucomicrobiales > Verrucomicrobiaceae > Prosthecobacter. Next base: position 16,926 of record JBIJBP010000019.1, on the reverse strand, counting down.
CGCGGCAACCTTCTTCGGCGTCGATTCGCCGACGTGCAGGGCCTTCTCGGCGGCCCTGGGGTCTTTTTGATACAGCTCGCGTTGTTTCACCAAAGCGGCGGCGAGCATCGAAATCTCCTTCGCATCCGGCTTTCGGCTCGAAACGCTGCGGAAGAGCCAGCTGAGCTTCGCGGAGTCGTCCTGACCGCCTTCGGCAAGGACTCGCTCGGCGAGGGCTCTCGCGGCTTCGAAGTGCTGGACGTCGTTGAGGAGCTGGAGAGCCTGCATGGGGGTGTTGCTGCGTTCGCGGCGGGTGCAGCTTTGCTCGCGGTTGGGCGCGTCAAAGTTGCTCATGAAGGGCGGCGGGGCGGTGCGCTTGAGGAAGCTGTAAAGGCTGCGCCGGTAGAGCGCTGGACCGTGGTCCTGCAGGTAGTAGCGCGTGTTGCTGTCGCCGTAGCCGACGGGCTCCCAGATGTTCGGCGGCTGGTAGGTGCGCACGCCGCGGCCGCCCATCTCAAGATTGATGAGGCCGCTGACAAAGAGCGCATTGTCACGGATCTGCTCGGCGTCGAGCCTCACGCGCGGCCCGCGAGCAAGCAGGCGGTTTTCAGGATCGAGGCTGAGGAGGTGCGATTCGACCGGCGATGCCTGTTTGAAGGCCTGGGTCATGACAAGCTGTTTGATGAGCTGCTTCACGTTCCAGCCGCTCTTTTGAAAGCTGACGGCCAGATGATCGAGGAGTTCGGGATGGCTCGGAGGCTCACCCTGGGATCCAAAGTCATGGCTGGTCTTAACCAAGCCGATGCCAAACACCTGCTGCCAGAACCGATTCACCGTCACGCGGGCCGTCATCGGGTTTTCGGAAGCCACGAGCCATCGAGCCAGGTCGAGGCGTGTGGCGCGTGAGCCGGACTTTTTCAACGGGTGAAAGGCGGCGGGCGTGGCGGGCTCGACCTTGTCACCGAGTTTGTTGTAGGCACCGCGCATCGCGATGAAGGTTTCGCGCGGCTTTTCTTCATCACGGAAAATGAAGGTGCCTGGAATGGCCAGATCGGCCGCAGATCGGGCGACTCGCGCCATTTCCCATGTCGTGCGATGCCTGGCGTGCTCATCGGAGGTCGGGTTGCCAATCCGGGCGAGGTAGAAGCGCAGCAAAGCCTCACGTTCCCGGGCTGCGGCGGCACCGGCTTCACGTTCCGCTGCGGCCTTTTGTCTGGCAAATGCCGCCGCAGCTTCCGGCGTTGGATTGGCTTGAGGCTTCGGCAGTTTGGAGTTCAAGGCTGCCAGACGAGTTTGATGGAGCCTGGCGGGATCCATCATCAGAGTCCCCACCAGGGATGCGGGAACCTCGGGCGGCTGCTTTTTGCCCGCGCTCACCGCCTTCCACCAGGCTGTGAACGATGCCAGCGGGTCCGCAGAGGGCTGGATCTGGCCTGTGACGGCGCACAAATCCCAGACGACCGTGCCACCGACCTGCTGAACGGCGATGCTGCTGATGCGCGAACCCGCCTTCAAGCCAAGCGTGCCAGGATCAAAGCTCAGCAAAGTCCAGACACCTGGCTGTGGCAGGGCTCCGGCGGTGATGGCGTCCTCCTTGCCGTAGGTTGTGGCATCAAAGACCCTGGCATCGCCCCAAAGGATGCGGCGGCCGTTGAGCTCGATGCTGATGACTCGCGGCGTGTTCAGCGGGTCGAGACGCACCCATGCGCTGACACGCGGTGAATCGCCCAGGATGACCGGTACAAGCACAGGCGTGATGGTTTCCTGACTGAACTGGCCGTTGCTGATCTGCAGGACTCGCCTGCCCGACTTGGGGCCGAATGCAGGCTGGTTCAGCCACACGCTGGCGTTGCGCGTGGTGTTGCGGGTCTCGGAGCCAGGCGCAAATTCGTCATCGAAAATCACCTGCGTGGTCGTTTGAGCCGCCGGCGCGAGCTTGAGCGTCGCAGGGTCCTGGTAATCGATTTCTTTGACGTAGGCTTCGAGCTTCTTGAGGGCATCCGCTTCGGCCTTCGCGGAGTCTTCGAGCGCTTTTTGCTGCTCGGGCGTCGGCAGGCGCAGGTAGGGCTCGGTGGTGTTGATGTTCTTGTCCATCGGCGGGTCGGCGCTGCTGAAAAAGAAGGCGTAGAGCGAGTAGAACTCCGACATCGTCAGCGGATCGTATTTGTGATCGTGACATTGCGCGCAGCCGCCGGTCAGGCCGAGCCAGGCGGTGGTCAGCGTGGCCGCACGATCCACGGCGTAGAGATGGCGGTATTCCTCGTCGATCGCGCCGCCTTCGCTGGTGGTCACGTTGCAGCGCGAGAAGCCGGTGGCGATGAGCTGGTCACGCGTGGCGTTCGGGAGCTGGTCGCCCGCGATCTGCCACACGGTGAACTGATCGAAGGGCAGGTTTTCGTTGAAGGCCTTCACCACCCAGTCGCGGTATGGCCACATGTTGCGTTCGTTGTCGAGATGCAGGCCGTGCGTGTCGGCGTAGCGCGCCACATCCAGCCAGTGCCGCGCCATCTCCTCGCCAAAGCGCGGCGACTTCAAATAGCGGTCCACCATCGCCTCGTAGTCGCCGTCCTTGAGATAAGCATCCAGCTCCGCCAGCGTCGGCGGCAGGCCGGTGAGCGTGAACGACACGCGGCGGACGAGCGTCTCGCGGTCCGCCTCCCCGGCGAAGGCGAGTTTTTCTTTGGCGAGGCGTTCAAGGAGGAAGGAGTCGATCGCGGTTTCAAGTTTTTGAGTTTCAGGTTTCAAGCCGTCCTGCCTGGAACCTGAAACTTGAAACCTGGAACTCGAAACCGGCCTCTCAAACGCCCAGTGATTCTGGTAGGCCGCCCCCTGCTCAATCCAGCGTTTGATGATGTCCTTCTGCGCCGCCGTGAGCTTCTTGTGCGACTTCGGAGGCGGCATGAGATCATCCGCATCGTCGGTGATGATGCGCTGCCAGACCTCGCTTTTGGCCAGGTCGCCCGGCTTGATGGGAAACGCACCGTCCTTCGCGGCGTAGGCGCCCTCCGCCGTGTCCAGGCGCAGGTCGGCCTCGCGCTTCTTCGAATCAAAGCCGTGGCAGGCGAAGCAATTTTCCGAGAGGATGGGGCGGATGTCGCGGTTGAAGCTCAGCCTTTCCTCGGCGAAGGCGGCGGAGGAGGCAATGGCGGTCAGCAGCAGGACGTGACGGATCATGACGGGTGTGGAGACGAGGCTTGGCGCAACCAGAATTACGTTCACCATGGGAAGGGTCATTCCCCGGCTCCATGGTGTTTTCAGACGGCGGACTGGCAGATCCTCTCACAGCCGCACCAGCCCGCGCCGGATGGCCTCCGCCGTGGCCTGGGCGCGGTCGTTCACCTTCAGCTTGGTCAGGATGCGGCTGACGTGCTGCTTGACGGTGTCCTCCGAGATGCCGAGCCCGGCGGCGATGACCTTGTTGGAGTTGCCCTGGGCGACCAGCGCCAGGATCTCGCGTTCGCGGGGTGTGATTTCTGGTTCGGCGAGCCGGTTCCTCAGTCGCTGGGCAATGGCGGAGGGCAGGCTCTGCCCGCCACGCGCCACCGTGCGGATGGCAGCGAGCAGGTCGTCGCGCGACGAGCTTTTCTGAAGGTAGCCGAGGGCGCCGGCACGCAGTGCGGCCTGGATCTCCTCATCCCTGGCGAAGGTGGAGAAAATCAGCACATGCGCGTCGGGATGCACCTTGAGAAGCTCGGCAGTGGCCTCGATGCCGCTGACGCCGGGAAGCTGGAGGTCCATGACCACGATGTCCGGCTGCCAGCGGGCGAAGAGAGCCACGACCTCCTCCCCCCGGTCGGATTCACCCACGACCTTCATGTCATCCTCCAGCTCCAGGGAGGCGACCAGCCCGCTGCGGACCACGAAGTGATCGTCGATGAGCAGGATCTTGATGACGGGAGGCGGCACGGTGTTCAGGCTTTCAAGGAGTTGAGCGGCAGCCTTACCACGACGCAGGCGCCCTTGCCCGGAGAACTTTGCCATTCGACCTCCGCGCCGATCTTGCGGCAGCGCTCGCGGATGCCGACGCAGCCGAAATGACCGGGCAGGCCGTGGGTTTCATCCGTGGCGTCAAAGCCCCGGCCATCGTCCTTCACGCGCAGGGTGAGAAAGCGTTCGTCCATGGACACGCCGAGCGTGATGGTGGAGGCCTGCGCATGCTTGAGGGCGTTGGTGACGGCCTCCTGGGCAATCATGCGCAGATGGTGAACCACATGGGGAGGCAGCGTCAGCGGCGCAGGCGTCACCTCCAGCGTGACGTTTTGAAAATGGTCGCGCGCACGGCTGGCGAGCACTTCCAGGGCCTCCGGAAGCGTGGCCGGAAAACTGGTGTCGCGAAGGTCGGAGACCAGGTTGCGGGCCTCGCCCTGAATGCGTGAAACGAGGCTGCGCGAAGTTTCGAGGAGGACGCGCGCCTTGTCCTCCAGGGGACGCGTGGCGGCGGCGTCGAGGCGCAAAGAAAGGCCGGCCAGCTCCTGCTCGAGCGTGTCGTGGAACTCACGCGCGATGCGCTGACGTTCATCCAGCGTGGCCTGGTGGATGATCCTGGACTGAAGCCGGGCGATCTGGCGCCGCTGCTGGCTGATCCAGACCAGGGACACCAGGATGACGCCCGCGAGGACGGCGATGGCGGCCACCAGCCTGCGGGCGTTCCAGAAGGGCGCCGAACCAAGAATGCGGATGTCATCACGATCACGCAGCAGCAGCGAGGCGCGCTCAGGCTGGGAGCGGAAGCCCCTGTCCGTGGAGGACTCGACCAGGCAGACACCCGTGAGCTGGCATGAGGTGCCCAGTTCAAGCTCAGGCCTGGCCCCGCCAAGCAGGAAGGCGCGCAGGGGGAGGCCGCCGATGGAAAACCTCAGTTCATGACCGTCAGCCGTACGGAAGAAGTCATCGAGCACGGCCGGCGTGTTGAGCCGGATCAGGTCCGCATCATGGGAGCCATCCTGAAAACCTGCCAGACCCACTTCCGCGACGATGGCAGGAGGCCCTGGCGTCGTCGCCAGCACCTGGGCGTCCGCCAGAGAGGCGCTGAATCCGGCCATGACCGGAAAACCGGTGATGTCCGCCTGATGCCCCGGCACCAGGTTCACCGGCGAGCCGAGACGAATGGCGATGGAGGGCGACTGCGGCGGGCGGGCGGGCACTGCTTTGCGCGCCTCCTCCGTCAGCACCGGAGGCTGGGAGTCGCGGAGATAAACCCTGCCATCCGCAAAGGCGGCAAGCACCGTGCCCTGAATGCGCACCCGATGATGGGAGGCGTCGACGGCGCCAAAGCGCAGCAGGGTGGCGACCGGCGTGACCGGAAGCTGATCGGCCGGGCGTGCGGCACGCATCACAAGCACATCGCTCCAGTCCGTCACACGAAGGTAGGGGAACACCAGCTGCCTGCGGTCGTTGATGCCACCGGCAGCAAGGGCGGTGATTTGCAGCCCCGCGTCGAGGATTGCAGGAGCCGAGTCCAGCGGTGCATCGACACGCACCTCGATCACCCGGTCACCCATCGCCAGCCGCAGCAGCGAGCGGTTTTCATCCAGGGGCGACAGCGTGCGTCCCACGCCTTCCACCAGGACACGCTGATAATGAAAACGGCCCGAGGCCAGATCATCGTAAGCGGCGTTGACGCCCGGCGGCGGCGGCTCGTGGCCGATCATCTCCATTTCGAGCACATCGACGCCTGGAAAATAAAGGCCGGCGGTGGTGGTGCCCTTCACCCGGATTTTATCCCCCACCCTGAGGCCTTCGCGCGGCGGCTTGAAATGCAGATGCGTGCCGGAGGTTGAGTCCTGCACAAACGCCGTGCCACCGCTTTCGACAAAACCAACCGTGGCCGTCAGGTCCACCGGCAGCTTCTCCAGGCTGCGCTCGTAAGGCAGCATCCGGATGTCAACGGCCCGGGTGAGCACGTCCTGACCGGCGACCAGGCCGCAGCAGGCGAGCAAAAGAAGGCAGGCGCGAGACATCATGGCTTCCCTCCAGTTACAGGCGCTCCGGTGGCTGGTGCCAGGCCGACGGACCGTCGCCCAGGTCATCAGGCAAGGAAGCCGTGACGCCGCCCTCGGGGTCGTTGACGATGACCCGCCCGCCCGCAGGAGTGGCCACCGCCTGCACGCCGACGCTGCCCGTGTTGTTCAGATGCAGGCCTCCCGACTCCTGATGCACGCCCAGGGCGACACGCTGGAAACCCAGGTCATTGTTGATGAGGAGGCGTCCGCCATGGTCCGTGGCGTCCAGGCTCAGCAGAGGAGTGCCATCGGCGGAGGAAAGCAGCACCGAACCGGCCAGCGGTCCGCCGGACAAGGCGGCGATGCCCGCCTGCGCCGAAGCACTGCCATAGGCACAGAAGATCCCGCCTTGCTCGCCCTCACCAAACATCAGCAGGGGTCGCTGCTGCTTCTGCAAAACCACCACCGGCTTTTCCGCCGTGACGGCGGACAGCAGCTTCGTTTCAGGGTTCTCCGGCGAGATCAGCTCCAGCGACGAAACCTCGGCGCTGGCGATGGCCCTGAACCCGTCCTCCTCCCCCACGGCCTGGAGTGTCAAGGCGGAGTGGCTGCCATGATGATGGGCGAGCATGACCCGCACATCTCCTTCCGCATCATGCAGGGTGATGCTGCTGGCCACGTTGAGCGACGAAATGTCGACAGCCTTTTCTGAATTTTCGCCACGCAGGGAAAAGCTGCTGCCTTCATCCCCGGATGCCAGCGAGGCTTCAAAGCCTGCGCCCGGAGTCTTTCCCTCATGCACGCTGATCTGCGCCGAACCCTCCAGGGCCATCATGGAGATGCTTTGCAGCTCGGAGGGGCTGTGCAGCATGAGCGCCGGGCCGTCGCCACGGGCCACCATGGCAAGCGCATCCGGCTGTCCCGGCGGCCCCAGGGTGATCATGCCACCCTCCGCATCCGCGCCGATCTTGGCCAGAGCGTACAGGTTGTCGTCTGAGAGGACCAGCTCGGTGCTCGGCGGCGTGACCGTGCCATCCTCGTGAGATTCGCCGTCCTCGTGAATCAACACACCACGAGAACGCCCGTCCTGTTGGAGAACTGCCACCGATCCTCCCCGGGGCTGGGCACGCACCAGAACGCCCGGCCGACCTTCAGGTCCATGCGCCACCAGAAACCCGCAGTCCTCCCGGGTGAAGAAGCCAAGCCGCGGCTCTTGGTCCAAGCCCCGGAAGGTCATCTGCGGCCCGCCTTCCTCATCAAGGCCGAGTTCCGCAGCCACCCGGTCGTCGCCGGGACGGTGGAGATGCAGAAAACCACCCTCCTGGGAAACCCCCAGGCGAAGGGAAACCACGCCCGGCTCTGAGACAGGCCGGACCACCAGTTCCGTGCACTCCACCCGAACACGCTGAACGCCCTCATCATCCGTCTGCACGGACACGGCCTGCTCCAGCTCCCGCAGACGATCACGGACCTGCCGCAGTTCTTCCGTCACGGCTTGCAGCGAGGCCTGGAGTTCTTCGATGGAGATGCTCATGGTGGGGGAGTCTTTGCCGCAAAATACCCGGGTCGCCAAGCCTGGGGCAAGCATGGCTCGCTTCGCCCAGCAGGGACAAAATGGAGATTCCTGGCAACCCAGGCATTTTTTCCCTTGCAGAATCGGATTTTAGCGACATCCTCATCGCCCGCTCAATCTGAGCAAGACCCCTTCGTCTAGCGGTTAGGACACATCCCTTTCACGGATGCGACACGAGTTCGATTCTCGTAGGGGTCGCCAAAACATCTTCATCAGAAGGATGTTTCCGGGAGGTGCCCAAACCAAAAGGGTCTCCAAAGTGATCACTCATCTCGGAGAGTCGTCGCGGCGACGCGTCAATGGGTTTCACAACACGGAATGCCGAACACGGTAGTTATGCGGCTCTACAAAAAAGGCGGAGACACCGAGGTCTCCGCCTGTTCTGAAAAAATTGGGTCGCCGGATTATTTTTTGGCGGCCTTTTCACCCGAGCCGTCGAGCGGGGTGATGATCGGGCGGTCCTTCATCTCGGGGGAGATGAGCCATTTGTCGTCCTGCTTGATGAAGGAGATGAGGAAGAGCTCCTCAATCCGGTCGGTCAGGGTTTCCTGGGAGGTGCGGACGGTAGCGTGCACATAGCCCTTGTCCTTTTCCTCCACGAGGCCGAGGACGTCGATCTTCAGCGTCTCCTGCTTGCGCTTGGTCACGTCGGCGGCAGCGTTGATACGCTTGTGCCAGGCCTCACGGTCCATGATGTAGAACTCCTGGGGGGAGAGCTTTTCCAGCTCGCGGATTTCCGTGACCCCGAAGCGCTCCAGCATCTGCTGCTCCTCGGTCATGGTTGGCGCGGTCTTGATGATGGCGATGGTTTCCTTCTGCTTGCGCTCGAGGGAGGCCGGCTGAAGCAGGGCGGCCGCCGTTTTCCAGTCCTGGTTCACCACGCAGGTCAGGTATTTTTTCACCAGCTCGGCACAGGGATGATCGGCGGGCAGGGGGGCGGAAAGCACACCACCAGCCAATGCCACGAAGGCGATGACAATGGCGGACCTGAAAAGGGGACGGACGGGATGCATAAGGGCTGGTTTTGACCGCTCTAGGGAAGAATTGTTCGGCCATGGTTTGTAGACCGCGCCCTCCCGGGCGTCAAATGGAGAAAGCCTGCCTGGCGGACTGTTAGACCGCAGGAAGCCGGGCGGCGGCTGACACAGGGATTTCCAGCGTCTTCTGGCGGGATCCCTCGCCACGCAGCAGATGGACCTGTGAACGTGGGCAGCCCAGGCTTTGCGCCAGGAAGCGCAGCAGCTCGTCGTTGGCCTTTCCGTCCACGGGCGGGGCCGCCAGCTTGATCATCAGGACGGGCCGGCCCTTTTCATCGGCCCCCCAGCCCAGCATCTCGGACTTCCGGGCATTCGGGGTGACACGCACGACGAGGGGCTGCATGGAGGGCTGGCTGATCATGATCGGGAGCGCAGGATGCCATCCGCCAGGGCCTTGGCCATGGTCTCACGATGATGAACGGTTGCACAACGGGCCGCATCCGTCTTGTGGCTCAGGTAACCGCCCTCGACCAGCACGGCCGGCATCCGGGTCTCCCGCAGCACCTTGATGTCCTGACGAAAAACGCCGCGTGCCAGCCCCTTGAGGTTCAGGTCCATGCTGCGCAGCAGCCGGGCTGCAACGGCCTTCCCTGTGTCGCTGTGATAATAAACTTCCATGCCGCTGATCGACCTGTCCCTGGAGGCGTTGAAATGAATGCTGACAAACAGGGCGTTGCGCTGGCGGTTGGCGATGCTGATGCGGGAATCCAGACTCACATAGGCATCGGTGCGACGTGTCATCACGACCTTCAGCCCCCTTGCCTTGAGATGTTTTTCGAGACGCTGGGCCACATCCAGGCAGAGGCGTTTTTCCACCAGCCCATGATGCACGCAGCCGCCGTCCCTGCCGCCATGGCCGGCATCCACCACGACGGTGCTGAACCCAAGCGCCCAGGCCGCCCCCTTGATGACAAGGAAGACCAGGATCAAGCCGGACCTGCAGGAGATCATGACCTCTGTGTCACCTGGGGATCTTCAGCGTCCGTCCTTCACGAATGAAGTCCGACGACAGGCCGTTCGCCGCCTTGAGCTTGGAAACCGTGGTGCCGTGCTTGCGGGCGATCGCCCCGAGGGTGTCGCCCCGCTTGATCGTGTAAGAACCACCGCTGCGGGAGCTCGTTCCCTTCTTGGAGGAGACCTTCCTGACCGGCGAGGGGTTTCTCCGGGAGACCGAGCCGCCATGCGACCTGCTCCAGGAATCAATGTCCGAGGCCGAGGCAGCCCGCTCACCTTCCGAGGCCCAGGCGAGCATGTAGTCCCCCGTCACCGGATCGAAGGGGTAGTCCTTGCGCTCCATGCTGTGGGAAGGCGTGGTGCTGCTGCCATGGAGGTTGATCGGCGGCAGGTTTTTGGGCAGCCCCTTGATCCTGGGGGAGGAACCGCAGGAAGCCAGGAGGAGGGAGGCCAGGATCAGGCCGGCGGCTGCACGGAGGGGAGCTGAAATCATCACGGCTAGTTTCTGCGGTTCATGCCATGCTGCAAACTTATTGTTCTCAGCCGATGAAGCCGGCCTCAGCCCGTCGTCCGGAGCCCTGAAGCCAGCGCATTGATGGAGACCAGCAGGTCCGGCATCATGGACTCGGCGGCATCTGAACGGCCGGCCTGGACCTTTTCACGCCATTTTTTCAGCAGCCTCACCTGCTGCTCATGCAGGACACGCAGCGGCTCCTCGCGGATCTGCAGGGTGTAGGCAAGCCGGGGCCGCCGGGCGGCGAACTTTCCGTCAAACAGCTCCTCAAGCACCCGCCGCGTGCGATCGAACTCGGCCAGGATGATGCCGAGGAAGCGCTGACGGATTTCCTCCTCCTCCACCAGCCCGCCATAGAGCCTCATCAAGTCCGGGTTGGCGCTCACCAGGCTGCTCTCAATGTTGGTGAGCACGTAGCTGATGAACGGCGACTCCTTGAGCTTGGCCTTGATCTCTGCAAAGTCGGCGGGCGAAGCGGTCCTCAGCTTCTCCAAGGCGGAGCCGGCGCCAAACCAGCCCGGCAGGTAGAAGCGCGACTGGGTCCAGGAAAACACCCAGGGAATGGCGCGCAGGTCATCCAGCGTCGCCTGACCGGTACGACGCGAGGGACGGGAGCCGATGCGTGCATTCTCCAGGGCGTCGATGGGAGTGGCCTGACGGTAGAAGCGCATGAAGTCCGGCTCCTCCAGAAGCGCCCGGTAGGCCAGGCGGCTGTCGCTCGCCAGCCGGTCTAGCAGCGGCGCGGTGGACTGATCCGCAGGCCTGCCGTGACGATGCCTTGCCGTGGCGGAGGCAGCGGAGGCCATCAGCAGCTCCGTGTGATATACAGCGGAGCCAAGGTGGGCGTACTTTTGCGCGATGGTCTCGCCCTGCTCCGTCATGCGCATCCAGCCGCCCAACGAACCCTGAGGCAAAGCTTCCATGAACCAATGGGTGGGTCCCGCGCCACGTCCCACCGTGCCGCCTCGACCGTGGAAGAACACCGACTGCACCCCATGCCGGGCCGTGGTGGCGCTCAGGGCGGCCTGGGCACGATGCAGCGCCCACTGGCTGGCGAGGATGCCGCAGTCCTTGTTGGAATCCGAATAACCCACCATCATCTGGAAGGCCGCACCGCCACCGCCCAGGCTCCGGCGCGTCACCGGATGCTGGAGAAACTCATCGACGATGCCCGGCCCGGCGTCGAGGTCCGCCATGGTTTCGAAGAGCGGCGTCACTGGCAGCGGACAGCAGAGTCCTCCGTCCATCCAGGTCATCAGCCCCGCCTCGCGCGCCAGCAGGTAGACCGTCAGGAGATCCTCCATGTTGCGCGTCATCGAGACAATCAAGGCACCCAGCCCAGCCGTGCCATGCCTGGCGATGTGCCCGGCCAGCACCCGGTGACAGGCCAGGACGGTGTCCGCCTCCGGACCTGCGGACATGCCGGCCGCCAGAAACGGACGGGGCGAGGTCAGCTCACGGTCCAGCAGTGCCCGTTTTTCCTGAACCGACCACTCTTTCCAGGGCCTGCCCCCCAGCAGTCCGGCCGCCGCCAGCAACTGCTCCAGCGCCTTCTCGTGGAAAGCGGAGTTTTGCCGGATGTCGAGCGCCGCCCCGTGGAATCCAAAGGCCTGAAGCCGACGCCGGAAGGGCACGATGAATTCGACAACAAGGGCACCGGCACCCACATTTTCCAGGGACTCCGCGTAGGCGTTGATGTCCGCCAGAAGATCCTCGGGGGTCGCATAAGCACCGCGGCTGCCAGGATTCTCAAACTCGGCCAGCAGGCGAGCCCGCATCAAATAGGCGGCGGCGCGCCAGGGCTCCTCCTTGTTACGGTCCAAAATGTACACCACCTCCGGGTTGGAATCCCCCCCAAGCTCCTGGGCAAGCCTGGTGGTCAACGCCTCCAGACAGGCCGGCCTTTTCTGAAAGAGCGAACTTAGCGGCGAATGATGCGCAAGCTGCTCCAGGGCACGGCGATGCACCCGGAGGGCGTTTTGACGAAGCTCGCCAAGCGCCTTTGCCGTGACCTCGGCGGTGACAAACGGATGCCCGTCCCTGTCCCCGCCGATCCAGGTTCCAAAACGAATCAGCGGCGGCAGAGCATCGACTCCGGCAGGATCAAACCCCGCCCCCGCCCAGGCCTCACGGAGATGGATGTGGGCACGCGACAAGGCCTCGGGAAACACCTCACGCAGGTAATGCAGCGCATTCTGCAGCTCGGCGTCAATCGTCGGGCGCGTCACATGGATCTCACCAGTGCGCCAGAGATTCTCCAGCTGGACCTCGAGCTGGGACTGAATCCGCGCCTGTTCACGGGGCGTGTAGTCCTTGTTTTCATGCCTGTTCATCAGGGCATAAATCTCCAGGTGAAGGTCACGGACCGTCTCCCGCTTGGCCTCGGTGGGATGGGCCGTCAGCACCGGCTCCACCCGCACCGACCTGAGCACCTCCAGCAGTTCCGCCTCGGTCACGCCCAGGGCCTTCATCTCACGCAGGTTCTCAGGCCACATGCCGGGCTCGGCCTCGGGGCCGCGCTCCTTCTCACGCAGGCGGCGGGTCTGCGAGGCAGCACGTTCCTCGACGATGTTCAGAAGCTGGAAGGCGATGGAAAGCGCCTGCCCAAGGGCACGGCTGGGCTCCCCGCCCTCCTCCTGGCAGCGGCTGATCCAGGGCAGCCGCTCGGCCAGCCCGCCCTCCCCGACACGGTGAAGTACCGAGGCAAAGGCAGTCATCAGGAAGCGGAGGTCGTCTTCGAGCAGGCGCAAGCCGCGCTCCCGCAGGGGGGTGGTGGAGGTCATTGAAGGAGGTTTAGAGCAGGAAGGATGCCGGGAAAAAATACCGGGTTCAGGATCGGTCATCCTTTAAACACACCTCTCCACAACATCCAAAGAAAACGATGTCCTCCCGCGCAGGTGGATGGCCTCAAGCCCCGGGGAAGGGTTCGCACCAACCAACATTGCCGAAAGCAGGCCGGGGCCGCCCCGGCTGGCAGGCCCGCCCAGACCCTCTAATGAAGGCTCATATTACATCTTGACGCAGGATGGCCCGGCCAGCATTACTGACGCTTATCGTCCATTGCGAACCGCATGGCGGTTGCGACTCCTTCTCCCAAGCTTATGCACGGCACCCTACTCCTGAAAAAGTTAGCCCTCCGTCCCCTGACGGCATTGATTCTGATCACCGCCGCCACGGCAGTCTCCCAGGCCCAGGTCGCGCTCGACTCACCGGCCGCCGCCGGAAAAAGATTCGTTCGTGAAGTGGACGTGGTTTTCAAAGGAGCCGCCACCCTCGATCCCAACCGCGTGCGAGCCCAGATGGCGACACGTGTGGGTGAACCCTACACGGATGAGTCCGTCGAACGCGACATCCGCACCCTTTACGCCACCGGCGCCGTGGAAAACGTCGACATCCAGGCGGTCAACGTCGCAGGCGGAGTCAAGGTGGTGGTCACCCTCTCAGGCCGGGGCGTGATTGGTGAAATCGGCTTCCTGGGCAACTCCATGCTCGACAACAACAAGCTTCGTGACGAGCTGGAGGTGAAGGTCGGGGACTCCGTGGATGACGCCAGGCTGACCACCGCCCAGCAGAAGATCCGTGAGCTTTACGAGAAAAAGGGCTTCTCCGACGTGATGGTGACCTATGACGTCAGCCCCTCGGCCAAGGAAGGCTTCTCCAGCGTTCTCTTCAAGATTGAAGAAGGCGCCCGCGGCCTGATCGGAGAAATCCGTTTCGAAGGCAACAACGCCATCAGCTCCCGCACCCTGAAGAGCAAGATCAAGAGCCGTGAAAAGACCTTCTACCGCCTCTGGGGAAAGGCCGGCAAGATCGACAACCAGACCCTTCTTGATGATGTCCAGGCCATCCAGGAAGCCTTTCAGGACGAGGGTTATGTCTATGCCAAGGTGGGCTACCGCCGCGAGCCCATCGACGAAAAGAGCACCGCCCTGATCTTTGAAATCACCGAGGGTGGCAAGTATGATGTCGCCTCCGTGGACATCCGCGGCGCCACCGTCTTCACCAAGGACGAGCTGACCCCGGCCATCCGCTCGGAGGCAGGCTTCCCCTACTCCGGCAGCGATGTGCGCGGCGATGAAAAGATGATTCGTGACTACTATGGCTCCAGGGGCTACGCCGACGCCGTCGTTGACACCCAGCTCACCGACGCCGGCCCGGGCAGGCTGAACATCCTCTTCAACATCACCGAAGGCGGCAAGTCCTTCATCCGCAAGGTCAACATCAGCGGCAACGTCAGGACCGAGGATGAGATCATCCGTCGCGAACTCGCCTTCGCCCCCGGGGATGAGCTGAACACCGTCCAGCTCGAAACCGCCCAGACGACCCTGGAAAACATGAACTACTTCGAGGTCAAGGGAGATCCCAACCCCCTCACCGTGCGTCATGTCGACACCGAGGTCGTCGGCTTCAAGGATGTCGAGGTCAACGTCACTGAAAAGCCCACGGGCTCCGTGAACTTCGGCGCCGGCTTCAGCTCGGTCGACAGTCTGGTCGGCTTTGTTGACGTGACCCAGACCAACTTTGACATCACCGACTGGAAGGACTTCCGAGGCGCCGGACAGCGCTTCAACATGAACATCCGCTACGGTATCCGCACCTCCTCCTTCAACACCACCTGGACGGAGCCCTGGTTCTTGGGACAGAAGCTCGCCCTCACCGTCGGCCTCTTCTACCAGAACCTCTTCTACCTCTCCAACCGCTTTGACCAGACGAACGCCGGCGCCTCCATCGGCCTGCGCAAGCCGATCGGCAAATACGCCTACCTCGAAGGCACCTACACCCTTCAGCAGACGGAGATCGACGTGGACAACGACAACAGCACCACCGCCCTGCTTCGCGACGAGGAAGGCAACTACCTCGAAAGCAAGGTTGAGCTGAACTTCGTGCATGACACGCGTGACAGCGTCTTCATCACCCGCAAGGGCCACAAGTTTGAAGCCGGCCTCCTTGGGGCTGGCCTTGGCGGCGACGTCGAGGTCTGGGGCGCCAACATCGGCGGACAGCAGTTCTTCCATCTGCCTGGCGACACCATCCTGAGCATTGAAGGCATGGCCCGCTGGGTCGATGGCTGGAGTGACAGCCAGGTGCCGATCTTTGAGCGCCTGTTCCTGGGCGGCGCCTACAACCTTCGCGGCTTTGACTACCGCGACGCCGGTCCGAAGGACGCCTCCGGAGAGCCCATCGGCGGCAACATGACCCTCTTTGGTTCCGTCGAATACTCCTTCCCGATCATCGAAAAGGTGCGTGGTGCCATTTTCTGGGACATCGGCATGGTTGAAACGGACACCACTGCAGCCGGAGGCGTCAACGCGGCCGGTTACCGCAATGGCGGCCCCATCGTCGGCGACGGCGAGGTTTACTCCAACGTCGGCATCGGTGTGCGCCTGTTCCTCCCAGTCGGCCCCATCCGCCTCGACCTGGGCCTGCCGGTCATCAAGCCCTCGGATGATGATTTCGTCAGCAACAGCCCCCGCTTCCAGTTCAACATGGGCTACCGCTTCTAAGCCCGCTACCCGCCTCCATTTCCACCCCCTGCCCCCTTCCCCATGATTCGTTCCCTCATCTGCCTTCTGCTGGCCGCCGTCGCCAGCCAAGCCGCCGACATCAAGTTCGGCGTCGTGGACATGTCCAAGGCCTTCTCCGAGTTCCACAAGACCAAGGACGCCGCCGACAAGTTCAAGAACAACATCGACAAGGCCCAGAAGGAGATGAATGACCGCTGGTCGGTCTACAAGAACCTGATGAACGACATGCAGAAGCTCAAGAAGGAGGCCAGCGATCCCATCATGACTCCTGACGCCCGTGCCAAGAGGGCGGCGGAGTTCGAGGACAAGGCCAAGGAGCTGCGCTCCCTGGAGCAGGAAATCGGCGAGGCCCAGAACCGCCGCACCAACCAGCTGAAGCAGGAGGACATGCAGATCCGCAAGGGCATCTATGACGAAATCCTCGTCGTGGTGCGCGACAAGGCCAAGGCGGAAGGATATGATTTCATCTTCGACAAGTCCGGCATGAGCCTCTCGACCGTGCCGGTGCTCATCTTCTACAAGGACGCCGTGGACATCACGGACCAGATCATCGTGGAACTGAACAAAAACGCTCCCGCAGCCGCCCCGGCCCCGGCCGGTGATGCCCCCAAGGAGGAAAAGAAGTAACCTCCCATCTGGCTGCCCCTCCCTTTACGGGCACGCACCCTGTCCAGGTGGCGTGCCCTTTGTTTTTTCATTTTCCCGATCTTCCTCTTTCATCATGAGCCACCACATCACGCACCAGAGGCTTGCCGAACTCGTCGGCGGTGAACTTGTTCAAGGAGACCCGGAAGCAGTCGTCACCGGCCTGAACTCCATCGCCGAAGCCGCCCCGGGAGAGGTGACCTTCCTGGGCAACCCACGCTACCTGACGGCGCTGAAGTCCACCCGGGCGACCGCCATCCTGGTGGGCCCCGACTTCACAGACCCCATGGAGGGCAAGGCGCTCATCCGCGTCAGCAACCCGACCTTCGCCTTCTCCTCGGCCATCCGCCACTTCGGCCCCCCGGCCCGTGACTTCATGCCGGGCATTCATCCTTCTGCCGTCGTCTCCCCCAAGGCGGTCTTTGACCCCCAGAAGGTGTCCATCGGCCCCGCCGCCGTCATTGGTGATGATGTGCACATCGGCGACGGCACCACCATCCAGGCCGCCGTCTGCATCGGTCATGGCGCGCGCATTGGCGAGGACTGCCTGCTCCACGCCAACTGCACGATCGCCGACCGCTGCGTCCTCGGAAACCGGGTCACCATCCACAGCGGCACGACGATCGGCTCGGACGGCTTTGGCTACGAATTCGTGAAGGGCCGGCATGTGAAGATCGAACAGGTCGGCATCGTCCAGCTGGATGATGATGTCGAAGTCGGCGCCTGCACCTCCATCGACCGCGCCCGCTTCGGTCGC
>JBIJBP010000233.1:0-4867 GCA_044345155.1 Prosthecobacter sp. | reverse complement strand
AGTCCTGTGGTCCCTTTGAAACCTCCGGCATCCAGGCCTCAGGCCTCCCCGCCGCCCTCTACCTGACCGCCACACCCATCGGCAATCTTGGCGACATTACGCTTCGTGCCCTGGAGGTCTTGAAGCAAGTACAGGTCATTGCCTGCGAAGACACCCGGCATTCCGGACGCCTGCTCAGCCACCACGGCATCCATGCCCGCCTCATCAGCCTCAACGAGCACAACGAAGCGCGACGCATTCCGGAACTGATTGCCCACATCCGGGCCGGCGGCAGCGTCGCCCTGGTCTCGGATGCCGGCATGCCCACGGTCTCCGATCCGGGTCAAAGGCTCGTGCAAAGCGTTGTCGCCGCAGGCTTGAAGGTCGAGAGCCTCCCCGGCCCCAGTGCCGTGCTCACAGCCCTCGCCGCCAGCGGCCTCCCCACCGTCCCCTTCCACTTTGGCGGCTTCCTCCCCCACAAAAAGGGCCAGCGTGAAAAAGAGCTTCTTATCGCCCTGCAAAGGGATGCAACAAGCCTCTATTTTGAAAGCCCATACCGCCTCGTGGACACGCTTTCCATGATCGCCACCGCCAGGCCGGACCACCGTGTCGTGGTTGCCAGGGAGTTGACGAAGAAGTTTGAGGAATTCCAGCGCGGCCCGGCACAGCAAGTGCTTTGCCATTATCAAAACCGACCGCCCAAAGGTGAAATCACCCTCGTCATCGCCCCAGCAGAGCTGCCCAAGTGGATCACCTGGTGAATGGACCGGTCCACCTGCGCAGACCTCGGCATCCAAGCCCGCTCAAGGACCGGTTTTCAACAGGCGTCCCGCCACCCTCTTTTCAAGCCCGTTGCCCCTTCTCGATTTGACCTCACTCTCCAACATTCCTTTCCACCTCCCATGACCCCAGCCCACTGCGATCTCGGCAACACTCCCGAAGCCATCAAGGCCTCCATTGTCAACCACGTCCGCTTCACCCTTGGTGCCTATGTGGACAGTGCCAGCCCGAACGACTGGTGGGTCGCCACCTGCCTGGCCGTGCGTGACCGCGTCATGGACAGCGCCACCAAGTCCCGCACCCTGCACCGCAAGTCTGGCGTCCGCCGCATCCACTACCTTTCCCTCGAATACCTCATGGGCCGTCTGCTGGAGAACAACCTCCGCAACTCCGGCCTCTATGACCCAGTCAAAAAAGCCCTGAGCGACATGGGCAAGGACCTTGATGCCCTTCTTCAAAATGAACCGGACATGGGTCTCGGAAACGGCGGTCTCGGCCGTCTCGCCGCCTGTTTCATGGATTCTCTCAGCACGCTGAACCTGCCCGCCATCGGCTACGGCATCCATTACGAGTTCGGCCTCTTCCGCCAGGAGTTCATCAACGGCCGCCAGGTCGAGCACCCCGACGCCTGGATGCGTGACGGCTCCCCCTGGAAAATCGCCCGTCCCTCCTACCGCCAGAAGATCAACCTCTATGGCCGTGTCATTCAAAAGTTCGACGACCACGGCAACCCTCACTCGGAATGGATCGACACCAAGTGCCTGCTCGGCCTGCCCTGGGACATCCCCATCGTCGGCTATGACAGCCACACCGTGAACGTCCTCCGCCTCTGGCAGGCCCAGGCTGACGAGGACTTCAACTTCCAGGTCTTCAACGAGGGCTCCTACATCGAGGCCCTGCGGGAAAAGGCCGTCGCCGAGACCGTCTCCAAGGTGCTCTATCCCAACGACGCCACCGAGTCCGGCAAGGAGCTCCGCCTCGTCCAGCAGTACTTCTTCGTCGCCTGCTCCCTGGCCGACATCGTGCGCCGTTTCAAAAATGGCTATTCCCTGCCCTGGAGTGAGTTCCCCTCCAAGGCCGCCATCCAGCTCAACGATACCCACCCCGCCGTCGCCATCCCCGAGCTCATGCGCATCCTTCTCGACGAGGAGGGCATCCCCTGGGCCCAGGCCTGGAAGATCTGCCAGGAGACCTTCTCCTACACCAACCACACCCTCCTGCCCGAGGCCCTGGAAATGTGGTCCGTCAGCCTCTTCGAACGTGTGCTGCCGCGCCATCTCCAGATCATCTACCAGATCAATGCCCAGTTCCTCGACGGTGATGTCGAGGCGAAATGGCCCGGCGACAGCGCCAAGAAGCGCGCCCTCTCCCTCATTGATGAACGCGGCGGCAAGTATGTCCGCATGGCCCACATGTCCGTGCTCGGCGGCCATGCCACCAACGGCGTCGCCGCCCTCCACACACGCCTGCTCTGCGAACGACTCTTCCCCGAGTTTCACGAGCTCTACCCCGAACGTTTCGTCAACATCACCAACGGTGTCACTTTCCGCCGCTGGCTCGATGTCTGCAACCCGCAGCTCTCCGCCCTCATCACCGACAGCATCGGAGAAAGCTGGAAAAAGGACGCCTCCAGGCTCCGGCAGCTCGACTCCTTCGCCGAAGACGCTTCGTTCCGGGACCGCTACCGCTTCATCAAGCGTCAGCACAAGGTCGCCCTCGCAAAGATCATCCAGGACAGCTGCGGCGTGCATGTCAGCCCCGACGCCCTCTTCGACGTGCAGATCAAACGCCTTCACGAATACAAGCGCCAGCACCTCAACCTGCTGAACATCGTCACCCTCTACAGAACCATCCTGAACAACCCGGGCGCCGACTTCCACCCGCGCGTCTTCGTCTTCGGTGCCAAGGCCGCCCCAGGCTACTTCCTCGCCAAAAACATCATCCACGCCATCAACGCCCTCGCCGCCAAGGTGAACCACGACCCGCGTGTCGGCGACAAGCTGAAGGTGGTCTTCCTGCCCAACTATGGCGTCTCCCTGGCCGAGAAGATCATCCCCGCAGCCGACCTCAGCGAACAGATCTCCACCGCCGGCAAGGAGGCCTCCGGCACCGGCAACATGAAGCTCGCCCTCAACGGTGCTCTCACCATCGGCACCCTCGATGGCGCCAATGTCGAAATCGCCGAGGAGGTCGGCGACGACAACATCTTCATCTTCGGCCTCACCGTCGAGCAGGTCACCGACCTCAAGGCCCGTGGCTACAACCCCTGGGAATACTACTGGGGCAATGAGAACCTGCGCGCCGTCATCGACTGGATCGGCAGTGACTACTTCACCGGCAATGCAGGCGATTTCAAACCCCTGCGCGACAGCCTGCTGGAGCATGGTGACCCCTATCTCTGCCTGGCTGACTACCAGCTTTATGTCGATGCCCAGGCCCAGGTGGACGCCGCCTACAAGCAGCCCGACCTCTGGACCAAGATGACCGTGCTCAACACCTCACGCGTCGGCTTCTTCAGTTCCGACCGCACCATCCTGGAATACGCCAGCAAGGTGTGGAAGCTGCCGCAGGTCGACGTTCCCTGACCCAGCCGCACATTCATCTCCAAGCCTTCCCTGGATCACCCGGGGAAGGCTTTTTGTTTCATGTCTCCGATCATGCCAAACAAAAACTTCATTCTCCGTCCAGGTTCCAGGTTTCGGATTTCGGATTTCGGGTTTCATTCCTTCCCCCGGCAAACATGTTTTGCATCCCACCTCTCCCCTGCCTTAGATCAGCCTCGCATGCGCATCCTCCACACCGCTGACTGGCATCTCGGCGCCCGACTCGTCGAACGTGACCGGCTGCCCGAGCACACGGCGTTCCTCGACTGGCTGCTCGACACGCTCCACGCCGAAAGGATCGACGCGCTACTCCTCAGCGGCGATGTCTTCGACACTGCCAATCCACCACAGGATGCCGTCGCACTCTACTTCGACTTCCTCAAACGCCTCGCCGACCTGAAATCCGTGCAGGCCGTCATCACCGGCGGCAATCACGACTCCGCCTCCCACCTCAACGCCCCGCGTGAACTGTTGAAACGCTTCGATGTGCATGTCTTCGGCCACGCGGGCGAAAACAACATTGTCGATCTCGGTGGAGCTGTCGTAGCCGCCGTACCGTTTTTACGCGAGCGGGATCTGCGCCAGGCCACCGCCGGTGATTCGATCACCGCCGTGCATGAGCAGGTCCGCGCCGCCATCTACAGCCACTACACCACACAGCTCGCCGCGTGCCGCCAGCTCGCGCAAGGCCGCCCAGTCATTGCCTTGGGCCACCTAACCGTCCTCGGCGCCACGACCAGCGACAGCGAGCGCGACATCCACATCGGCAACCTCGGCGCCGTCGGCGCGGACCTCTTTGAAGGCTTCGACTACACCGCCCTCGGCCATCTGCATCGTCCACAAAAAGTCGCCGGTCTCGAAACCATCCGCTACAGCGGCTCCCCCATCGCCCTCAGCTTCTCCGAGGCCGCCGATGCCAAGTCCGTCGTCATCCTCGAGCTTCAAGCTCATTCTCCTGCCCCCATTCTCCTGCCAATCAATCTGTCCGATGGGCAGAAGAATGAAGGCAGAAGAATCGACATTCAGCTTCTTCCGATCCCCGCCGCCCGCCGGCTCACCCGCGCTACCGCAAACCGCGCCACTCTGGTCGCCGATCTTCAAACCGTGCCCGCCGGGAGCTGGGCGGAGATCACCGTGAAGCTCGACGCCCCCGAGCCCGACCTCGACCGCCAGGTGCGCGAAGCCTCCGCCGGACGCTTCGAAGTCCTCAAAGTCCTCGCCAATCTCCCCGTTTCCGAATCCGCCCCCTGGCAGGCAAAAGCCCCCACCCTCCACGACCTGCAGCCCCGTGATGTCTTTCGCGAGCTGCTCACCGAAAAGCACATCGAAGGCGGCGAACTCAGCGCCGTGTTTGATGAGCTGCTGACGTTGAGGGAGAAACGGATCATCGCATAAACACCCACCCATGCGCCTCCTCGCCGTCCGACTGCAGAATCTCAACTCCCTCAGCGGGGAGCATGTCGTGCGATTTGATGAGGGGCCGTTGAGCGCGGCGGGTGTGTTTC
>JBIJBP010000018.1:0-46995 GCA_044345155.1 Prosthecobacter sp. | reverse complement strand
TCAAGGGGCCGCATGTCGGCCTGGGCTACTGGCGCGCGCCCGACGAGACGGCGAAACGCTACCGTTTCATGCCCGACGGCACGCGGGTGCTGGTCACGGGTGACTTTGGCTCCGTGGACGCCGGAGGGTTCATCCATTTTCATGCGCGCAGTGACTTCATGATCAAGCACAAGGGGCATCGAATGAGCCCCGTGGAGATTGAGGAGGCCGCGTGTCGCCTTGACCAGGTGTCCGCCGCCGGCTGCATCAAGGACGAGGCGCGGGACAGGCTCTGCCTCTTCGTCACGCTGGCCGGCGGCCTTCCTGATGATGCGGTGATCCTCTCCGGGCTCGCCGGACTTCTGGAGGCCGCCAAGGTGCCCGACCGGCTGATCGTCCTGCCTGAACTGCCGCGCACGGCCAACCAAAAGGTCGACCGCAAGGCCCTGCGCGCCCTGCTGGAGGATGGGACCGCATGAATGCAGGCCTTGCCCAGACCCTGGCTATGCGTCATGGCACGCCCCTCTACGCCTATGACCTGGGGGAGGTGACAAATCGCGCCGCCGAGCTTTTCTCCGCCCTGCCGGAAGGATCGTCAGTTTGTTATTCCTTCAAGGCCAACCCGCTGCCCGCCATCGCCCGGCGGTTGCGCGAATGCGGGGCGAGGGCGGAGGTGACGTCGGCGGGCGAGCTGGGCGCCGCGCTTTCGGCGGGGTTCACGGGGGAGCAAATTTTGTTCGGCGGGCCGGGCAAGACGGAGGCGGAGCTGGAGGCGGCGCTGAATGCCGGTATAAGGCTTTTTTCCGCCGAAAGCCTGCGTGACCTCGCCTGCCTTTCCGCCGCCTGCCTGCGGCATTCGTGCGAGGCCGCGGTACTGCTGCGGGTGAATCCGGAAGACGCCCCCGACGCACGACTGGCGATGAGCGGCGTGGAGAGCCAGTTTGGCTTTGCCGAACCGCTGCTGCTGGCTCCGGCGGCCCGAGGCCTGGTCCGTCAGCCGGGGCTTCACCTGGCCGGAGTGCATGTTTATTTTGGAACGCAGGTCGCCGGCGTGGAGGCCTTGGTGACGAACACGCGGCGCGCCCTCGAATGTGCGCAAAGGGTCGAAGTGGCGCTGGGTTTTCAATCCCGCATCGTCAATGCAGGCGGTGGTTTTCCCTGGCCGTATGCGAACGACCTGGCACCTGCGCCGTTGGACGGACTGAGGGAGAAGCTGGACGAGGTGTGGCAGGCGTCGGCTTTCGCCCGGCGGGGGGCGGAGCTCTGGTTTGAATCCGGGCGCCGCCTCTGCGCGGGCAGCGGCTGGCTCATTGCACGCGTGCTGGACATCAAGGCCTTTCCAGGCCGCACCTTTGTCATCCTCGACACCGGCATTCATCATCTCGGCGGCATGGCGGGGCTGGGGCGTGTGCCGCGTGGTGCATTGACCGTGGTGAACCTGGGCCGCGATGTCACGGCCGAACCGATGATGATGGTGGACCTGGTCGGGCCTCTCTGCACGCCGCTCGACGCCCTGGGACGTGGCGTCAGGATTCCCCAGGTGCAGCCGGGCGACCTGGTGGGCATCCCCAACGTGGGCGCCTACGGCCTGACGGCCAGCCTTCTCGGTTTTCTC
Organism: Prosthecobacter sp.; assembly: GCA_044345155.1. Lineage (GTDB taxonomy): Bacteria > Verrucomicrobiota > Verrucomicrobiia > Verrucomicrobiales > Verrucomicrobiaceae > Prosthecobacter. The sequence continues at coordinate 45,401 of JBIJBP010000018.1, read as the reverse complement.
AGCCATGCACCGCCCGTTGAGGTGACGCATGAAGGCGGCCGGGAGGCCGAGGCCTGGCGTATGAATCACGGCCATGCCCTGCTTGCCGCCAAGTCATCCCCCTGATCCCCCTGCTGCCGAATGACCGCCGAACAAAAACTTCTGAACCTGCTTCGTCCCTTCCTGCGGCTTCTGCCGGAGGGTGCGCCTCTTGCCATGGACGCCGAGCTTGGCAGGCTGGGGCTGGATTCGCTCCAGTCGATCGACCTGCTGATGGCCCTGGAGCAGGAGTTTGGCGTGACGATTCCCGACGAAAGGATCAGGGCGGATTCGTTTGCGACGCCCGCCGACGTGCTGGCGCTGGTTTCATAGCCCCCAGTCGCCTTCGCCGATCACATGCCTGACCGGTGAGTCCGCCAGGCGAGAGGGGATCCAGTGATGGTGGCAGACGGCTTCCTCACGGCTGAAGAAGACCGGCAGGCCCTTCCAGGGATCATCGTCCGGAAAGGAAAGGAGGCTGATGAAAGGCCTCCAGCAATGCTGAGTGCCGGGCGAATGATCCATCAGATGGAAGACCAGGGCATGAAGTTCCTCATGGGCTGGTTGCGTGCTGAACCAGTCGACAACCATCCAGGAAGGGATTCCCCGGAGGCTGCGGCGTGTCATGATCAGGTAGGATGACAGGGTTCCGCCGGTGTCGATGACGGCGAGGAAATGATGTTCGCGCATCGGCGACTTCACATACCAGCGCAGGTATTCAGGGGTGATGTGCTTCTGCAGCCGCCCGGAGGGAGGTGCCTGAGCAATCCGGGTCACCAGGCGGGGGTCCGAGACGATCCTCCGGTCTTCGCGCGGCGGCCAGGGTGCGTGGCCGCCGATGCCGGCCAGGATGCCGCCCAGGGCTCCGCGCCAGACGAGGCTGTGCCTGACCTGGGTTTGCGCGGTCCAGCCCCAGCGTTGCAGCAGCCTTCGTACTTCAGGGCTTGGCGTGGAATCCACCATCACGCAGTCGCGGCCGGCGCGCTGCAGCATCATGCCCATCGGCAGGGCGGCATGACGATGAGCTTCGGCCACGGCCCAGGAGGTGGCGATCAGAGCCGGGACCGGCGTGCCGCAGGCGTCTTCATACCATGTTGGGATGACGCCGAGAAAACCGACGACGACATCGGCGTCGCGAAGCAGCCAGCCCCTGCACGGATGGGCGTCTGCGAATGGGTTTTCGTCCCACCAGTAGGCAAGCCGACGCAGCCATTGGTCCGCGTCGCAGGCGCCTTCTCCCTGGAACTGCCGCATCAGAAAAGGCACCAGCTCCGCACGCGCGGAAGGGCTGTCCTGGAACGGGCTGATCTGGGCGGGCATCTGCAAATCTCGCCGCATGATCGAAGGCTGCATCCTGAAAGTTCATCCGCCTTCGTTCTTGCTTCCCGAATCGTCTCCATCATACATCGCGCATGGCCTGGAGATTTGATCAAGCCGTGATCTGCGGCGAGCTGGACAACACGGAGCGTGGTCGTGTGATGGTCCGGCTGGAGGTGATGGAGCGTGACGAGCCGATCCTTCTGGACCTGCAGGGGGATGCCTGGCGGGACATCGCGGGGAGCAGGCTGCGGTTCGTGAATCCAAGCCCGCGGCCTCAGCCCGCGGTTCCGCCGGGCTCCGGCGTCCAGAAGGGTCAGGTGGGTGACATCACCGCCTCTCGCAAGGTCAAGGTGTTTGCCGTGCCTGAGGAGGAGTGGAAGCAGGCCTACCGGGAGCGGCGCATCCATGAGATGCCCACCGAGATGCGCAGCTGCTTCTACCTCGAATGGTTCATGGAAGGGCTCGGCCGTTGCGTGGTGGAAAGCACCGACTTCCAGATCGAGGTGGTCGAGCATCGCTGGCAGATGGACGAGGATGAGGAGACCGCGCAAAGGATGGCCAACATGCACGCCATGAGGGAGCATCTTGCCGCCGTGATCCAGCGTCCACCCATGGACGAGGCCGCAGACTACGATGACGAGCTGCGGCAGGAGGATTTCACCGAGGAAAAGTGGGAGGAGCAGCTCAAGGCCTCCGACCGGCTTGCCGACGCGAGCCTTGAGGCTCATGACAAATATGAGGATGACGAGGAGTCGGAGCAGAAGATCGCCTTCGTCATGGGCTGGGACCATCTCATCGAGGACCTGGCCGACGCCCAGGAAGGTGTGGAGCCTTCCTCCGTGGACTCACCGGAAAAACAGCGCCGCAGGGAGTGGATGGAGACGCTGAACCATGGCTTTGCGGAACACCTGGAGGAGGAGAGCGGAGGTGAGGGCAGGCAGGATGAGGCGTCTGACGCAGCCTCCGTGCGTCACAAGGCTCAGGAACATCCTCTCGGTCGTCAGGCGCGTGAACTGGTCGTCCGGATCTGTGAGGATGCCAGGCGTGCTGGGCTGGGGAATGCATCCGAAACTGCGCCGGACGATCCGCTGACCCGGTTCCTCGGCAACGTCATGCAGGTTTCAGGAAAGCTGGCGGCCGCCATCGGCGTGCTTGGGCGCAGACCTGATGCGCAGATCGACATCGATACCGGCTATGCGCTGGCGGTGAGCAAGCGCTGCCTCAACTGGATCAACGAAGCTCTCGCAGCTCTTCAGCAGCTTGAAACGCTCACTAAGCATGCCTGCCATGAGGAGCTTTTTGGCACATGGAGGAAGGATTTGTTCAGCCTGCGCGAGGGCATCGTGGACTTCCGCCGAAACATTCGGGGAAACTAGCGCCTCGCCCTTGGGTGCAGGCGCAAAAATAAGTGTTTTTTCAGCATCGACATCGTGGTTTTAGTCGGATGAAAATGCAACCATCATGACCCAGCCGCAACGCGAAGCGCTCTTCGACCTCCTTGCCCTTTCCATCTATGCCGACGCCCATGTTTCACTCGCCGAAGAGGAACTCCTGAAGCAGGCGTTCGTGAAGAAAGGGTGGAAGTCCGAGTATCCCAAGGATCTCTTCATCGAAGAATCCTTCGCCCGTGCCCGTGAGGTGGCGGAGAATGATGAAAGCGTGTTCGATTACATGAACGAACGCGCCGCCCTTTTCTCCACCCGCAGCGTGCAGAAGGAGGCCGCCGAAATCCTCAAGTCCATCCTGGAGGCGGACGGTGAAAGCGCTGAGGAAAACGAGTTCTACTCCCTGTTCATCCAGTCGCTTCCAGTGGTGAAGTGAGGGCTTGTTTCACTGAATGACGCCCTGCCAGGTCCTGGACTTGCGGTTTTCCAGCTTTTCGAGGTCGAGGGCGGCGTCAGATTTCACGTCAGCCCTGCTGCCCCGTATGTCGAGGCTCAGCCCGCCCTTCAGATGGGCGGCCTCCAGCCAGTAGCGAAGCCGCACGCTCTGGGCGGTGCGGGGGGCGATCTGGGGCGGTTTTTCCACAGGCAGGATGAACGGCGGCACCTCGCGCCCATCACGGGTGAGCAGCTTCACGTCCGGCGGCTGCAAAACCAGGGGTCTGGGGCTGCTGTTGCGGTAACGGAGCTCGATGTCCAGCCGCGCGTTGCCGTAGTCGCGTTCCAGGGTGCAGCGGTGGATGACGAGCGCAGGCTCCTCGGAGGTCTGCTCCTCCTCCAATGGACGGGGGTCGCCCTCCTGGGCGGGCTGGTCCAGCGCCACCCACAGGCCCGCTCCCGCAGCGAGGAGGATGAGCACCCAGACTTCGAATCGTTTCAGCAAGGCCATGCCCTGGGGTCGCGGAGACAGGCGGGGTTTGCAATCAGGAAAATGCACATGGCCGGTGCCGGCGGTCTTGTGCTTGCCTCCATCCGTCCTGCTGCTAGCCTCCGCCCCCCGAAACCCCTTACCCAACCCATTCCATGTCAGACATCGCCCTCGCCAAAGGTGAAAAATTCCTCGAAGACAACGCCAAAAAGGAGGGTGTTGTCGTCACCGCCAGCGGTCTTCAATACAAGGTCATCACCGAGGGGGCCGGCCGCAGCCCCAAGGCCACGGACACCGTGGAGGTGCATTATGAGGGCACGCTGATCGACGGGCGTGTGTTCGACAGCAGCTACCGCCGCGGCCAGACCATTGAGTTTCCCCTGAACCGCGTCATCCCCGGCTGGACCGAAGGTGTGCAGCTGATGAAGGAAGGCGCCAAGTTCCGCTTCTTCATCCCCTCGCGCCTGGCCTACGGCCCGCGTGGTGCGGGACGTGACATCGGCCCGAACGAGGCCCTGATCTTCGACGTCGAGCTCTTCAAGGTGAAGTGAGCTCGGCAAGCACCTGATCCAACGCATCCAATGTCCCGGCCGATCCTTGCCGTCACCATGGGCGACCCCGCCGGGGTTGGCCCTGAAATATGCCTCCAGCTGCTGGCGAACGAAGAAGTGCGCGGGCTTGCCGTGCCCGTGGTCTTCGGGGACGCCCGGCTGCTGGCGAGGTGCGCCCGTCAGACAGGACTTCCGGCCCCGCGCCGCATCCTCAGCGAGATTGAGTGGCCGGAAAAGTCCGGCTCGCTGGACGAACCTGCGGTGCTGGACCTGTTCGGGTTTGACGCCGACGGCTTCGAGCCCGGCAGGGTCAGCGCGAGGACCGGAGCCGCAGGCTTTCGTTATGTCAACAAGGCCATCGAGGCCGCGCTTGCCGGCCAGGTGGCCGCCGTGGCGACGGCGCCGCTCAACAAGGAGGCGCTGCATGCCGCCGGGATCACCTATCCGGGGCATACGGAGATGTTTGCTGAAAAGATGGCCGCTGAGCGCTCCTGCATGACCTTTTTCTCCGAGGAGATGATCTGCAGCCTGGTTACCGTCCACATCGGTTATCAGGACGTGGTTCCGGCTCTCACCAGCCGCCGGATTCAGGACGTCATTGAACTCACCCATGATGCCGTGCGCCGGGTGAAGGGGAGGATGCCAAAAATCGCTGTCTGTGGCTTGAACCCGCACGCAGGGGAGCATGGTTTGTTTGGTCGTGGTGAGGAGGAGTCCATCATCGCCCCGGCCGTCGCTGCAGCCAGGGCTGCCGGCATGCAGGTGGAGGGACCGCTGCCGCCGGACACCGCCTTCATAGCCGCGAAGAGGCGTGCGGTGGACGCCTATGTCTGCATGTATCATGATCAGGCGCTCATTCCGCTCAAGGCGCTGGCCTTTGACACCGCCGTGAACACCACGCTGGGGCTGCCCGTGCCGCGCACCAGCGTCGACCATGGCACCGCCTGTGACATCGCCTGGCAGGGGCGTGCCAGCGGCAGAAGCCTGGTCGAGGCGGTGAAGCTTGCGGCCAGCATGGCCAAAGGCTGAGTTTGGCAGATTCCCCGGCATCACCGTCCCGGAGGCTGCAACATGTCCGTCCGATCCACGTTTTGAAAGGCTCCCATGACTTCGATGCTTCGCCGATCCCTTTTCACCCTTGTCACATTTGCCGCCTGCCTGCCGATTCTGGGGGCGCCCCAGGATGATCAATATGTGCTCGGCAAGGATTCCCAGGAACAGCCGGGTGTGCCGCTGGGCAAGGTCATTCAGATGCCGCCCTGGAAGGACTCGAAGATCTATCCCGGCACCACGCGTGACTGGTGGATCTACGTGCCGTCCCAATACTCCAAGGACAAGCCGGCCGCAGTGATGGTGTTTTGTGACGGGGGCGGCTTTGTGAAGCGTGACGGGCAGTTTCGTGCGCCGGTGGTGTTCGACAACCTGATCGCCCGCGGTGAGATGCCCGTGACCATCGGCATCTTCATCCAGCCTGGTGTCTTCCCGACAACAAACCCGAAGGACAAGCCGCGCAGCAACCGCAGCTTTGAGTATGATTCGCTGGGCGACCTTCACGCGCGCTTCTTGCTGGAGGAGATCCTCCCCGCCGTGGCCAAGGATTACAACCTGACCAGCGACCCCGCCCAGCGTGCCATCTGCGGCAACAGCAGCGGTGGCATCTGCGCCTTCACCGTCGCCTGGGAGCGGCCGGACGCTTTCCGCAAGGTGATCAGCCACATCGGCAGCTTCACCAACATCCGGGGTGGACATGTCTATCCCGCGCTGATTCGCAAGACCGACAGGAAGCCGCTGCGGGTGTTCCTCCAGGACGGCAGGAATGACCTCGACAACCAGTTCGGCAACTGGCCGCTGGCCAACGAGGACATGGCCGCCGCGCTCAAGTTTGCCGGTTATGATTACCAGTTCATCCTGGGTGAAGGAACGCACAACGGCAAGCATGGCGCGGCCCTGCTGCCTGACACTCTGCGCTGGCTCTGGAGAAAGTGACCGCCGACGCGTGCCACTGAATCAACGTCTGTACTCTCATCGTCTGCATCTTCACCATGAAGCCCCTGCTCCTTCTTCTCGCCCTCCTGGCCCCGCTCTGCGCTCAGGACACCTCCCTGCATGAATATCTTTCCGATGCCGAGCCATGGAAGGAGGCGGCCGCAGGTTACGCCTTCACCGACGGCCTCTGCGTGGATGCCGATGGCAACCTCTTCTTCACGGACGTGAAGGCCGGAAAGGGCATCTACAAGCTCGATGCCGGCACCGGAAAGGTGGAACTGTTTCTCGATAACCTGCCGGGAATCAGCGGCCTTCAGATCGGCCCGGACGGCAGGTTCTACGCCTGCCATAACAAGGAGCAGCGCATCATCGCCATCACCATGAAGGGCGAGGTGCAGGTGCTGCTCACGGGTGTGAAATGCAACGACCTCGTCGTCAGCAAGGCCGGGCATGTCTATTTTACGGAGACTCCGACGCAGATGATCCACCTCGTCACCAAGGACGGGAAACACATCATTGCAGACCAGGGCAGGGTGGCGAAGCCGAACGGCATCACGATCTCTCCGGATGAGCGCACGCTGTTTGCCTCCGAGCATGGCGGCAAGCATGTCTGGGCCTGGAGGATTGAGGATGACGGCACGCTGACCGGCGGCGCGCCCTTCATGACCATGTGGCTTCCCGTGGGCAAGGAAACAGCTTCAGGTGACGGCGCGACCACAGAGTCCAAGGGGCGGGTCTTCGTCACCACCGAGCTTGGGATTCAGGTCTTTGATCCTGCGGGCCGTCTTGCCGGAATCATCGCGAAGCCGGTGGCGGCCGGCAAGGTGGTCAGCTGCGAGTTCGCCGGCAAGAACCACGACATCCTTTATGTGGCCGCAGGTGACAGGATCTTCGGCCGCAGGCTGAAGGTGACGGGTTATTTCCGCTGAGCGCATCTCCCGCCGCCGGTCCTGAAGTTGTTCTTTGGGTTCGGCGCGGTCAGGCGATGATGTCGCGCAGGACGTTGCCGTGCACATCGGTGAGCCGCAGATCGCGGCCGCCGAAGCGGTAGGTGAGCTGTTCGTGATCGATGCCCATGAGGTGGAGGACGGTGGCCCAGAGGTCATAGACCGTGCAGACGTTTTCGGTGGCGTTGTAGCCGAAGTCATCGGTGGCGCCGTAGATGTGGCCGCCTTTGACGCCGCCGCCGGCCATCCAGACGGTGAAGCCGTAGGGATTGTGATCGCGGCCATTGGTGCCTTGCGCGAAGGGCGTGCGACCGAATTCGCCGGCCCAGACGATGAGGGTGCTGTCGAGCAGGCCGCGGGCTTTGAGGTCCTTGATGAGCGCGGCGATGGGCTGGTCGATCTGGTTCGCCATCTTGCCGTGGCCTTCTTTGATCGCGCCGTGATGATCCCAAGGATTGGCAGCATTGCCGCCGCCGAGGTTGTAGGCGAGCGTGCTGAGCTCGATGAAGCGCACGCCGCGTTCGACGAGTCGGCGGGCGAGCAGGCACTGGCGGGCGTAGGCGGCTTTTTTCGGTTCGGGATCGTCGAGACCGTAGAGTTTCTTCGTTGCCTCGGTTTCGCCGGAGATGTCGCAGAGGTCGGGCACGGCGGCCTGCATGCGCCAGGCCATCTCGTAGTTCGAAATGGCGGCTTCGATGTGCGTGTCGTGCTGCGTGGCGCTGGCAAAGCGCTGGTCCATCGCGCCGATGAAGTCGAGCTGGCGGCGCTGCAGGTCGTGTGGCTGACGCGGGCGGATGTTCGCGACGGCTTCGGCCTCATCGGCCTTCACGATGCTGGCCTGATGCTGCGCAGGCAGAAAGCCATTGCTGAAAAGCCCCACGCCACCGTGCGGTGTGGTCGCGCCGCCGCTTTGCAGCACGACGTAACCGGGCAGATCGCGTGATTCGCTGCCGAGGCCATAGCTCGTCCAGGCTCCGGCACTGGGGAAGCCGAGGAAGGGAAAGCCGGAGTGCATGAAGAAGTTCCCCTGCGCATGCTCGCTGAACTTCGCCGTCATGCTGCGGAGCTGGCAGATGTCGTCGATCACGCCGCCGATCTGCGGGAAGAGATCACTCACCTCGATGCCGGACTGGCCGTAGGGTTTGAAGTCCCAGTGCGAGGGCTGGACGGTGCCGTTGTTGTTGAACTGCGTCTTCTTCACCGCCATCGGCATCGGCTTGCCCTCGAACTTCTTGAGCATCGGCTTGTGGTCGAAGGAATCGACGTGGGACACGCCGCCGCTCATGTAGAGGAAGATCACACTGCGTGCCTTGGGCGCGAAACGCTTGGCTCGGTTCACGAGTGCGGCTTGGGACTCTTCCTGCATTAGGCCTGCAAGAGCAGCCATGCCGAAGCCGGTGGAGGCGCGGGAGAGGAGGGCTCGGCGGCTGTAGCTTCGATGGGCAATCGAAGCCGCTGGGTGATTGGGATTCGACTTCCAGTCGAATCTACGATGAGCGGAGGCGTTCATGAGAGAGCAGTTGAAGGGTGTGGACTGCGGCAGCCCTGCTGCCGCTTTTCGCAAGCCAGCCCTGCTGGCGATGGTGGCAAGGAGGTGTTCGCCCGGCAGCAGGGCTGCCACTCCCGAAAGCGGCAGCAGGCTGCCGCAGTCCATGTCGCTGGCGCGATGTTTGGGGGTGCTTTCATCGAAGATAGATGAACTCCTTCAAGTTGATGAGGCTCTGCGCGAGGCTGGTCCATGCCTGCACCTTCGGAACATCGCCGCTCGTTGCTGTGCGAGAGGCTTCGAGGGTTTGATTCAGAGTGTCGCGTTGGGATTGGAGAGCATGGAGTTGCTGGCGCTGAGGCTCCGTGAGGGCGGTGAGGATATCGGATTCGCGAAGGGTGTTGGCTTCGATGGTGGCGGTTTTGGCGATCTCTTCAGGCGTGAGGGCGCGGTCGTAGAGGCGGGCGCGGTAGATGCGGCCGCGGAGGCCGTGGTTGCCGCTGGGTTTGGCGTGGCGGCAGCCGAGGAGGATCTGGCTTTGGTCGGGCTCGAAGGTGGCGCCAGGGGCTTTGCGGCAGGTGCGGCCGTAGGGTTGGCCATCGCGGTAGCCGCGGATGGTGCCATCGGCTTGATAGACGACAGCGACGTGCACGGGACGTGTGGCTGCCTCGGTCTCGGCGGGGCCTTCGAAGAGTTCGCTGCGTTCGAAGAAGTTGCTGCCGGCGACCCAGTGCGCGGGTGTTTTTTCGGCAAAGACGAGTGAATCGAACAAACCGCCATCCTTGTGCTGCACGGTGATGACGCCGCCGCCTTGCTGCTTGAGGTCATCGAGTTGCACCCAGGCTTCGAGGGTCTTCGCGGTGAGTGTTTTTGGCAGCGAACCGCTCTCGGCCATGGACTGGCCATCGATGACGAGGGCTCCGTTTTCGAGGCGGGCATTGCCGGTGAGCTTGAGCGGCAGTTTGCCTTGGGTGTCGTTGAGGTCATCGAAGGTCCATTCGGCGAGTGGGGAAGGGACGGAAGAGACTGAAGTGACGGAAGGACGAGCTTTGAGCAGTTTTTGGCGAGCGGGCTCGAGGATGGCGGTGATTTGGCGATTGAGCGTGGCGAGCTGGTTTTCTTGTTGGGTGAGCTTTTGGGCTTGTTCGGCGCTTTCGGCTTGGAGGGAGGTCAGGTAGGCCTGGCTTTGTTTGATCTCGTCGTCGGTGGCTTCGCGGGAAAAGGCCTCGCGGAACATCTGGCGGATGCGGAGGTCGTCGGGGCGGTCTTTGAGATCGTTGAGGGTGCGTAGAGCCCAACTGCGTGCCCAATCGATGACGTTGGGGTCGTTGAGCAAGGTGAGGGATTGTGCGGGGACGTTGGTGGAGTCGCGCTTCCCGCGAGTGGCGAAGGGAACGGGGGTGTCGAAGGTGGTGAGGAAGGGCGGAAGCGAGTTGCGGATGACTTTGACGTAGATGCTGCGTCGCTCATCGCCGCTGCCGACGGACTCGCCGTAGAGGGTGGGATCGAGTCGCCCGGAGAGGGTGACGATGGAGTCGCGGATGGCCTCGGCTTCGAGGCGGCGGGTGCTCCAGTGGCTGAGGAGCTTGTTTTCGGGATCGGTGGCGTTGTTGCCGGAGGCGCGCTGGAAGGTCTTCGACATCAACATGTCGCGCAGCAGGCTTTTGATGCTGCCGCCGGAGTCGATGAAGCGCTGGGCGAGGAAGTCGAGCAGTTCAGGATGCGTCGGGAGATCACCGAGTTTGCCGAAGTTATCGACGCTGGCGACGATTCCGCGACCAAAGACGTGATGCCAGAGGCGGTTCACGATGACGCGGGCGGTGAGCGGGTTGTTTTTCATGTCCGCCATGCGTTCGGCGAGTTCGAGTCGGCCGCTTTGTTGGGTGGCGAAGGGCTTGGGATCGAGGGCTTCGAGGAATCGACGCGACACAAGCTCGGCGGGCTGTTTGTGATCACCACGGACGAAGAGCGGCGCGTCTTTGGCATCGGCCTCGATCACACCAGGGACACGGGTGGGAATCGGGAGCTTGGCTTCGAGGTCGCGGTAGCGTTGGAGGAGTGGAGTGATGGAGTCGAGGGAGAGCTTTTTGGATTGGATGAGGGCGTCGAGGGCCTCGGCGTCGGCATCGGAGAGGGTGTTGGATTGCCAGGCTTCGACGAGGTGGCGATGCGATGCTTTGGAAGCAGCGGGAGCGGGGGGCGCGGTGGCGTCTTGGGTGATGGCGGCGTCGTTGAGGATGAACCACGACGGCGAGTCCGCTTTGTATTCGGCGGGCATGTCGGCGGCGGTGGTGAGCTGGAGGAAGATTTCGTCGCCCTTCCAGAATTCGAGGTCGAGGCTGCGCCAGCCGAGTTTTTCGTCTTTGGCGTCTTTGAGCTCGATGGCCTTGTGAATGGTGCCGGTGCGGGGGTAGTTCTGGACGACGTATTTGGCTTTTACGCCGCCGTTTCCGGCGATGCGGAACCACAGTGTGCCGCCGGGATTCTCGAAGCGGTTGGTGAAGAGGACGGCTCGGTCTTTTTGCGTGAGTGTGTTCGAGAGGTAACCGCTGGGATGGATGCGGAGGGTGTTGGCGTGGAGGGTGAATTCGCCGGGTTTGGAGTGGGGGAGGCCGTGGAAGGTGAACTGCGGTTTTGCAGGCAGAAGAATGGGGGCAGGAGAATGTTTTTCAGACGGGAGTTTGGAGAGCCAGTTGGAAATGAGCGCGGTCTTGATCTTGGTTTTGAGTTTTTGGAGTTCGGCGCGGATGGCATCGCCGGTGCCGGGGGCGTTGGCGTCGATGACGGCGGGGTGGGTGCTGGTGAAGATGCCGTAGAGGGCATAGAAGTCGGTCTGGCTGATGGCGTCGAACTTGTGGTTGTGGCAGCGGGCGCAGCTCACGGTGAGGGCCTGGAAGGCCTTGGTGACGGTGTCGATCTGGTTGTCGGTGAAGGTGACCATCTCATCGAGCGAATCGACCGGCGAGAAGCCATGTAACACCATGCGAAGCTGAGCGATGCCGATGGCGCTTTCGTTGAGGCCGTTTTTGAGGCGTGGTTTTGGAAGCAAGTCTCCGGCGATGGCTTCTTTGACGAGCTGCGGATACGGCACGTCGTCGTTGAAGGCGCGAATGAGGTAGTCGCGGTAACGGTAGGCATAGGGAATGGCGGGATCGCCTTCGGAGCCGTAGGACTCGGCGTAGCGGACCCAGTCCATGAAGTGGCGGGCCCAGCGCTCGCCGTAGGCTGGTGAATTTAAGAGAGCGTGGATCTGGTCTGACGGGTTGGACTTGTCGGACGAGTCTGACGGTGGCAGGCCGGTGAGGATGTAGCTGATGCGGCGGCGGAGCGTGGCGGCATCGGCGGGAGGTGCGGCGGGGATGTTTTGCTTCTTCAGCTCGGCGTCGAGGAAGTTGTCGATGGAAGCAGTTTCAGGTTTCAGGTTTAAAGTTTGATTCGCTACGCTCCCCTGCGGGCTCCCTGCGGTCGTCTGTCTCGCTTCGCTCGGCTCATGTTGGGTGGAACCTGAAACTTGAGACTTGGAACTTGAAACTCGGATCGGTTGAAACGCCCACCACTCGTTCTTCCGGCGTGCGAGGGTGGCGGACCAGGCTGTTTCCTTTTCGACCTGCTCCTTGCTCGGAGGCGCATCGCGGGGATCGGGAGCGCCATCGCGGATCCATTGTTCGAAGTCGGCGAGGGCCTTGGCGTCGAGCTTGGCGCCATTTTTGGGCATTTTGAGATCTTCGTGCTCGTGGCGGAGGGTTTGGAGGAGGAGCGAATTTTTTGGATCGCCGGGCTTGATGGCGTCGCCGGAATCACCGCCGGCCTGCCAGCCGGGGCGGGAGTCGAGGAGAAGGCCGCCTTTTTGCTTGGTGGTGGTGCTGTGGCACTCGTAGCATTCCTGGGCGAGGATGGGGCGGATGCGGGACTCGAAGAAGTCGAGCTGTTGCGGAGTAGGTGCAGCCATGGCAAAGCCGCAAAGGAGGGAAGGGACCGCAAGGAGGCGTCTTTTCATGCCAGGAGCCTCCGGGTGATGGTTTCAGCGGCCTGGATGCAGAGGCGGCCGAGCTTTTCAAACTGGTCGCGCTTCACGCGGAAGCTGGGGGCCATGACGGTGACGGCGGCGACGGGGTAGCGGTATTCGTCGAGCACCGCAGCGGCGGCGCAGTGGATGCCTTCAAGGCCCTCAGCGAGGTCGGTGGCATAACCACGTTTGCGGTTTTTGGCGAGGTCGGCCTCGAGGGAGCCGCGGGTGGCGAGGGTGGTGGAGGTGAATTGCCTGAGCTTCACGTTGGCGAAGAAGGCCTCAAGCTCCTTGTCAGGGAGTTGGGCGAGCACGGCCTTGCCTGGGGCGCAGGAATACATGGGCACCTGGAGGCCGACGGTGCTGCTGACCTTGATCGGCTGGGAGGAGATGCACTGCTCGAGCACGGTCATCTTGTAGTTCACGCTGGTGAGGAGCTGGGTGGTCTCGCCGGACTCGTCACGCAGCCATTTGAGCGACTCCAGGGCGCAGACGACGAGGCTTTTCTCGCGCACCTGGGGGCGGGAGAGGTCGAAGAGCTTGTTGGTCAGGACAAAGCGCTTGTCGTCCTCGCGGCGCTGAAGGTAGCCGCGGCTGTGCAGGGTGCCGGTGATGCGGAAGACGGAGTTGACCGGCAGGTCGAGCTCGCGGGCGATCTCGGTGAGGCTGAGCCCGGCGCGATGGCGGCCGAGGAGTTCGAGGATGGCCAGCGTGCGCTCCGTGCCGGGCGCAAGGGTGTCCTCGGTGAGGGGGATGGCGGCTTCTTGGGTCATTTCCATATTCAGAAACGTTTCTGGATTTGGAAATCTTGCTTGTGAAGGTGATTGAATCTAGGAAGGCGGGAAGCCTTCATGAAATCCGTCATCGCCGTCCACCCTGGTCATCTTGAAATTCTCGACACGCCCGTGCCCAGGCCGGGGCCGTATCAGGCGCTGGTGAGGACGGAGTGCGCCTGCCTGTGCAACCGGACGGACAGCGAGCTGCTGCACGGCACCTTTCCCGGCATGGAGGACAAGTTTCCGTTTGCTCTGGGCCATGAGAGCGTGGGCACCGTGGTGGAGGTCGGGGGAAAGGTGAGGAATTTTGCCGTGGGCGACCGTGCGGTGGGCGGGCTGAGCTTTGACCTGCAGATGGAGGGGGTGGATTCCGGATGGGGCGGGTTTGGCGAATACACGCTGGCGAACGATCATGCGGCCATGGTGGAGGACGGTGTGGCGGACGAGGCGCATGGCTGGGTGGAGGTGTATGAAATCCAGACGAAGGTGGACACGGACATTCCGCCGCAGGACGCGGTGCTGCTCTGCACCTGGCGCGAGGTGCTTGGGGCGTTTCGAGACTTTCACCTGCAGCCCGGTGATGATGTGCTGATCTTCGGGGCGGGCCCGGTGGGGCTGAGCTTCGTCAAGCTGGGGCGTCTGTTCGGGCTGCGCTGGATCGGCATTGTTGACCGTCATGCGGAGAAGCGGGCCAAGGCGCTGGACTTTGGGGCGGACGCGGCCTTTGAGCCGGGTGCGATCCAGGTGCCGGGGCGGCTGGATGCGGTGATCGACGCGGTCGGCCAGCCGGACATCCTGCATCAGGGGCTGCCGCTGCTGAGGCGGGGAGGATCCCATTGCATCTACGGCGTGCTGACGCAGCCGGTGCTCCACATCGACAAGACGAAGGCGGACTTCAACTTCAACCTGTTCGTCCATCAGTGGCCTACCCGGAAGTATGAAAGGGAGAGCCAGGCTCAGCTCTGCCAGTGGATCCGGGAGGGAAGGCTGACATCGGCGGAGTTCATCACGCATCGTTTCCCGCTCGCGGACATTCGGGCTGCCTTTGACGAGGTGGCCCGGCGCAGGGTCATCAAGGCGTTGATCGAGTATTCCTGACCCGGCTCAGGGCCGTTCCGCGAGGGCGAGCACGGTCTGGAAGTGCGGGCTGCGGGTTTCGCGGTGGACGATGCTGGTTTCGATGCCGTGAAATCCGGCGTCGGAGAGCATCTCATGCAGCTCGGCCTCGGTGAAGCCCAGCCAGACATCGGCATAAAGTTCGCGGGCTTTTTCAAACTGATGGCGGAGCAGGTCGAGGATGGCGATGCGGCCCCCGGGCTTGAGCAGGGAGAAGGCGGCGCGCAGCGCCTGGGCCGGGCGCTGGGCATGGTGCAGAGCCTGGCTGAGCAGGACGAGGTCGATGCTGCCCGCCTCGACGGGCGGGTTTTCGAGGTCGCCGAGGCGGTACTCGAGGTTGGTGAAGCCGTGCTGGCGGGCGAGGCCGGAGCCGTAGCTGACCATGGCCTCGCTGCTGTCCACGGCGATGACTTTTTTCGCCCGCTGGGCGAGGAGCTGGGAAAGCGTTCCTTCTCCGGCGCCCAGGTCGGCGATGACCAGGGGGGGCATGAGCTTGAGGAGGGTTTCACCCAGGGCCTTCCAGGAACGTCCTGGGATGTAGTGACGGCCGAATTTTCCGGCAAGGGCGTCAAAGTAGGCCTGGGCGGTGCGCTCCCGTTTCTGGAGCACGACCTTGAGGGCGTGTGCATCTTTTTTGGCCTCCCGCACTTCTTCACCCGCCGTGTCGATGAGCCTGAGGAAGTGGTTCCAGGCCTCTGTTTGTTTGCGGTCAGGCTCCTCCAGGCGGTAGAGGCGATTTTTGCCGGAGCGGCGGTCGTTCACAAGGCCTGCCGACTTGAGCTTGCCGAGCTGGGCGGAGATGTTGGACTGGGGCAGCGAGAGGATTTCCTGGAGTTCGGCGACACTAAGCTCCTCGCTTTTCAGGAGCAGCAGCAGTCGCAGCCGCGTGGGGTCGGCGATGAGGCTGAGCGATTTGAGGAGGGAGGTCAAGGGGCGGGATCGTATCAACGCATTGGGTTTCATCAATACATTAAGGCGGCAGGCATTTGCGGGGCGGGAGATTTGGAATTGAAGGATTGTCCGGCAAAGGGTGTAGTAGGAGCTGCCATGAGCCGACTTCTGCCCTTACTCGCCCTCGTCTTTGTCACTTCGGCCAATGCCGAGACCGCACCTGCCAAGGACAAGGCTGCGGAGGCATCAACGGTGGAGAAGGTGCAGCAGCCTGACCCTCTGGAGGCGGTGAAGGCGGAGACGGCGAAGCTGGTGGCGCAGAAGGAAAGGATCGCCGCACAGATCGCGCTGGAGCAGACTCAGCTGGACGAGAAGCTGGCGCCGAGGCGGCGGGCGCTCGCGGAGCTGCAGATCCAGATGGAGGAGATCAAGCTGAAGATGGAGCTGGCTGAATCGGAGCGCCGGGTGAAGGATGATGCGGGCCTGGTGGAGCTGAGGCGGGCGAACGAAAGGCTGATGATGGAGTCTGCGATTGAGAAGAACCAGACGGACATCGAGGGTTTTCAGATGCGGAGGGAGGAGAATGCGATCCGCAGGAAGACGTCGGAGCTTTCGCTGCAGATGGAGCTGCAGCAGAAGGAGTCGGAGGCGCGCACCTACGCCGTCGGCAAGGCGCCTGCGTATTCGAAGGAGCCGCTGGTGGGGCGGAAGCTGGTGCTTTCCGACCGGACGATCCAGCTGAACGGCGTCATCACGCAGAAGACGGCGGACAGCCTGGCGGACCGGATCGCCTACTTCAACAACCGTGACAGCGAGGCGCCGATCTTCATCGTGATCGACGACTGCCCTGGGGGCAGCGTGATGGCGGGCTACAAGATCTTGAAGTCGATGCACGGCTCGAAGGCGCCGGTTTACACGGTGGTGAAGTCGTTTGCGGCGAGCATGGCGGCGTGCATCACGACGCTTTCAAAGAAGTCGTTCGCCTATCCCAACGCGATCATCCTGCATCATCAGCTGAGCGTGGGCGTCATGGGAAACCTGACGCAGCATCGTGAGAACGTGAAGGAGTTGGAGGAGTGGTGGAAGCGCCTGGCGGGGCCGGTGGCGGAGAAGATGGGGCTGTCGAGGGAGGACTTCATCGAGCGGATGTACAAGGAGTCCTCGACGGGTGACTGGAGTGAATTTGCCGACGATGCGCAGAAGCTGAAGTGGGTGGACGAGATCGTGGAGGAGATCGAGGAGACGGCCCTGCTCAGGCATCCTGACGCCACGCAGGCGTCCTCCGCCCAGCCAGGTGCGCCGCGGATCACACCGGGGCCGCCGATGACCGAGGCGGCTGAGGGCCAGGATGACCGAGGCAGGCCGGTGCTGCTGCTGCCGAGGCTGAATCCGCTGGACGCGTACTGGCTCTACAATCCGGACGGCTTCTACCGGATGCAGTGACCAGTGCGCCTAGAGCTTCTCAAAATGCCTGTCCGATTCCCTGCGGTGAGGCAGCCTCATCAGCTGCGTCATTCACTCGTCAGTCATGGTTCCAATTGCCTCCTCGCTTTTTCCTTGCCACTGAATCCGCCGCGTTCGCCGGTCATTTCAGACATTCTTTTGAGAGCATGTCTATCTGCGGCTGAGCTTGTAGAACAGCCAGCCGCCGATTCCGAGGAAGAGAAGGTTGGGAAGCCACATGACGAGGTGGGGATGGCTGCCCGGCTTGTCGTTGATGGTGTCGCCAAAGATGATGAAGCCGATGTAGACGGTGGCGGTGATGAGGCTGAGGGCGAAGCCGGTGGAGGTTTCGCGCCTCTGGGCGGTGACGCCGAGGGGGATGCCGACGAGGGCGAAGGTGAAGCAGGCGAGGGAGAAGCTGTATCGTTTGTTGAGCTCCGTGCGCGACTGGGAGAGATGCCTGTCCTCCATGTCCCGTCCCGAGACCGTGTCCTTGCGTGTGCTGAGCTCCTCCCAGAGCTGGTCGGTGGACTTCATGCTGGCGTTCACCCGGACGGACTTGTCCTTGAGGCGTGACATGGGGAAGGTGATGGCGGTTTCCGCAGCCTTGAGGAAGTCGACCTTGTCGATGCGGCGGTCCTGGTTGTAGGTGTAGGTCTCGATTTCGGCGTCGAAGAGGTGGAGGGTGAAGTCGAGCACGCCCTTTTCGGTTTCCAGCAGGGCGCGGCGGGCGCGGACAACGCGTCCGGCGAGGGCGCCATTGAGTTCGACGATCTCGAGATTCTTGAGTTCGCGTTCGTTTCTTTTCCCGGTGTAAATGCGGAAGCCCGGGACTTTTTCCAGCACGCGCCCCTCCTGGAAGAGGGCCTCGGGATTCTCGAGGGCGACCTCGTAGAACAGGGTCTTCATGCGGTTCTTGGCCATGGGGGCCAGGTCCACGTTGACCCAGTAGCAGATGGCGGAGAAGGAGATGGCGAGGGCGAAGACGGAGGCGCAGATCCTGGGCATGGACCAGCCGGTCATGCGGAGGGAGACGAGTTCGTTGTCGGCTGAAATGCGCCCAAAGACGAGGAGGATGGAGGTGAGGAAGGCCCAGGGGATCGTAAAGATCAGGGAGAAGGGGATGATGAGGCCGATGAACTCGGCGATCACGGTCAGCGGCAGCTTGGTGTCGCCGAGCAGTTCATCGAGCTTCTTATAGACGTTGCCCAGCACCATGACGCCGCTGAGGAGCAGGATGCCCATCAGCGTGGAGGACAGGACCTGCCTGCCGAGATAGCGGTCAAAGATGCGGGGGGTCATTGAGCGGTGACTGTTTGCAGCGAGATGGCGGTCTTTGCAACGGGCGTCGTCCGGCACCGGTCAGCCGGCGACTTTTTTCCACTGGGAGAGAACTTCCGGGAGCAGGCGGTGCTCCTGCTCCTTGATCCGGCGGTGGAGGCCGGCGGCATCGTCGCCATCAAGGATGGGGACCTCGGTCTGGGCCAGGATGCGGCCTGCATCGATCTCGCGGGTGACGAGATGGACCGTGCAACCCGTGACCTTGTCACCGGCGTCGAGGGCGTCCTGAACGGCGGTGGCTCCCTTGTGGGCGGGTAGCAGGGAGGGGTGGACGTTGATGATCCGGCCTGCAAAGGCGGTGAGCACGGGTTCCTTGAGGATCTTCATGAAGCCGGTCAGGACGACGACGTCCACCTGCTCCTTTTGGAGGATGTCGGCGACACGCTGCTGGGCGGCGTTGTCAAACCGGCGCGGGTTGGGGCCGCCGTCGACGGCATGGGAGGGCAGTCCCCCGGATTTCGCGATATTCAGGAAGCCGGAGTCCTCCTGGTCGGAAATGGCGGCGACGATCCTGGCGTTGAGTCGTCCTGAATCGATGGCGTCAAGGAGTGCGCGGAGATTGGAGCCTTCACCGGAGCCAAGAACGCCCAGCCGCAGAGGGGCGGGTGCGCTTTCCGAGGCGGTCATTTTTTGGATGATGCCGGTGGTGGAGCGGTTGGGGACGAGGGAGAGGATCTGGATGTCGGTTCCTGCAGCGTCGAGGGCGGCCTTTTCGCCGGGGTCGAGGGTTTCCGGCGTGTAGTCTCCGCCCTTGGCGTAGACGTGGGGCTGGATCTGTTCGATGAGAGGGGTGGCGCGCTTGCCGTTGAAGATGACCACGCCGTCAACGGCGCGCAGGGAGGACAGGACTTCGGCGCGGTCGCATTCGCCGTTGAGGGGGCGGGTCGGCCCCTTCAGTTCACGGACGGATTCGTCGGAGTTGAGGCCGATGATGAGGGCGTCACCGAGCTGGCGGGCCTCCTGGAGGTAGCGGACGTGGCCGGCATGCAGGAGGTCGAAGCATCCGTTGGTGAAGACAAGCCTGCCTCCACGCCTGTCCATTTCGTCACGCAGCCGGCGCGCTTCGGACGGGGTCATGGGGCGGTAGGGGGAGTCTGGCATCCGTCAGTTATTGATGCTGGCTGACGGGGGTGCAAGCCGGGTCTAGATGCCGGAGAGCAGCTTTTCCCAGAGGGCGTCGTTGACCAGGACCTTGGTGACGAACTCCTCGCTGCTGACCTCGGGGTTCACCGGAGGGGCAGATGTCACAGGGATTTCGAGCGAGTAGACGACTCCCCTGCCGCTGGCGTTGGAGGCGCGGACGGTGCCTCCGTAATGATGGGCGAGGAAGAAGACGCCGAGGAGGTTGAGGCCGAATTTCTGCTCATCCGGCTTGTGCATGCTGAAGGGGTCGAAGACGGAACGCATGGACTCGGGCGGGATGCCGGGGCCGTCGTCGGAAAGGGTGAAGCGGAGCCGCACCGGGTTGCCGGAGAGCGAGAGGACTTCAGCGCCGAGGTGGATGGTGGAGCCGGCTGGCAGGTTGACGATTTCATCCTCGATGAGCAGCTCGAACATGCGGGCGAACTTGCCGGCGTTGACGTGGAGCTGCGGCAGGTTTTCAGGAAGGTTGAGGCTGACCTTGATGCCGAGGCTGTCGAGCCTAGGCCGGGCCTTTTGAACGACGTCGCTGATGACGGCGAAGGGCTGGACGGTGGTCTCGTCGCTGGTGCTTCCCGGCAGGGCGATGTCGTCGAGATGGCGGACAAGCTCGCTGACCTGGTGGGCGTGTTCGAGCACCTGGGAATGGAAGTCCTTCCAGAAGCCTGGGTCGCGGAGCCGGTTCAGGTCGAGGTCTTCATAGCGGAGCTTGGCGGGAGTCTGGTGCAGGAAGGTGCGCACGGCCTCCAGCGGGTTGCGGAGCTGCTGGCTGAGTCCTGCGGCGAGTACGCCGAGGCTGATGATGCGGTCGGCGATGATCATGTTCTGGATCACCGAGAGCTTCTGCATGAGCAGTTCGTCACGCTCACGCTGGAGAAGGTAGTACTCGAGCGCGCGCTTGAGTGTGTTGCGCATGTCCTCCACCTGAATGGGCTTGGAGATGTAGCGGAAGATGTTGCCATGGTTGACGGCATCGACGGTGACGCCGAAGTCAGCGTAGGCGGTGACCATCATGCGCACCATTCGCGGCCGAAGCTGGCGTGCGCGTTCGAGGAGCTGAAGGCCCTTTTCGCCGGGCATGCGCTGATCGGTGAGCAGCACGCCGATTTCATCACCGCGTTCCTGGATAAGACTGAGTGCATCAGCTGCGCTTGAGGCCGTGATGATCTGGAATTCGTTTCCGAACGTCCTTGAGAAGTATTTGAGGGACATTTCCTCGTCATCGACGTACAGGACGTGGTAGCGCTTATAATCGTGCATGAGCTTGGGGGTTAGGTAGAAGCCGCCTCCGGATGTGGGTGAACATACGAACAGGCTTGGGGTAAATCCAGAATAAATTCGGTTCCTTCACCTGGCTTTGACCTGAGGGAGATCAAGCCCTGGTGATCCATGATGATGCGGTGGGAGATGGCGAGCCCGAGGCCCATGCCCTTGCCGACGTCCTTGGTGGTGAAGAAGGGGTCGAAGACGTGTTCCTGGGTCTCGGTGGTCATGCCCGCCCCGTTGTCCCTGACCCTGAGCAGAATCCTGCCATCTTCCTCGCGGGCGGAGACGTGAAGGGTGGGTTTTTCGCCGTCCTGGAAGGTCTTTTCATCCATCGCATCCAGCGAGTTCTGGACCAGGTTGACGAGCACCTGGGTGATCTGGCCGTGGTTGCCAAGCATGGCCAGGCCTTCGGGGATGTTGATATCGATCTCGACAAAGCCTTTGATCTGGTGGGAGAAGAACCTCAGCACGGTTTCGATGAGCGGACGGATCTCGAACTCGACGAGCTTGGTGTTGTCGCTGCGGGTGAAGCTTCGCAGGTCGGTGATGATGGTGGAGACGCGATTCACTCCAGCCTCGATGTCGCCCAGCGTTTCGATGAAGATGTCCCTGGATTCTGCTGGGACCTGGGACATCTGCTGGCGCAGGAAATGCAGCCCCTGGACGGCGAAGTTGAGCGGGTTGTTGATTTCGTGGATCAGGCCGGCGCTCATGCGTCCGAGTGAGGACAGCTTTTCCTGTCTGACGAGCAGGGATTCTGACTCCTTGAGCTGCTCCAGGGCGGATTCGAGGCGGGCGGTCTGCTCGGCGAGCTTCTTTTCATGCCGGTGAGATTCGACCAGGTTGTTGAGACGGACCCTCACCTCGGTGAGGGAGAACGGCTTGCCGACAAAGTCGGTGGCGCCGGCGGTGAGGGCTTCGATCTTGGTGCGTTCGTCCGGGCGGGCGGTGAGGAGCACGACCGGGATGGCCCGGGTGGAGGTGCGTTCGCGAAGCTCACGGCAGACCTGCATGCCGTCCTTGTAGGGCATCATGAGGTCGGAGAGGATGGCGTCGGGGAGGTACTGGACGGCCTTGGTCACGGCTTCGTTGCCATCGAGCGCTTCGATGATCTCAAAGGAATCGGCCAGCTGGCCGCGGAGATAGGCCATCATGTCCGGTTCATCCTCGGCAATCAGCAGCCTGGGTTTGTTCTGCCTGCCGGGAGTGCTGGCAAGGCGTGGTGGGGAGACGGCTGCTGGAATGTCGCGGCGGCGCTGGATGTGGGAGATCGAGCCGGAGAATTCGGCACGCCGATAGAGGTCCATGATCCATTCGCCGGTGGTGGGCTCGCCGTCGGCGTTCAGCTTGGGCCTGGCGGACTGGGCTTCGGTGACAGCCTCCTCATAGGGTAGCTGGACGGTGAAGGTGGTTCCCTTGCCAAGGGCGCTTTCGACAGAGACGGAGCCCCCATGAACTTCGGCGAGTTCCTTGACGAGGGCCAGGCCGAGGCCGAGGCCCTGGAAGCGGCGCTGGGAGGATGCGTCTGCCTGCCAGAAGCGGCTGAAGAGGTGGGGCAGGTGCTCCTTGGCGATGCCGACGCCGGAGTCCTTGACCTGGATGAGCACGCTGCCGCTGCTGAGCGTGGCGCTGAACCGGATGGTGCCGCCGGCAGGCGTGAACTTGAGGGCGTTGAACAGGAGGTTGAGGCAGATGCGCTCAAGCTTTTCGACGTCGGCCAGCATGGGGCGGATGTCCGGGTCGCAGGTGACCTGAAGGGTGATGCGCTTGTCCTGGGCCAGGGCGCTGCAGGCACGGCCCAGCCCCTGGATGAAGTCAGACATCAGCATGGGGGCCTTGCGGAGCTCGACAGCGCGGGTGTCGAGGCGGACGAGCTCGAGCAGGGTGTTGATGAGCTTGAGCAGGCGCATCGCGTTGGCCTGCATGGTGGCCAGCATCTCCTGCCGCTGGTCCGGGGAGATGTCTGCCCCCTTGTGCAGCAGGGTTTCCACCGGGGCGATGAGGAGGGTGAGGGGCGTGCGCAGCTCGTGGCTGATGTTGGCAAAGAAACGGCTCTTGGCCTCGTCAAGCTCGCGCAGCTTCTGGTTGTTCTCCTCCAGCTTGAGGTTGGCCTGCACGACCTCCTCGTGCTTCTGATCGAGCGTGCGGCGGAGGAGGAACTCGTTGAATCGGATGCTGTTGTACAGCCAGGTTCCGACGACCACCATGACGCCGGTGACGAAGATGAAGTAGAGGTTGCTCAGGAAGATGCCGCTGAGCAGCGACTGTTCGCCTCCGATGCATGCGAGCAGGTAGGCGGTCATGGTGGCGAGGACCACGAGGGTGCTGTCCCAGACCGTCCAGCGCATGAGGAGCACGGCGCCAACCATGACGAGGTTCAGGCCGGCGTAGTAGCTGGATTCGGCGCCGCCGAGCTGGTGGATCATCCAGGCGATGGCGGTGATGGGGGGCAGCGCCACGGAGAGGCCCAGGAGGCGTACCATCTTGGAGGACTTCACCCTGCCGAGCAGCAGCCAGATGACGGCGAGGGCCAGGCTGTTCAGCCAGCGTGCTGGCATAAATTGCCAGAGATGGCTGCGGTCAGGCAGGAGGAGTTCCAGGAAGGATCCCGCCGGCATGAAAATCATGGCCACCACGCAGCAGATGCGGTAGTTCGCACGCTGGATGGGGACTTCATGGCGCAGGAAGGCGCGCCATGAGCCGTGGCGGTCTTCTGGATCAAGAAGTCGAGTCATGGACGGGTTTCCTGACTTCGAGGAAAATGTTCACGCCCGTCGGGTCGGCCTGCACCGTGATGCCGCCTTCCGGCGCCCTTTCCGGCGCCAGGGCCAGGAACTGCGCTTCATCACGATAGACCAGGTGCCAGTCCATGACGCCCTCCATCCACTGGCGGGAGGGATTGGCGGAATGCACGTTGGTCGCGATGAGGAGCCCGCCGGGTGCCAGCATCTGGTAGAAGATCTCCAGCAGCCGCCTGCAGACGCGGTCTGACAAATAATCAAACAAGCCGGCGCAGTAGACGACGTCGAAGCCTCCGCCGACGCCCCTGGCTCCCTCCTTGAGGATGTGCTGGACGGACTTCTTCTGGAGGTTCAGCCCAGTGGTGCGGCCATGTCTGGCCTTGAGCTCGTTGAGCGTGGCCGTGGTGTAGTCGAGCGTTTCGTCGTTGAAGTCGAACAGGGTGAAGTCTGCGGCATCGCTGATCTCGTCCCTTTCCAGGAAGCGCTGCACCTCCTGGGCCGGTCCGCAGCCCAGGTTCATGAAGCTGACCCGCCTGCCTGAGACGACGCCCGCGCGGACTTCCTCGAGGATGCGTCCGTGGAGGTAGGTGATGCGGTTGCGGTGGGCGACGACTGTGGGCGACTCCAGGAAGACGCGGTTCAGCACCTTGGCGAAGACGGTGCTGCCCTCATAGGGGTTGCGCAGCATCATGCTGACCATTTCATAGTCGCCCGCATAACCGAGCGGCTTCTGGAAGGTGCGGTAGGTGAAGGGTGAGCAGAGGACGAGGGGGTGCAGCTGGCGCTTGACGTAGCTGCGATGCACGCCGGTCAGGTCCTCGGGCACGCTGCCGGCCACCTGCTCAAACCTGAGGAAGAGCGGCCAGAGGGCGGGCAGAACGGGCGCCTCGATCTCCTCGATGGCGTAGGATTCGGCCTCGTCATGGTCGCCGGCGGGCAGGGAGCGGATGCACAGCTCGACCTGCTCCATCCAGCGGCGCAGGTCGGTGAGGAGGGTCTGGATGTCGGAGACGATGACCTTGTAGTCGGGGAGGACGCGGAAGATGCGCTTGCTGTCCTCCATGAACTCGGCGAGCTCGGTCCTGAGACCGAGGCGGTGCAGCAGCGGATTGAAGACGTCCACGTCTCGCCAGCCGTCCTCCTCCAGGGCCGCCTCCAGGACGAGCATGATGCCGGCGTTGACCAGGTTGCTGATGACGGCCCTGCCCGAATAGAGGAGGCGTTCGTTGGAGCTGATCTGAAACTCCGTCAGCACCTCGGAGAGCTGGAGGATGCTGTAGGGGTTGTAGACCTCGAAGACCGCGCTGTGGCGTGTCATCCTCAGCAGAGTGCCGCGCACCTCGGCCCCCTGGCTGTTGCGGCAGTAGATGATGCTCAGCCTGTCCCCGGCGAGCTGGCCGCCCGCAGCACTAGGAAGGATGATTTCATTGGCCATGAGGAATTCGGAACATCAGCTCGGGGTTGGAAGCCTGTGAGGATCCCGTGCCTGACAACAATTGCCATGAAACGGGTTAACCCTGCAAGCACTCTCGCGGCCCTGGCACAACCAAAAATAAAATCAGAACTTGTGGCCGATGCTGAGCATCACGACGTGCCACTGGTGCCTGTAGCGGCCGTTGAAGGCGGCCGTGTCCGCGTCCGAGACGGTGCGTGCCGGATTGTAGATGAAGCCATAGGTCAGGTCGATGCTGTTGGACTTGCCCTTCCAGCCAAGTCCAAGGCTGAAGATGTGGCGGTCATAGGCCGGTATGGACGGCATGAAGGTGCTGCCGGGCATCGAGTTCTCCGAGAAAAGGTAGCCAGCGCGCGCCACCCAGGCGTCGTTGATCCGGAAGCTCGCGCCGGTGCCGATGTCGATGGAGTTCCTCCATTTGAGGGGGATGGAGTTTGTGGGCAGCAGGCTGTTGCTGTTGCTCGTGTTGAGCGGGATGTCGTCGTGGGAGTTGTTGGCCGACCACTTGAAGTCCAGGCCGAGGGTGAGCCTGTCGGTGACGTCGATGCCGTAGCCCAGCGCGATGGAGCCGGGAAAGGTCATCTCGGTGTCGAAGCTGCTGTGGTTGTCAAAGCCGGCGGGCAGGCCCGGGGTGACGCCGTCGGCGCTGAACGTGCCCTCCATCTTCACTCGCAGCGGCAGCCTGCCGACGAGGGCGATGCGCTGATGTTCGGTGATGTCCCAGCGGATGCTGCCATAACCGCTGACGCCCCAGCCAGTGGCGTCAAAATGGAACTCGCCGTCGAAGCCGCCCAGGGGGACGACCTGGTTGATGCCCAGGGTGCCCTGCATGATGTCCAGACCCAGGCCTGCGGTGACGCTCTTGCTGACACGCCAGGACACGGCGGGGGTGATGCTCATCGTGCGAAGGCTGGATTCATAGGGCACGAGGTAGCGCAGGGCGCTGCTCTTGGCATAGCTGGAGCCAAGCCCGTAAGGCGTGCTGATGCCGACGCCGAAGGCTAGCCTGCCGGGGATGACGGGCAGGATGGCGTAGACGCTGCCCGGATAGACCCAGGGGTCGTTGTGCTCAAGATGGACTCCGGTGACCGAGCCAAACTTGACATCGCCATGCCAGATGCCGGTGTTGACTTGCAGAACAGGTTGTTCGGCATCCACCATGCTGGCCGGTGAGACCCTCACCACGCTGGCGTCACCGAGGTTGGCATAACGCCCGCCGGCGATGCCTAGAGCCTCGGCGGAGTCCGGGATCAGGGACAGCGACTCCGCGCCCTTCATGGACTGCGTGGTCATCAGCAGAAGGCCGAGGCAGACTGCAAGGCCGCATGAGATGGGATTGAGTTTCATGATTTTTGGGCTGGATACGGTTCGGAAGTCACGGGTCTGAACGCCTGGCCGGCCGTCGGCGGCGTGGATGCCTCCAGCGCCCTGGCGGTGGTGCTTAAAAGATCAAGGACGTCAAAAGGTTTGGAAAGATAATTTATTCCAATGGTAAGATTTTCTCCTTCGCTGAAGGTGTCAGGCTGGTAGCCGCTCATGTAGATGACGGGCAGCGAGGGCCTTTGGGCCTTCATGTGGCGGACCAGTTCAAAGCCTGTGACTCCGTCGGGCAGGTAGATGTCGGCGATGACCAGGTCGATGTTCTGGTCGTGGGTCTGCCACTGGGTCCAGGCCTCCATCGCGTGATGCGCCTTGAGGACGCGGTGGCCCTGGCTGGAGAGGACATAACCAAGGATGTCGCAAACGGACCTTTCATCGTCGACGACGAGGATGGTCAGACCGGCCGGCGGCCTGGAACTGCGGTTCTGCTCCCTGCCGTCCGTGGTTGCCGACGGGATGAAGATGGTGTGGCGGCAGCCAACGCCTTCGATGAGCTCGACGGACATCCAGCCGCCGAGATGATCGACCAGCCGCCGTGCGGAGAGGATTCGTGCCGGCTCATGGTCGGCCGCAGTTTCCTGCCAGAGCGGATGGGAGCGGTCGTCAGACGTTGTGCCGTGCAGGCAGGTGTCGTCAAACTGGAGCACGGAATACCTGCCGCGCTGGGCGGCAGAGTGCAGCCCGGCGGCCTCCTCGGCGGACGTGATGTCCCGGTTGCCGACCGTGACGGTGAGCTTGCCTCCCTTGGGCATGAGCTCCCTTGACCGGACGATCAGAAGGTTCACGAGCCTGAGGATCAGAGTGTCGGAGGCGCGGATAAAGACATCTTGACCGGCGTGGCAGATTTCGACCTGGATGCGTTCGCGCATGACCCGCTGGATCATCTCCATCTGCTGTTCGAGCAACTCGACGAGGTTGATCAGGCGGCTTTCCGTGGGGACCTCGACGTCCGAGGTGAGGGCCATCATCTGCCTGCTGAGCATGGAGGCGCGCTGGGCGGCCTGGAGCATCTGTTCCAGCGGCATCTCGAGGGTGCCGTTGAAGTCGGAGGTCATCAGGGCGGCGCTCAGGTGTCCCTGGATGACGGTGAGGGCGTTGTTGAAATCGTGGGCGATGCCGGTGACGAGGCCGGACATCATGTCGACCATCTCGGCCTCCGACTTGGACTGCCCGTCGTCCTGCCGGTGCCTGCGCTCCTGGTGAAGTTCGCCGGCGACACGTTCGACCTGCTGCACGCTGGCGACGAGGCGGTTCTGCAGGGCGAGCTGGCGGCAGGCCATTTCGCGTTCCGCAGCCCATTTCGTAGTCATGGCCATGCAGAGCTGCAGGACCTCAATGGGGTCGAAGGGTTTTTTGAGGACGACCAGGCGGTGAGAGACGCCGAGCTCGCGGACGATGCCTTGCCAGGAATAGTCGGCATAGGCGGTGCAGAGGATGATCTGCAGGTCGGTCTGAACACGCCAGAGGCGCTTCACGGTCTCGACGCCGTCGATGCCCGGAGGCATGCGGATGTCCACGATGGCCACGGCGAAGGGCATGCCCTGGTCCATGGCGGACTGGGCCAGCTGGGCGGCGGCGTCACCCTGGGTGGCAAAGGCGGTCTGGAAGTTAGGCCGGAGCTTTTCATACTGACAGGTGGCGTCAAAGACGGCTGCCTCCAGGTCATCCAGCATGTCCGCATCATCGTTGGACGGGCAAAGGATGCGCCGGTAGTCCTCCCTGATGGTGGGATTGTCATCAACGATCAGGATGCGGTTGTTGGCGATGTTCATCGAATGAGCGCTGAATGTTGAAGCAGGGTGCTTTTGACCATGATGTCGGCGGCATTCGCCGCGCCTGGGTAGGCCGTGGGGTGCGGCAATTCGGTTCGCAAGGGCAGCTCCAGGGTGAAGACGGCGCCGTGGCCCTCGCCTTCGCTCTCGGCGCGCAGCCTGCCTCCCATTTCCTCAGCAAGCAGGGCGGCGTGGTGCAGACCGAAGCCATTGCCTTCCTTACGGGTGGTGAAGCCGTGGGTGAAGATGCGGGCCAGGTTGGTCCTGCTGATGCCGCAGCCGTTGTCCGCCACGCTGATGGTGATCCAGCCGTTTCTTGGAGGTTGGATGCCGAGGCTGATCCTCCGGGTGCCTGTGACGCCGCTGGCGCAGACGGCATGACGGGCGTTGCTAACCAGGTTGACCAGGACCTGCAGGAACTGGCTGCGGGAGATCCACTGCGGCGGCAGGTCGGCGTAGTTTCTCTCGATG
Source organism: Prosthecobacter sp. (assembly GCA_044345155.1). Classification (GTDB taxonomy): domain Bacteria; phylum Verrucomicrobiota; class Verrucomicrobiia; order Verrucomicrobiales; family Verrucomicrobiaceae; genus Prosthecobacter. The sequence goes on along the minus strand of JBIJBP010000018.1, from coordinate 16,987 downwards.
GTGATCTCGTTGTCCATCAGGATGTCGCCTTCCAGCGCCAGGGCCTGTTCGACAAGCCCGGCGAGGTCAACCTGCTCTTCAAAGGCCGAGGTGCGTCCATTCACCTGCTCCAGGGTGATGATGTCTCGCATGTGCTCGATGTGGTGGACCATGGCCATCGCCTCGTTGTACAGCCTGCGGTTTTCCTCCTCGAGGTGTTCGCTCACCGTGATAAGGTATTCGGGCAGCCTGCGGCCCTGGCGCGTTCCCTTGATGAACTGTGCGAGGTTTTCCTGGTTTTCCTTGAGCAGCCTGGCCGCCCTTCCCAGGTTGGGGGCGCGTGAGGCGGCGATGGCCTCCATGTGCAGCTTGGCGCTGACGTTGAGGCTGTTCATGACGTTGCCGACATTGTGCAGCACGCTTTTGGCGATCTCCGCCTTGCCTGATTCATGAGCTGCCTCAAGCTGCTGGCGATGAAGCATGCGGCGTGCCTCATTCTCCTCCATGCGCGAGGTGACGTCCTTGCTCAGGCCGCAGATGGTGAGCTCGCCGGACTGGTCCTTCAGGGAGGCTCCGTTTTCACAAATCCAGTGCCAGTTGCCGTCGGCGCCAAGCATGCGAAACTCAACCTGGTACTTTTTAGGGAACGGCAGCAGTTCCCGCCAGGTCATCTGCACCCTGTCAAGGTCCTCCGGGTGGATCCACTGGGTGAAGACATCGGCACCGTTCAGCCAGGACTCCCTGCTGTAGCCCAGGAAGCCCTCCGCCTGTTCGCTGATGCTGATGAAGTTCCAGGTGCTGGCGTCACGCTGCCAGAGGACGCCCTCCACGGCCCGCACGATGTTGTCCCATTGTTCGTGGGTGAAGCGCAGTTCCTCGGCAATTTGTTCCGCTTCCTTCGCTCTTTTCTTGCTGTAATCCAGGGCACGCAGGCACATGCCTGCCGCCAGCCCGGTGATGCACACGATAGGCAGGGAGAGGGCGAACATCGTCAGGCATTTGGTAGACATCCCCTGTTCGGGACTGATCTGAGCGAGAAGGGGAAGCCATCTTTGGGGCTGCTCTGCAAACAGCATGAGACTGCCCCGGCTTCCGACATCTGGCACACAGGAGTCAAGCCCTGGCCCACTCCCAAAGCAGGACAGGAGAAACTCATTACTGAATGCTAAAAAGTCGAACACAGCCCTATAAATTACTAAAATTATGAATTTTATCAACTATTTATTTGAACTAGTTAAGCACTCCTGGGTCAAGAAGGCTTCCTGAAGCTCATGACTGCCTATTGCGGACCGCTGTGGAACTGCCGCCAATGGGTGATACCTCATCGTTCCAATGAGGTTTGGCAGCCGGGATTCTCCGAAGCTCGTATTTGACGTAGAATTCACACTGCGCGACTGAAGGATGGGCGCCGTTCCTGTTGTTCAGTCGCCTCCTTTTCGCATCAATGACCGCCACCCCCCCAGCTGCCAGCGCCCCTGTTTTCCCTTTCGAGCTCATCCGTGAGGACCTGCTGGTGGTTGAATCTGCGATCCGGGATCAGGCAATGGCCTTTGACCCTGCCGTGGAAGGCTATGTGGCCTATGTGTGTCAGACTGCGGGCAAACGAATTCGCCCGGCTCTGGCGCTGATGGCCGGCGGGGCGACGGGGGGGAAGACGGCCGAGCACGTCAGGCTGTCTGTCATCCTGGAACTGGTTCACATCGCCTCCTTGGTGCATGATGACATCATGGACGGTGCGGCGACCCGTCGCGGGCTGCCCACGGCTGCGGCCAAGTGGGGGAATTCACTCAGCGTGCTGCTTGGGGATGCGCTTTTCGCCTACGCCCTGGAGCTGGCCACGGAGTTTGAAGACACGGAAGTCTGTCGCCAGATTGCCAGGGCGTCCCGGGATGTCTGCAGCGGCGAGATCCTGCAGACCCAGCGCCGCTTTGATCTGAACCTGTCCATTCCCGACTACCTGCGGATGATTGAGATGAAGACGGCGGCTCTCTTTGCCGCCGCCGCCGGACTGGGGGCCCGCCTCAACGGGGTTTCCCAGGACGTGCAGGACGCCCTCCACAGCTTCGGCATGAAGCTGGGCACCGTGTACCAGATTTATGATGACTGCCTGGACCTGGTCGGTGACGAATCCAAGGTGGGCAAGACCCTGGGCACGGACCTGGCGCGCGGCAAGCTGACACTGCCGATCCTCTACCTGCTGATGGAGGCAACCGACATGCAGAAGCAGAAGCTGAACCGCATGCTGCTGCAGGGGGAGCCGATGGACACGGGCATTCTCGCAGGGATTGCGGATTATGAAGGCGCGATAGAAAAAGCGGTGTGCTTTGCCCAGAAGATGATCATCGACGCCGAAGCGGAGCTGGCCTGCCTGTCCGGTTCTGCCTACAAGGACTCCTTCCTCGGAATCGCCGCCTACCTGCGTGGTCTGCTTGCCAACTGTCTGCTTCCGCCTCGCTGCGCCTGATCAGACCACGGCGGTGCTGACAAAGGAGCGGATGTCAAAGTCATCGGCGACCTTCTCGGCCTGCCATCGGCCGTCCGCGTTCAGGCGGAAGGTGCCGATCCAGCGCTGATGCCAGGAGGCGGGCTCGATCATGCTGAGATGACGGCGCCCGTCGATTTCGTAAAGGTGGTAAACCTCGCCGACCACCGGCTCGAAGCCGAACTGGGATTCGTAGATGAGCTTGTTCCAGTTGAAGGCGTCAATCACCTTCAGGTAGGCCTCGCGAAGTTCGACGAGCTCCTGCTGCAGCTCACGCTCCACCCGGGTGATGCCGCGGCTTTTGAAGTTGGTCAGGTCCTGCGGAATAATTTTCGCCGCCAGGCGCGAAGCCGGGTAGGGAAGAAAGTTGGCGCGCGGATCCTGCTGGGAAAGGTCTCGGTCGATGGGGTCTGCCTCAGGCATGGTATAGATGGAGGACGGGGATACGCCGCCTGCGGGCCAAAGAGCGGATGTTTTCGCAAAAAGGATCACACGACCGCCGCAGGAGCCGGCAGGTTCCTGGCGATCTCATCGACACGATAACCAAATCCGCTTCCACTCAGCGTTGAAAGGTCCACGACGCCTTCACGGCGGCGGTATAGCCCGGGGTGGACATGCTCCTCGATGACGGATGCATCCGGATAAAACTGCATGGCGTTGCATTCCACGCCCTGGATGGTGCCGGCGTAGGCGGCGAGCCTGACATGCGGAATCATCGCCAGCATCGGATTGGTCAGATCCTGCACCATGAGCGGCATGCCATGAGCCTTGGCCCAGCAGAGGCTCAGCAGCGCGCCGGTCTGGGTCTTGCAGGTCTTCAAGGCCACCCCGCTCCAGCCGAGCCTGCGGCCCAGCCTGACGAACTCCCAGTCGTGGGCGCTCTCATCCAGGAACAACGGCTTGCGTGCTGAGACGCTGCGGACGTCGATCTGATGCGCCTCCAGGTCGTAGGGGAAGGGTTGCTCCACATACAGCGTCCGGGCGTAGATTTCCGGCTCGTCCGCCAGCAGGCGGTCGGTGATGGCATTGACGTAGGCGGGATCCTGCACGGTGCAGTTGAAGTCGGCGCTCAGCCAGCGCACGCCATTGGCTAGGCCGATGCGTCCGACGCGCACCATGCGTTCATAGTCCCAGGCGGCGTCAGTGCCGCGCAGCTTCACCTTCAGGCACTTCAGCCCGTCGCGCTGGATCCAGTCGGCGAGCAGCACGGGATGTTCGTCACTGGGTTCGCTACCGTTCAGGTCGCAGCCCTCAAGGGCGTCCACTCCGCCGACGAGGTGCCAGACCGGCAGTGTTTTCGGCGTGGAGCGTACCAGGAAATCCTGGGGAAACTTGCTGCGGAAGTCGATGCCGCTGCCTGCTTCCGCCTCGATGTAGGCGCTAAGGTCACGGCTCATGAAATCCGGGCCGTAGGTGTCATAGACGTCGCATCCGAGCAGGTTGCCGAAGGCGTCATGAACGGCGATGTCGAAGGCGCTGTAGGCGACAAGCGAGCCGAGATAAGGCATCTCTGGTCCACCAGCCCTGACATTGGCCTCCTTCAGCGTTGCCGCCAGAGGGCCATGGATGAAGTCGGCTCCAATCTCCATCGGGTGGCCGGTTAGACCGCCTGCCACCAGCTTGTGGGCAAGTTGGATCGAGAAGTCCTGCATGCGTTCCAGCCTTTCGCCCACGCCCAGCGTACTCGGCCAGACCCAGGACACGCTCAGCGGAGTTTCGCCCCAGCCTTCGGCACTGCGGCCCTGGCGGTCGACAACGCCCACCTTCACGCGGAGGCAGACCGCGCTTGTCACAGTTTCGGGGCCGAACTTCAGCGGCACCCTCATGGTGACAGGAAGAAAATAGACTGAAGCTGAGGTAACGCGGATGTCGGTGCTCTTCATGGCTGGTTATAAAATCTGGATTGAATCGACTGAGTAGACGCCGATTTGAGAATGGGATGGTGGCAAGATTCCCGCCGCTGGCAATTCACGACTCGACTGCTCAAAAATACGCCGCTAAAAAATCGTTCTGATGACCTCGAAGTCCTCCCGGTTTCGTTGGCTGATCGCCGAGTTGCTGCCCGTCGTTTGCGGCGGTGTCATGGCATGCACAGCCGCCGTTCTATTTCTGGGCGTGGTCATCTTTTACAGCCATGAATCCGCCTTTGCGAAGCCCCTGGAGGTGATCCAGACGGTGATGTTGAAGCTGCCGCAGATGGAGCTGCCTGCGGATGTGATCAAAGAGCGGGAGCCGAAGCAGCCAGAACATCGGCTTACACCTCCCAGGACGGCTGCTGCTGAAGAAGAATTGGAAAAGAAGCCTGAGGTTGTCCGGCCCAGGGAGCCATTGAGGAGGCAGGAGTCTTCGAAGTCTGCCCTCACGAGCCCGCAGCCCTATCGCTGGACGCCCTTGCGTGACGATGTGGCGGAGTATTTCAGGACTCATGTTCCTGACATTGGAGGCACGCCACTTCTGCATTATGCCGTGATGCTGGATGATGGTGAGTGGATCGGCCGGCTCGTGGCTCGTGGAGCCGATGCGAATGAGCTGACGGCGGCGGGAGACACGCTGCTTTGCTCCGCAGTCAGGCTTGGTGCGGCAGAAAGCGTTGCTGCTCTGACCTTTGCTGGTGCGGATGTCCACAAGCCCGGCCTGGAAAAGCAGCCCCCGCTGCCGCTTGCCTCGTTGAGGCGCGGACCCGAGATTTACCGTTCACTGCTCGCCGCAGGTGCGGATGCCAACGGCCGCTTTGCCACACCGGTGACAAGCGCGCTGCTGGATCGTGTCACCATCAAGGATCTCAGGAACGCCCTGGAAAACGACCGTGGTGTCACGCCGCTCATCGCCTGTGCCTCCCGGGGTGACGTCGAGGGGGCTGCCGTGCTCATCCGTCATGGCGCCAGCCCGGCGAAGTGCACCACCCGTTATCATCGTTACCCAATCAACTTTGCCGCCACGCAGGGCTATCTTTTCCTCATGCGCATCATTCTTGGCAGGCAGCCGGAGTCGGAGCCGGAGGTGCTGGTGACAGTGGACCTTTCCAGCCAGCGTGCCTGGCTGACCAGGGACGGACGTGTGGTGGACTCCTGCCCGGTTTCAACGGGGCGTGAGGGCTTCAATACCCCGGCAGGCCGTTATGTCATCACCGACAAGCACCGCTCCTGGACCTCGACGCTCTATCATGTGGCGATGCCGTTTTTCATGCGGCTGAACTGCTCCGCCATCGGTCTGCACAGCGGTTATGTCACCGGCCGTCCGGCATCCCATGGCTGCATCCGGCTTCCCTACGACAAGGCGCGGAGCTTTTTCGGCATCTGCAGCGTCGGGGACGAGGTGCAGATCATTCATTGAGCCTTCGGTCAGGAGTGGGTAGTCTGCGCCGGATGAAATCACGCAAGACCTCCCGAAGTATTTCAAATCAGCCGGTGCCTGGGAAAACCGTGCTCGGGATCGAGGCGGGGGGCACCCGGACCTCCGTGCTGATGGTGGACGACGACAGTCATCTCCTGGCCTCCTTTCAAGTCGGCCCCGCCGTGCTGCCGTTGATGTCCGACCGTGAGCTGCAGTGGCATTTCCGGCAGATCGCCTCCCGGCTGCCCTTTTCGCCTTCGGCGGTTGGCATCGGCATGGCGGGAGCCAGGAGTGAGCCGGACAAGGACCGCCTGCGACGCGTTGTTTCGCGGGTCTGGCCGGCGGTGCCCTGCGTGGCAACCAATGATTTGGAAACCGCCCTGGCCGCCGTACCCCGGAGGCAGCCTGCGGTCCCCCGGGTGCTGGTGCTGAGCGGCACCGGTTCCTGCTGCTTCGGCCGCACACCCGAAGGGCGCACCGCCAAGGTTGGAGGGCGCGGCCATGTGATCGGAGACCGCGCCAGCGCCTGTGACATCGGGCTGCGCGCCCTGCGTGCGGTGATCGCCGACCTCGATCATCATGGCCGCATGGGGCCGCTGGGCGTCGCCATGCTGGCAGCGCTGATGTTCAACGAACCCGAGCAGCTCATCCCTTGGTCGGTGCAGGCCGGAAAGACGGAGATCGCCGGTCTGGCGGTGACGGTTTTTGCCGTCGCAGGCCGTGGTGACCGACTGGCGCGCGGCATCCTGGCCGAGGCGGCGGCGATGCTCGCCGAAGATGCCGTTGTCTGCGCGCGTCAGCTTTGCGGGGCGGAGGAAGGTGAGGTGGAGTTTGTCCTGAATGGCGGTGTGCTGCTGAAAAATCCGGCCTTCATGCGCCAGGTCGCCCGGCGCATCCGCCTGGCCTGGCCCGGAGCGCGGGTGACGCCGCTCAAGCAGGATTCCGTCTGGGGGGCGGTGGTCCTGGCCCAGTCCCTGGACGGCCTGCCTGCGCAGCGGATCAAAGCCACGGCTTCGGATCTTGAACTGCCGCCTGAGATTGCCGACCTTGCCGTCCTGGCCGGATCTCCGACCGAAAGGCGCAACCCGCGCAGCCTGCGGCTGGACCGGATGCCGGTGCTGAAGGGCATCGACCTGATGCTTGCCGAGGAGGACCTGCTGCCGAAGGCGATCCATGCCGAGCGGCGCAGTCTGGAAAGGGTGATCCAGGCCGTGGTGCGCGCCTTTCAATCCGGGGGACGGCTTTTCTATGTCGGTGCGGGCACGAGCGGACGGCTCGGCGTTCTGGATGCGAGTGAAGTCCCGCCCACTTTTCGAGCGCCCCGGGAGCAAGTGCAGGGTATCATCGCCGGTGGCAGGCAGGCGCTCTGGAGCGCTGTCGAAGGGGCGGAGGATGACGTGCATGGAGGCGTCCTGGCGGTCAGGAACCGTGCCGTGGGCGGCCGCGATGTGGTCATCGGCATCGCCGCCAGCGGCCGTACGCCCTTTGTCTGGGGTGCGCTGAAGGAGGCGCGGCGTCGCGGCTCGTTCACGGCGCTGGTCTGCTTCAACCCCGCCATGCGCGGCGCCGTCAACCAACTGCGTGACAAGACCTGGCGGCCTGACGTTTTGATCGCCCCGGATGTCGGGCCGGAGATCCTCACGGGCTCCACCCGGCTCAAGGCCGGCACGGCGACGAAGCTGATCCTCAACATGATCACCACGCTGGCGATGACCCGCGTGGGCAAGGTTGTCAGCAACCTGATGGTGGACCTCAATCCCTCCAACGTGAAGCTGCGCGACCGGGCGGTGAGAATCCTGTGCGAGCTGACCGGGGAGGGGATGGAGGCCGTGCGCGAGGCGCTGGTGACAAGCGGCTGGGTGGTCAAGGATGCCCATGACCTGCTGCGCCGCCGTTCCTGACCAGCCTGGCGTTCTGCCACAGCACCTGCGTGACAAAACCGACGCACCGCCTAATCTGCCGCGCTTCATGGAACTCCCTCCCGCCACGCCGATCGTCTACCGCCCCAATGTCGCCGCCATCCTCGTGAACCAGGAAGATCGCATTTTTGTCGCCGAACGGATCAACATCCGGGGCGCGTGGCAGTTCCCCCAGGGCGGCATTGACGAGGGCGAGGATGCAGAAACGGCCCTGTTCCGTGAGCTTGCCGAGGAGATCGGAGTTTCCAGGGAGAGGCTGCAGGTGCTGGAGCGCCGTGACGGCTACCGTTACGCATTTACCAAAAACCGGCTCAAGTACGGCATCTACGGCGGCCAGGAGCAGACCTATTTCCGCTGCCGCTTCACCGGAACCGATGCCGACTTCAACCTGGCCGCCACGCATCAGGAGTTCGCCCAGTGGCGCTGGATCCTGCCGCATGAGTTCCAGATGACCTGGGTGCCGCGCTTCAAGCGGGCGGTCTACCACGCGGTGTTCATCGACTTCTTCGGCATTGAACTGGAGATGCCCCGGGACTGAAGGGAACCGCCGCAGTTGCAAACCTTGTTGACGCCGTTCCTGCCGCGGCGCATGGCAGGAGCATGCACTTCCTCATCACCGCCGGTCCCACGCGGGAGCCGCTGGATCCGGTGCGCTACCTGTCCAACCGCTCCTCCGGCCGCATGGGCCATGCGCTGGCCATGGCGGCGCGTGACGCTGGTCACTCGGTGACGCTGGTTTCAGGCCCGGTGTCCCTGCCGCCGCCGGAAGGGGTTGACCTGGTGAAGGTGGAGACTGCTCGCGAGATGTTTGAGGCCGTGAAGCAGTGCATCCAGGTCTCTGACGTGGCCGTTTTCGCCGCCGCCGTGGCCGACTACCGGCCGGTCAGATGCGCTGGACAAAAGATCAAGAAGGGCTCCGAGACCCTGGTGCTGGAACTCGAGCGCACGGAGGACATCCTGGGATCGGCCAGGTCCGTATTCGGCTTTCATGGCTGCCTCGTCGGCTTCGCGGCGGAGACGGAAAACCTGGTCGCGCACGCCCAGGAAAAGCTCGCCCGCAAGCAGTGCGACCTTGTGATCGCCAATGACGTGTCGCAGCCGGGCATCGGGTTTGACAGTGCGGAAAACGCCGTCACTCTCTGCCTCCCCGGCGGCCTGACGCAGCCCCTGCCCAGGCAGGGCAAGACGGAGCTCGCGCATGAGCTTGTCCAGTTCATCACCCGCCTGGCCGCCACCAAGAAAACTCCCCATGTCTGAACTCCTCCCCATCGCCCTCGACGCCGCCCGGCAGGCTGGCAGCCTGATCAAGGCCAACTTCGGCTCCGAACTCACCGTCAACGAGATGCAGCGCCATGACATCAAGCTGGAGCTGGATGTCCGCAGCCAGAAGCTGATCACCGAGATCATCCTCAGGAACGACCCCACCCATGCGATCCTCGGCGAGGAGGAGGGTGACGTGGGCGGTGACGGTGACGTGGAGTGGATCGTCGACCCGATCGACGGCACCGTGAACTACTTCTTCGGCATCCCGCATTTCTGCGTCAGCATCGCCGCGCGCCACCGGGCGACCAAGGAGATGCTTCTGGGTGTCATCCACGATCCGATGCAGGATGAAACCTGGAGCGTGGTGAAGGGCGGGCCGCCCATGCTCAACGGCAGGCCTGTTTCGGTCAGCAGTCGCACGACCATGGCGGAGGCGGTGGTCACCGTCGGTTTTTCCAAGAGCAAGTCCGCCCTGGACGCAGGATTCGAGCGCTACAAGCGCATCGCCTACGACGTGCGCAAGACCCGCATGCTCGGCAGCGCAGCCCTGGCCCTGGCCTACATCGCCTGCGGCCGCCTCGACGCCTATGTCGAGGAGCAGATCAGCCTCTGGGATATCGCCGCCGGCGTGATGCTTGTGGAGGCCGCCGGCGGTAAAGTCAGCACCTCCCCGAGCACCACCAAGCCGGGCACGATGTTCATCTGCGCCTGGAACGGCAGCCTGCCCATCGAGCCTTATCTCTGACAAAAACAAACGGCATCAGGGTTGCCTGATGCCGTCCTTGGTGCTGCGGAAATTCTTTCCGTCAGGCTTCACTTCGCGATCTTCTTGCCAAACTTGTCCGGGTTCGAGTCGAACCGTGCCTTGCAGTTTGTGCAGCAGAAGCCGACGGTCTTGCCCTTGTATTCGGAGGTGACGCCTTCCTTGACGGGTTTGCCGCTCATGATGCAGGTGGAGTTCACGGGGGCGGCAACAGCGAGACTGGAGGCTGCCAGGAGGATGAAGGTGGTGAGGAGTGTCTTCATGGAGCTAGAGGGGGTTTGGTGAACGATTACGGCCGGCCGGGAGGGCCGGCTGCGCAAGAATCGAGCAGACCACCGCCGGATTGACAATGAAAAAGTCCGGCCTGCCGCTCATGCCGCCTTGACGGAGGGACGGTCTTTGCCCCAGCATTCCCGCTTGTTTGGAAAAAATCGGTTTTCAGACCGTTTTCCCCACGCCTTCCAACCCCAGCCATGTCCACAGAACCAGCTCCTTCGCCCGCCGCCGTGCAGGCGCTCCGCAACGCCGTCATCCGCCTCGCCGGCAACTCCCAGGACGGGATCCAGTCCATCGGCGGCATCCTCGCCCGCCTCGCCGGACGCACGCAGCAGGATGTGATGACCTACATGACGATCCCGTCCACGATCAGCGGCGGTCCTTCGATCTTCCAGGTGCACCTTGGCAGCGGCGAGGTGCTGCATCCCGGCGATGAAAGCGACGTGCTGGTGGCCTTTTACCAGCACAGTTACGACAGCCACCTGAGCGCGCTGCGCGAGGGCGGCATCTGCTTCTATGACAGCGGCGAGGTGAAGGAGCTGAAGCATGAGCGCGGCATCCATCACATCGGCGTGCCGTTCACGGCGGCCACCGTGGAGGCCATCGGCGGCAGCGCCCGCGATCGTGGCAAGAACATCTTCGTGCTCGGCATGCTCTGCGCTGTCTTCCGTCTCGACAAGGACAAGGTCGCCGGCATCCTGGCCCGTCAGTTTGGCAAGAAGGACGAAAGCGTGCTGCGCAATGCCATGCTGGCCTTTGACGCCGGCTACGCCTACCCGGTCGGTGACATCACCACCTTCCGCTTTGAGGAGGGCGAGCACACCGCTGACCGACGCATCAGCTCCGACGGCAACACCATGCTGAGCATGGGCCTCATTGCCGCCGGTGTGCGCTACGGCTCCGCCTACCCGATCACACCCTGGTCCAGCATCATGGAGACCCTGCGCACGGAACTGCCGAAGTACGGCGGCATCTACGTGCAGGCCGAGGATGAGCTGGCCGCCGTGTCCATGACCATCGGCGCCGCCTTTGCCGGGCATCTGGCCATCACCGGCAGCTCCGGCCCGGGTCTCAGCCTGAAAATGGAGGCCCTGAGCTATGCCAGCATGGCGGAGATTCCGCTCATCGTCGTCAACGTGCAGCGTGGCGGTCCCTCCACCGGCATGCCCACCAGCATTGAGCAGAGTGACCTCATGCAGGCCATCTACGGCAGCCACGGTGACGCCCCGCGCATCGTCATCGCCCCGCAGGATGTTGAGGACTGCTTCTACATCGCGCTGGAGGCCGGCAGGCTGGCCCGTGAATATTCCTGCCCGGTCATCATCCTCACCGACCAGGCCCTCAGCAGCCGCATCGAGGCCTTCACCGAGCCCGACCTCGACAAGCACTGGGTCGAGCCCACGCTCGACCTCTCCGACCGTGGCGCCGACTTCAAGCCCTACCCCCTGGACTCCATCACCCGCCACGCGCCTCCGGGCACGAAGATGACCGGAAAGTATCCGCACATCTCAGGGCTGGAGCACGACGAATACGGCCATCCAAGCGGCAACCCCAAGATGCATCAGAAGATGACCGAGAAGCGCCGCAACAAGCTTGTGGAGCTGAGCAAAAAGCTGCCGCTTCCCGAGATTTACGGCGATCAGGAGGGAGACATCCTCCTCGTCAGCTGGGCCAGCAACCTTGGCCAGGTCAAGGAGAGCGTGAACCGCCTGCGTGCCGAAGGCCACAAGGTCGGCGCCGCCCATCTGCGCCACATCCACCCGATGCCCGCCGGCCTCGACAGGCTGTGGAAGAACTTCAAGAAGGTCGCCGTCGTCGAACTCAACGACACCGGCGTCTATGGCTACGGGCAGCTCGCCATGATGATCCGCGCGGCCTACGCCGAGCCAAAGATCCAGTCCATCTGCAAGACCGACGGCCTCACCTTCCGCATTCGTGAGATCGTGACCGGCGCTGAAAAAATCATGAGCGCCTGACCTGCCAGTCCCTGCCCGATTCCCTGAATTTCATCCAACCTACGATCATGTCCGCCCCTGCCCAGGAAGCCGCCACCGCCGCTCCGTCGACCCTCGTCACACCGCCCGCCATGGCCGCCGAGGAAAAGCTCACCAAGAAGGCCCTCACCGCCGACCACCCGACCTGGTGCCCCGGCTGCGGTGATTTCGCCGTGCTGGCCGCCTTCTACAAGGTCCTTGAAAAGCTTCAGTATCCTCATGAAAAGATCGTCTGCGTGGCCGGCATCGGCTGCTCCAGCCGCTTCCCCTACTTCATGAACACGCATGGCATCCACTTCATTCATGGCCGTGCCCTTCCTCTCGCCACCGGGATATCGCTCAGCCGTCCGGACGTTCATGTGTTTGTCTTTGGCGGTGACGGCGACGGCTTCTCCATCGGTGGCAACCACCTCAACCACGCCGCCCGCAAGAACATCAAGCTCACCTATGTGATCATGGACAACTACGTCTATGGCCTCACCAAGAAGCAGACCAGCCCGACCAGCCCCCTCGGCTTCAAGTCCAAGACCGACCCGACAGGCAGCATCGACCGTCCGATCAACCCGATGAAGCAGCTCCTCGCCAGCGGCGCCACCTTCATCGCCCGCACCCACGCGGCCCAGGTGAAGCACATGGTGGACACCTTCGAGCGCGCCATCCTGCACGACGGCTTCAGCGTGGTGGAGTGCCTCAGCGAGTGCGTGATGTTCTACGAGGGCAGCTTTGACGACAGCACGCCCCGCAAGGGCGGCACCTACGACATCATCGACGAGACCCGGCACGACGTGAAGGACGACATCGCCGCCTACAAGCTGGCGGACCTGCCCAGCCCCGGCAAGTTTGGTGTCTTCTACCAGGTGGATCGCCCAACCAAAAACGCTCTGGAGCAGAAGTGGATCGACGACACGCAGGCCAAGCTCGGCGGCGCCAGTCAGAAGGACATCCTTCGCAAGCGCTTCGAGACGATGCGCTGATCTGCGTGGGAATGCGGTGGCGGAGAACAAAGCGCCCTTTGACGGACGTTTGGTTCTTCCACCGCCATGAAGACATCCCTGCTCATCACCCTCTCCCTTGCCGCCTGCCTGCTGCACGCCCAGGACATCCAGCGTGACGTTCGCTATCTAGATGACGGGCATGCGCGCCATGTGCTCGACATCTACCAGCCGAAGGAGGCGAAGAACCTGCCCGTGGTCTTCTGGATCCATGGCGGCGGCTGGCAGGTGGGCGACAAGTCGGACGTTGCCCTGAAGCCGGCCTGGTTCATGGAGCGCGGCTTTGTCTTTGTCTCCACCAACTACCGCCTGCTGCCTGAGGTGGACATGGACACGCTGATCCGCGACTGCGCAAAGTCCCTCGCCTGGGTGCAGAAGCACGTTGAGGAGCAGGGCGGCGATCCGAAGCGCGTGCTTGTCGGCGGTCACAGTGCAGGAGCGCAGCTTGCGGCGATCCTGTGCACGGATGACCGGTACCTCAGGGAGGCTGGTGGAGACTTTGGCGGCCTGATCGGCTGCGTGCCGGTGGATGGCGACACCTTCAACATCCCGGCGATCATCGAGGTGGCCGAGACGCGGGCGAAGGTTCACGGCTTCCCCCTGCCAAAATACGGACACCGCCTGAAGTTCGGCAACTCCCCTGAAAAGCACCGGGACTTCTCCGCCGTCACGCATGTGGCGAAGGACAAGGGCATACCACCTTTCCTGATCCTGCATGTCGCCGCTCACCCGGACACCTCCGCCCAGGCCGTGCATTTTGGCAACGTCCTCCGCGAGGCCGGCGTGAAGGTCACGGTCTTTGGCGCGAAGGACACGGGACATAGCAAGCTCAACAATGACCTTGGCCTGCCTGATGATCCGGCCACGAAGGCGCTGGAGCAGTTTGTGAAGCAGGTGACCGTAAGGTGATGACCCGGCCGGGGGCGTCCTGGACGCAGCGTGTTCTCCGCGAACCAAGTTTTTGTCAGCGGATTCCTGGCGGGAGTCTGGCGCACGGCGTCGGCCGGTCCGGCCAAACCTTGTTTAGTACTTCTTGCCAAACCTCCGGCGCGGAGTCGAGTGGGAGCCTCCCGCCGACCTATGACCTTCCGTGTCCTTTTTGCCCTGCCACTCATGGCCTCCGCAGCGTCCGCCTCGCAGCCCAAGTCTGCTGCCGACGTGCCCGATCCGAACCCCGAGGTGCAGAAGGCCGGGTTTGTCGTGCCCGAGGGCGTCGAGGTCACCCTGTGGGCCCAGGAGCCCATGATCGCCAAGCCGGTGCAGATGAACTGGGACGCCCAGGGTCGGCTCTGGGTTGTCAGCAGCACGACCTACCCGCAGATCAAGCCCGGCGATGGCACCAAGGACCAGGTGGTGGTGCTTGAGGACACCGACAAGGACGGCAAGGCGGACAAGTCCACGGTGTTTGCGGAAAACCTCTTCATCCCGACGGCGGTGATCCCCGGTGACGGAGGAGCCTATGTGGCCAACTCCACCGAGGTGCTCTTCCTCAAGGACACCAACGGCGACCTCAAGGCGGACGAACGAACGATTGTACTCAGCGGCTTCGGCACGGAGGACACCCACCACCTTCTCCACACGATGCGGCACACGCCGGAAGGCCTGCTTTCCTTCCTGCAGTCCATCTACATCCACAGCCATGTGGAGACCCCGCACGGCGTGCGCCGTCTGATGGGGGGTGGTGTCTGGGAATTCAGGCCCGAGACCCGCAGGCTGGAGATTGTGAGCAAGGGCCTGATCAACCCCTGGGGCTATGAGTTTGACCGATGGGGACAGTCCTTTGCCACGGACGGCGCGGGTGGCGAGGGCCTGAACTTCATCTTTCTCGGCAGCGTCTTCAAGACCTCCCCGGGCGCCAAGCGCACGCTCAGCGGCCTCAGCCCGGGCCAGCCGAAGCAGTGCGGCCTGGAGTACATCGAGGATCCGCACTGGCCCGAGGACTGGCAGGGCACCTGGGTGACCAATGATTTCCGGGGCAACCGCACGAACCGTTTTCGTGTGACGCCAAACGGCAGCAGCTATGTCGCCAAGCAGGAGGCGGATGTGCTGGCCTCCAACCATCGTGCCTTCCGTCCGATTGACATCCGCACCGGCCCGGATGGTGCGATCTACATCGCCGACTGGTACAACCCCATCATCCAGCATGGCGAGGTCGATTTTCGTGACCCCCGTCGTGACCAGGTCCATGGCCGCATCTGGCGCCTGACGGCCAAGGGACGTCCGCTCAGCCCGATGCCGGACATTGTCGGCGCCGCCGTGCCCGCGCTTCTGGACATGCTGAAGGCTGATCGCAAGTGGACCCGTCACTTTGCCAAGCAGGAGCTGCGGGCCCGGGGCGCCCAGCAGGTTCTACCCGCCCTGAAAACCTGGACAGAGGCGCTCGACAAGGCCGACAAGAACTACTGGCATCACCTGCTTGAGGCTGCGTGGGTTCGCGAGGGCGTGAACAGGTTCTCCGGCAAGCTCTGGCATGAGCTGGCGGCAAGCCCGGATGAGCACGTGCGTTCCGCCGCCTTCCGCCTGCTGACCCATCGCTGGCGCGAGCTGCCGGACGCCATGGCCGTCCTGTCCAGGGGCATCGTGGATGACAACGCCCAGGTTCGTCTCTGGGCCATGGCGGTGCTGATGGACATGCGCCAGCCCAAGGCCTTCGAGATGGCGCTGCGTGCGCTCGACAAGCCGATGGACGAATCCCTCGACTTTCTGCTGGAGCTGACCGCCCGTGAACAGACCGATGTCTGGCTGCCTCTGGTACTGAAGGGCGACCTCAAGCTCAACGACAACCCCAAGCACCTCGTCTATGCCATGAAGGCGACCGGCCGGAGCGAAGGCCTGAAGCCGCTGCTGGCATCTTTGAAGGCGGGTAAGCTGGCTGCCGAGGATGCCGCCGCAGTGATGGCCATGGCCGGTGACGCCGCCGATGCCGCGCAGGTCCTGGAAATCAGCAGCCTGGTGAACGACCCGGCCATGAGCGCCAAGGTGGTCGGGCTGATGGATGCGCTCGTGAAGGCCGGCAGCACCCGCAGTGTGAAGCCCGAAGGCGCTGAAGCCCTGGTGCAAGGATGGCTTGCATCACCACGAGTGGAAATCGTGCATCGCGCCACCCTTCTCGCCGGTGCCTGGAAGGTGGAGTCCGCCCGCCCGAAACTGGAGGCCATTCTGACGGCGGCCGACACGCTGGCTCCTGTCCGTGAGGGGGCCGTGCAGGGGCTGGCCCGCCTGGGGGGAGTGAAGTCACGCGACTTTTTCGACAAGGTCTTCCAGGAAAACGCCACCCTTCGCGCCCTGGCCATCCTGGGCCTGACCGATGTGGGGCCCAATCTCGCGGCCAAACGCGCCGTCGAATTCATGGCTGGTGTGAAGACGGCGTCCGAAGCAGTCCCGGTTCTCGCCGCCTTCCTGAAAAACAAACAGCTTCCTGCCGTGCTCGCCAAGGAGCTGGGTGGCAGGACCCTTCCGGATTTTGTCGCCGTGGAGGGCATCCGTCTGGTTTCCACGCGTGGCATCAAGGGACCCTTGGAGGAGGCTCTCCGCGCCGCCGGTGGCGTGAAGCAGATGAACCAGGCCCTTACACCAGAACAGATGGCCGCTATGGTGGAGAAGGTGAAGACACAGGGCGATCCCGCACGTGGTGAGGCCGTCTACCGTCGTCAGCAGCTCCTCTGCCAGACCTGCCACGCCATCGGTGATGCGGGCGGAGTCCTCGGCCCCAACCTGGTCAGCATCGGTGGCAGCGCCCCGGTGGATTATCTCATCGAAAGCCTCCTGGAGCCCTCCAAGAAGATCAAGGAAGGCTATCACATGGTCATCATCGGCACCAAGGACGGCAAGGTGTTCAGCGGCGGGCTTGTCCAGGATGGAGGTGACGAGGTCATCATCCGTGACCCGGCCAACCAGCTCCAGAAAATTCCCAAGGCCCAGATCAGCAGTCGGCAGATGAGCCCCGCCAGCATGATGCCGCCCGGTCTCACCGCCAGCCTGCGCGA
>JBIJBP010000123.1:0-15885 GCA_044345155.1 Prosthecobacter sp. | reverse complement strand
CAGGGGCCCAAGTGCTCTGGCAGGGCCTCGCCAAGCTCGACATCATCACCGAGGTCTGGCGCAGACTCCGTCACCCTCCCTCTTGTGGGTAAAGCTCAGAGCAGGGCTGCCGCAGTCCATGGGGAGAGACAGCCGGCAACGCCAACGAATCCTCGATCAGGCTTCAATGGGCTGACCCTTGCTCGGCTTTCCGGGTGCGTTGGATGTGCTTTCCAAGTGCCGGCTGAATCAAATTCAGCTTGCAAAAATATACTGTATGCGTATAGACTCATATAGTTGAACAGAACGCACCTGCCATGAAGCTCGAAAACGCCATCCGCGCCCTCGCGGGCACCCTGATTCTCGCCAGCCTGCTGCTCGCTCATTTCGTCAGCCAGAACTGGCTCTGGCTCACCGCCTTCGTCGGAGCCAACCTGCTGCAATCCTCCTTCACCGGCTTCTGCCCGGCGGAAACGATCCTCAAGAAGCTCGGCGTCGGCGGTTCCTGCTGCACGAAGGCCTGACAGGGTGACGATTCCTTTCACTCGATGAAACATCTCTCACGCCTCCTCCCCGCCCTGCTGCTGGTCTCCTGCGGCAGGCATGAACCCCCGCCTGCTCCTGCTGCGTCCCGGCCCAGCCTCACCGTGAAGGTTGTGCCGGCCAAGTGGAGCCCGCATGTGGCGGTCGAGGAGGTGGTGGGAACCGTGCGTTCCAAGCAACGCGCCCTCGTCGAGGCCAAGGTCAGCGGACGTGTGCTCGAATACAGCGCCACGCCGGGCACGTCCGTGAAGGCGGGCGGCCTGCTGGCCCGGCTCGACGTGCAGGAGATTCAGGCGAAGGTCGACCAGGCCCGCGCCATGCTCGACCAGGCGAACCGTGACTTTGACCGGCAGAAGCAGCTCATCGCCAGCAACGCCACCACCCGTCAGGAGTTCGACGCGGCGGAGGCGCGGGTGAAGATCGGCACCGGAGCCCTGAACGAGGCCGAGACGATGCTCGGCTATGCCAGCGTCACCGCGCCCTTTGACGGCGTCGTCACGCGCAAGCTGGCTGATGTGGGTGATCTCGCCATGCCGGGCAAGCCGCTGCTTGAAATCGAGGCGCCGACCTCGCTGCGCTTTGAGGCGGACCTACCCGAAGCCATCCTCGACCGCGTGAAGCTGGGTGACAGGATGGCCGTGCGGCTGACCCAGGTTGTCGAAGGGATCGTGAGTGAGATCTCCCCGGTGGCCGATCCCGTGAGCCGCACGTTTTTGGTGAAGCTCGACCTGCCGCCCTCCGAAGGCCTGCGAACCGGCCAATTCGGCCGCGTTTCCGTGCCTGTGGGCGAGGCGAGGCTGCTGCTGGTGCCGCAGGGCGCCGTCTTGAAGCGCGGGCAGATGGAGATTGTCTTCGTCGCCCAAGCTGGCAAAGCCGCGCTGCGCCTGGTGAAGACCGGCAAGGTGCTTGAAGGCCGTGTCGAGGTGCTTTCCGGCATCGAGGAAGGTGAACAGGTCATCGTGAGTGACATCGCCAGGCTCACCGACGGCCAACCCGTGACGATCCAGCCATGAGCGAGGCTTCCAAATCAACCATCGCCGCTCCGCGTGACGAGCCTTGCGCTTCCGCTGACAAGGAACGTCTGCGGAGTTCCGAGACTCTTCCTGGCGGCGGTGACACAAGGCTCATCTCGACGGAGCGAGATGGCCACTCTGCTTCGCATCTCGGCATCGCAGGGCGCATCGCGGCGGCGTTCATTGATTCGAAGCTGACACCGCTGGTCGTCCTCGCGTCCGTCCTGCTGGGTACGGCGGCGGTGGTGCTGCTGCCGCGTGAGGAGGAGCCGCAGATCAAGGTGCCGATGATCGACGTCATGGTCGCCATGCCCGGCTCGACTGCGAAGGAGATCGAGGAGCGCGCCACAAGGCCGATGGAAAAGCTGCTCTGGGAGGTGCCCGGCGTGGAGTACCTCTACAGCACCTCGCGTGACAGCGAGAGCCTGGTCATTGTGCGCTTCAAGGTGGGGGAGGACCCCGAACGCAGCCTGGTGAAGGTCACCGAGAAGCTGCGCTCGAACTTCGACCGCATCCCGATGGGCGTCACGATGCCGGTCATCAAGCCGAAGAGCATCGATGACGTGCCCATCCTCGCGCTCACCTTCCACAGCGCCCGCTACGACCACCTCACGCTACGCCGCCTCGCCGCGCAGGTGGATGAATCGATCAAACAAGTGCCGCTGGTGGCCGAAACCACGCTGCTTGGCGGGTCACGTCGCGCCGTGCGCGTGATGCTTGACCCCGTGAAGCTGGCCAGCCGCAACCTGAGCCCCGCCGGCCTTGTGCCGATGCTTCAGCAGGCGAACCGCCAGTTTCGCGCCGGCGGACTGACCACGGGCAACAACGAGGTGCTTGTCGAAACCGGCGCCTTCCTCAAAACCGCCGAAGAAGTCGGCAATGTGGTCATTGGCGTCTTCAGCGGGCGCCCCGTGTACCTGCGGGAGGTCGCCGAGATCGTCGATGGCGGCGAGGAGCCGGCTCAATACGTCTTTCACGGTTCCAAAGCGAATGACGAGCCCGCCGTGACGCTCAGCATCGCCAAACGTCCCGGCGCAAACGCGATCAGCGTGGCGGATGAAGTGCTGCACAAGGTCGGGCTGCTGAAAGGCAGCGTCATTCCTGCTGAAGTGAGCGTGAGCATCACGCGCAACTATGGCGAGACGGCGGCGGAGAAGTCGGACGAGCTGCTGCTGCACATGGGCATCGCCGTCTTCAGCGTGGCGGTCCTGATCTGGCTCACGCTTGGCTGGAGGGAGAGCGCCATCGTCGCCGTGGCCATTCCGGCCACGCTGGCCCTCACGCTGCTGGTCTTCTATCTTTATGGCTTCACGCTGAACCGCATCACCCTCTTCGCCCTCATCTTCAGCATCGGCATCCTCGTGGATGACGCCATCGTGGTCGTCGAGAACATCGTGCGTCACTTTCACCTGCCGCAGAACAAGGGCCGGAACTGGAGCGCCATCGCCGTGGAGGCGGTGGGTGAGGTGGGCAATCCGACCATCCTCGCCACGTTTGCCGTGATCGCCGCAGTGCTGCCGATGGCGTTCGTGGGCGGCCTCATGGGGCCTTACATGAGGCCGATTCCCATCGGTGCGAGCGCGGCGATGTTCTGGTCACTGCTCATCGCGTTCATCGTCACGCCCTGGGCTTCGATCCGCATTCTCCGCTGGGGGAAGAAGTATTCCAGGCTGACTGAAGGCAGTGCGTCTGCCGCAGACCTCGCTCACCACAACGCCAGCGAGCATCCCGAGGACTTTTTCACGAAGCTCTACCGCCGGATGATGGGCCCGCTCATTCATCATGTCGGCTGGCGATGGGCCTTCCTCATCGGCATCACCGTGCTGCTGCTCGGCAGCATGGCGACCGTCGGCGTCGGCTGGGTGAAGGTGAAGATGCTGCCCTTCGACAACAAGAGCGAGTTCCAGGTGATCCTGAACATGCCGGAAGGCTCGTCCCTGGAAAAGACGGCCGCTGTCGCCCGCGAAATGGCCGCTGTGATCCGCCAGGAGCCGGAGGTCACGGACTGCCAGGTGTATGCCGGCGTCGCCTCGCCCTACAACTTCAACGGCCTTGTGCGTCATTATTTCATGCGCCGGGGCGCGAACATGGCGGACATCCAGGTGAACCTCGTCGGCAAGCACGAACGCAAGGCACAGAGCCACGACATCGCCAAACGCGTGCGTCCGGCCGTGGCGGCGATTGCAGAGAGACACGGGGCACGCGTCGCCATCGCGGAAGTACCGCCGGGACCGCCGGTGCTGCAGACGCTTGTCGCGGAGATTTATGGGCCTGATGAGGATGCGCGGCTCAAGCTGGCTGAGAAAGTGAAGACGATCTTCAAGTCCACGCCGGGGGTCGTCGATGTGGACTGGTACATCGAGGCCGATCAGCAGAAGGCCCGCTTTGTCATCGACAAGGAAAAGGCCGCCCTGCACGGCATCAGCGCAGCCACGATCTCGCAGACGCTCAAGATCGCCGTGGACGGCGAAAACGTCGACCTTCTGCACCAGCCTGCGGAGAAGGAGGACGTGTACATCCGCCTCGAACTGCCCCGCAGCGCCAAGACCACGCCCGAGGAGCTTCTGGCCCTGCGCGTGCGCTCCGGTGATGCGAACGCGCTGCCCGAACCCGGGGCCGGCGGACCGCCGCTCGTGCCCTTGCGTGAACTGGCCAGGGTGGAGCATGTCACCGTCGAAAAAAGCCGCTACCACAAGAACCTCATGCCCGTGACCTATGTCATCGGCGACGTGGCGGGCGTGGTTGAAAGCCCCGTGTATGCCATCTTCCAGATGAACGAGGCGCTCAGCAGGCTCGACACGCGCGAGTTTGGCGGCAGCGGCGCGGAGTTGAAGGTCCTCAATGCCGCGATGCCGTTCAGTGACAGCGAGCCTTCGATGAAATGGGACGGCGAGTGGCACATCACCCTCGAGGTCTTCCGGGATCTGGGCGCGGCCTTCGGCGCGTGCCTGATTCTCATCTACGTGCTGATGGTCGGCTGGTTCCGCAGCTTCCTCACGCCGGTGATCGTCATGGTGGCGATTCCGTTCTCCCTGGTGGGCATCCTGCCCGCGCATGGAATCCTCGACGCCTTCTTCACCGCCACCAGCATGATCGGCTTCATGGCCGGCGGTGGCATCGTGGTGCGCAACTCGATCATCCTCGTCGACTTCATCGAACTGCGCATGCGCGAAGGCATGCCGCTGGACGAGGCGGTCATTGACGCAGGTGCTGTCAGGTTTCGCCCGATGCTTCTCACGGCGATGGCCGTCGTCGTCGGAGCCGCCGTGATCCTTGCCGACCCCATTTTCCAAGGCCTCGCCATCGCGCTCATGGCGGGCGAGATCGCCAGCCTGTTCATCAGCCGCATGGCCGTTCCCGTGCTGTATTACATGGCGAACAAGCATTCCCGCCCCGAACCCGCAAGCTAACCGGAACCCACCATGAAACCGAACATCGGCCCAGGCGTTGGCTGCGCCTGACGATGACCGGCGCAGGCCTCTGCTCCTTCAGCCATGAAGGACGCCCTGCAGCGTCTTCAGCAGCGCCTCCGTCGTGTATGGCTTGGCGAGGAAGGTATGGACCCCGGCCTCAGCCGCCCGGCTGACCATTCCTGCGACATTGAGCCCGCTTGAGGCGATGATGCGCACTCCGGGGTTGATCCGTCGCAGCGCCTGGATCATCGAGGCCCCGTCCATGAGGGGCATCATCATGTCCGTCAGGACGATGTCGATGTCACCACCCTTTTCCGAATAGACGGCCAGGGCCTCGGCACCGTCTCCGGCGGTCAGGACCTGATAGCCGCAGGCCTCCAATGCCTGGCCCGTTGTGTGGCGAATGGAGGCTTCATCATCGACCAGAAGGATGGTCTCGCCCCTTCCCAGCGGCAGGTCTTTTTCAGTCGAGGCCTCCGGGGTTTCGCTGACAGCATGGGCGGGCAGGTGAACATGAAAGACGGCACCCCTGCCTGGCTCGCTTTCCACCCGAAGGAAGCCGCCATGGCTCTGGACGATCGCAAGCGAGGTGGACAGGCCGAGACCCGTGCCCTTGCCAACCTCCTTGGTGGTGAAGAAGGGTTCAAAGATCCTCTCCTGGACCTCGGGTGACATGCCGGTGCCGGTGTCCTGCACCTGGATGTACACATAGGGGCCGGGGCGCAGCCCGACCATGCGTGACGCAGCCGCCTCATCCACCCAGGCATTGGCGGCGCAAAGAGTGAGCGTACCGCCTTTCGGCATCGCATCACGTGCGTTGACGCAGAGGTTGAGAAGCACCTGGTGAAGCTGCGTGGCGTCCCCCATGACGTCCCACACGTCACCCGGGACCTGACGGACCACGCGGATCGTCTTGAAGAACGTTTCGTTGGCGATCTTCTCCAGGTCTGAGAGCAGCTGGTGCGTCTGCACGGGGGCATGACTGCCCTCGACGCCGCGCGCGAAGGAAAGCACCTGGCGCACCATGTCCGCACCGCGCCGGGCGCTTGCCTCCATGGTGGCGAGGATGTCCTGACGCCGGGGGTCCTTTTCCTGGGAGCGCAGGAGCTCGACCGACATGAGGATCGGCGCCAGGACGTTGTTCAGGTCGTGAGCGATGCCGCCGGCGAGGGTGCCGATGCTGTCCAGGCGCTGGGCGCGCAGGACCTGCTGCTCCAGCTTCCTGCGTTCGGTGATGTCCGTGTTGATGGCCAGGATGGACTGCGGCCTGCCCTGTTCATCGCGGACCAGGGTCCAGTGGCCCTCGATGGTCAGGGGCCTGCCTTCACGGTTGTACTGCTGGATCTCACCCACCCATTCCCCCTTCTCCAGGGCGGCCTGCGTGGCGGCCATGAAGGGGGCCGGGTCCTTGTAAAGCAGCTCCCTGATGGAACAGCCCAGCACCTCGTCCGCCTGCCAGCCGTAGAGGCGTTCGGCGCTCTTGTGCCAGTAAAGGATGCGGTGGTCGAGGTCGCGCACCAGGATGGCCTCCTGCGCCTTGTCGAGCAGGGTCGCCTGTTCCCGCAGTTTTTGTTCGGCAAGCTTGCGCTGCGTGATGTTGCTGGAGATGCCGATGATGCCGATGACGCGCCCCTGGTCATCGCGGTAGGGGGCCTTGGTCGTCAGGAAGGTGCGCGTCACGCCCGCGGCGGTCAGCACCTCCTCGGTGGTGATGGCCCTGCCTGAAACGATGACCTCACGGTCGTTTTCCATGACCAGGCGGGCGTCCTCGGCCCCGAAGAGGGCGGTGTCATCCCTGCCGAGCACCTCCTCCACGGGCCTGCCGACGAAGCTGGCGGCGCCCTTGTTGAAGAGCAGGTAGCGGCCCTCCAGGTCCTTGACGAAGACTCCGTCGGGAAGACCGTCGGCCACCGCCGTGAGCAGGTTGCTGGTGCGCTTCAGCTCCAGTTCGGCCTGGACTCGC
The DNA here is from genome assembly GCA_044345155.1 of Prosthecobacter sp. GTDB lineage: Bacteria > Verrucomicrobiota > Verrucomicrobiia > Verrucomicrobiales > Verrucomicrobiaceae > Prosthecobacter. Next base: position 8,974 of record JBIJBP010000123.1, on the reverse strand, counting down.
TCCGTGACATCCTGGGTGGTGCCGATGGCGATGGACGGGGCTCCATGGTCGTCAAAAAAGACCTGCCAGCGTTCGATGACATGCTTCACCCGTCCGTCGGGCAGGACGATGCGATGGGCGCATTCCTGGGGTTCCTTCAGGGAGATGGAGCGGGCGAAGGCGGCGTTCACGACCTCCCGGTCCTCGGGATGCACGAGTTCCAGGAAACGCTGATGGGTGGGCTGAAACGTACGGGGGTCGGTTCCGAAGATGAGGTGCGTCTGCTCCGACCAGGAGACGGCGAGCGTGCCGGCGTCCGTCTCCCAGCTGCCCATGTTAGCCACCTTCTGGGCCGTGACCAGGCGTGTCCGCTCAATCTCGAGATGCCAGGTCAGCAGGCGCTGGTCCAGATAGACGCGGAGCATCTCCGCCACGGAGTCGAGCATGTCATGCTCCTCCTCCAAGAAGGGCTCCTCGCCCGTGGCTTCCTCATCCGTCCAGACCACCTCGATCTGGTTTTCAACGCCGTCGCTGGTGACGAATTCGGCAAGCAGGGACCAGGTGGCGTGACGGAAGCCCGGGGAGGCCTCCTCGACCGAGCCCAGCCGGACCCGCACCGCCACGCCGGCCGACCTCTGCATGGCCTGGGGCAGCATGCCCACGACCTGGCGGGCGACCTCGGCAAGCGGCATCTCGGTGTCCCGCAGCAGCCTGGAGACGTCATAAAGCAGGCGCAGCTCCTTCACCCGCTCCGTCAGCTCATCGTTGAGCTTTTTGTTATCCCGCCGGGCCCTCTCGCTATCGGCGATCTCCTCCCTCAGGGCGCGGTTGGCCTCGCCGAGCTGCAGGGTCTCCTCCTGCAGCTTGCGGATGAGGGTTTCCCTGTAGCCCTGCTGCAGGGCCAAGTCCTCGAGGGTCGAGCCGCGTGGCACGGCCGGCCCCTGCAGCCGTGCAAGCTCCGCCACCGCCTCCAGCCGCTGGATGAAGTCATCGGGTTCGCAGGGCTTCAGGATGAAGGCGTCCGCGCCCAGGTTCATCGCCAGCTCCTCGTCCGTCGCCTCGGTGTAGGTGGCGGTATAGACGACAAAGGGGATCTTCTTCAGGCTCGCGTCCGCCTTCCAGTGGCAGAGCAGCGTGTAGCCGTCCATCACCGGCATGAGCAGGTCGGAGACCGCGATCTGCGGCGGCTTCTGCCGTGCCTTCACCAGCGCCTCGGCCCCATGCCGCGCGGTGACGACCTCCCAGCCATGGCCGGAAAACAGCGCCTGGAGGTAGTGGATGTTCTCCTCCTTGTCATCGACGATCAGGATGCGGTTCATGATTCGGAAGAAGCGGGTTTCTGTGCGGCGCAACCCTCGACCTCGGCCACGAAGCTGTCGGGTTCCACCGGCTTTTCCATGCAGCCGTTGCAGCCGGCGGCCAGCGCCTTTTCACGGTCACCCACCATGGCGTAGGAGGTGACGGCGACAATGGGCGTGGCGAACAGCGCATAGGCCCCGGCGATCCACCAGGAACGGGAGCGCAGGCGGAAGACGCCGAGCATGGCGGCCGCCGACCTCAGCTTCTCCCGAAGGTCTGCGGGGGCTTTCGTGGACGAGTCGCTCATGACCGTGGGATGGATGCCCTGCCCGTTTCAGAGGTCGCTCATGGCGGGCGCGGGAAAGTCGAGGATGAAACGGGTGAACTCGCCCGGAACGCTCTGCACATCCACCTTCGCTCCATGCTCGGCGAGGATGGAATGGCAGATGGAAAGCCCGAGGCCGATGCCCTGGCCGACCTCCTTGGTGGTGTAGAAGGGTTCGAAAATGTGGGCGGCCACCTCAGGCTCCATGCCGGTGCCGTTGTCCTGGATGACCAGCCGCACGCGGCCGTCGGCACGCACCGCCTTCAGCAGCAGCGCAGGCTCCTCCTGCGCCGCGTAAGTCTTGGCAGCGATGGCATCCAGGGCGTTTTTGACCAGGTTCACCATCACCTGCACCATCTGGTGCCTGTCGCCAAGGATGCAGAAGTCCTCCGGCATCTCGACCTGCGGCTCGCACACCGGAGACCAGACGTGGGAGAGGTGCTTGAGCGCCAGCTCGACCACGGAGGCCAGGCCGACGGGCTGGTGGACCGCACGGGTCGGGCTGGCGGCAAAACCACGCAGGTCGCCGATGATGCGCGCCACCCTGTTCACGCCCTCCTCGATGTCATCCAGCACTTCGATGAACTCCGGCCTGGCTTCCTCGGACAGACCGTCCATGGCACGGCGGAGCAGGTTCAGCCCCTGCATGGAATAGTTGAGCGGATTGTTGATCTCGTGGATGAGCCCTGCGCTCATGCGGCCCAGGGAGGCCAGCCTTTCCTGCCTGACCAGCAGCTCATCCTTCTTCCTCACCTCATGCAGCGCCTGTTCCAGCCGCCGGGTCTTGCTGGCCAGCTCCTGCTGCTGGCGGTGCATGCGGCACAGGTTCCGGGCGCGCAGCCGCAGTTCCGTGCCCGAGCAGGGCTTGGAGAGAAAGTCCGTGGCGCCTGCAGCAAGGCAGTCCAGCTTCATCGCCTGGTCGTCGGTCGCCGTCAGCACCACCAGCGGAATGTCCTGCGTGCGCTCATCCCCCCGCAGGTCCCGGCAGAACTCCAGGCCGTTGCGGACCGGCATGCGGATGTCGCTCAGGATCATGTCCGGAAGGTGGGCCAGCGCCATCTCAAACCCCTCCACGCCGTTTCTTGCCGAGACGACGTCGAAATCCTCCTGAAGGTGCATGGCCAGAATGTCACGCATCGCGGCTTCGTCATCCACCAGCAGCACCAGGGGCCTTGGGCGCGCGGCCTGAGTGTTCCCTGGCGGCGTCGGTTCTTCGTGCAGCACCTCCCTGCGAAGACTCTCCAGAAGGGGCCTTTCTTCCTGGGCATCCGTCTGCTGTGCCTCGGCCATGACCAGCCAGAGCACCCCCGCCTCACTGTCCGTGTCAAACAGGCGCATGCTCAGCTTCACCCCTGCACCTCCCGCCGCAGGGACAAGCTGCGCATGGAACACCCGCAGGGGTTCGCCCGGCCTGACCTCCTTCATGCCCGCCAGCTTGAGGCAGTGACCTCCAAATTTTCCATCCATCACCAGCAGCCCATCTGCAGCACGGCCCACCAGCAGACCGCCACCGGAGCCCATCAGCTCATGCGCCTTCCGACTGGCATAGACCACATGCGCGCTGGCATCCAGCACCAGCACCGCATCCGGCAGTACCTCCAGAAAACGGGCATGACGCTGCTCCAGAAGCCGGGCCGTCCTGGAGATTTTCTCCACCGTGGCATCACGCACATGCCAGGCCAGAACGCTCTCTTCATCGTCCTGGGTCGCGCAGCACTCCACGTCCGCCCAGAAGGCGGTGCCATCCTTGCGCAGCAGGAGGGTCTCCCACATCGCCCTGCCCTGCTCCAAAGCCTGGCGCATCCGCTTCGTCGCCTCGTCTTGAAACTCGGCCGGAAAAAGAATTTCAATCAGGCACTCCCCCGCACGCTCAAGACCCGTGTAACCGAACGGAGGGCTCGATGAGCCCGTCCACTTACATAGGGTCCCGTCGGACTGTGTGATTGCATGCGCATCCATTATCATAGGAAATTATTGGGCGGGGCGATGCGTCATCATCAAGCTTGAGGGTATATCATGCAAAAAATGCCTCATGTGGGGCACACATGCAAAAAGCCCGTGAAAGAAAGTTTGTTTGTCTTCATAGACAGGACTTTAGGCGGCAACCATTGCCTTGAACTGCCGGACGGCCGCCCGCGTGAAGCCCGGCATCAACGACAAGTTTCTCGACTTGCGAGCAGCAGGACTGCATCGTCCGGTTCAGGCGCAGGTAGACCGATTCTCAAAAAGAATGCCTGAAATGACCGGCGAGCGCGGCTGCTTCAGTGGCAAGGAAAGAGCGAGGAGGCCATTGGAACAATAGCTGACGAGTGAATGACACCGCCAATGAGGCTGCCCCGCCGACGGGAATCAGTCAGACATTTTGAGAACCGGTCTAACCGCCATGTGCACCCAACAAAGGATGTGACTGAAGGCGGTGCGGGTGTTTGAATCCAAGCCATGAGCACACCGCCTCCGTTTGGTGATCCGTCCGCCGTGCAGCGGGAAAACGCCTCCGCCGTGGGCAAGGGGGTCATGATGGGCTGTGGCGGATGCCTGGCGCTGCTGGCCGTGCCGGTGGTGCTGGTGACCGTTCTGTTTGTCGGCATCTTTGCCAGCCTGCGGATGTCGCAGCCCTGTGAGGACGCACTGCGGGCGGCGCAGGCCAGCACGGAATTGAAGGAGACGATCGGCGAGCCCATGAGCCTCGGCTGGCTGGTCAGCGGCAGCATGAACACCGACAACGGCAAGAGCAGCGCCGAACTCCGCATGACCGTGGAAGGCCCCAAGGGCAAGGCGGAGGTCGAGGTGCGCGGCACCTCGGCGGACGGTGTCTGGAGCTACCAGACCCTGACCGCAAGGCCATCCGAGGGCGGCAGAGTCATCCAGCTTCAGCCACCGTCCGGGCAGCCTTGAGCCAGCGCCTATCGTGCCCGGAATGCCAGGCACATTTTTCTCGGCGGCGAGACCACCCTCGGCGAAGGCAGCACCATCGGCGCCAACGTCACCCTCATGCAGAGCGTCCCGCCCAACTCCCTCGTCGTCACCCAAGAAGCCGTCATCCACATCCTCGACAAAAACGCCAAGAAGACCAAGAAGGAAGTCGGGGAGTTTAGTATTTGAGGGGTGGGTGCGTTCCACAGCTCCGCAAATGTCCACATCGGGCCCCTTTTAGTATCGGAATCAACGACTGCGACGGTGAGGCGACCAATGCCGCGATTCTGATAACGAACGCGGCGACGATATCCTCTTGTTTGTACAAGGCGCCAGACTCTACACATCACAACAAATCCCCACCATCAATTGTGAGTGGAGGTGTTAAAACGTTGTATGCAATCATTCTCTCCCATGTCGCGCATGATCAAGGCACAGACCGATCGTCTAGCCGCAGCAAGCACTCCTCTGCGCGGAACATCAATTGCGTCCAAGTGAAACTCCAACCAGGCCCTTTGAATGTCGCCGTCCATGGATCAAAGCGGACCTGAACTGCGTCTTGCCCTTCTCGGCCTACCGTAAACCGCAAGCGCAGTTGCCCAATGTCAAACACCTGTTCGTTGCCCATCGATTCATCGTGGACCGCGACATCGAATCCGGCATTTCGACATTCGCGATAGAATCGCCGCTCGGGTTCGCGGATAAGGAGCAGCTCAGCGACATTCTCTGCTTCATTGAATGCGAGGCGCGTTGTGAAAGCAAAACGAGGCATCGGCTTCATATACTTCCTTAATGGCACGACCGGCTTCGGGCTATCCAATCGGAACCAAATGTAGGGCCTCTCATCGCTTGAGCCCTGAGAGGATGCAGGTAGCTTCGGTTCAATCTCCCGCCGCTCGCCGAAATGGACCGATTTGATCATAGCTTCGTAGGCAACGCCGCTTTGCCCGGGGAAACTAGTTTCGCTTAGAATGAAGAGGATGAAATCTGCTCGCAGCCGTAGGCCCCACTTCTTATGCTTGTCGTAGGGCGTATGGTAGATGCCATGTGCGAGGATGTAATCGAGATGGGCTCGGGTCGGAACAACCGCGATAAGCCCGTATTCGTGCGCCCACTCAATGCGCTGGCGCTCATTGGCTGTGCTAAGCACCACCGCCGTGTCCTCGACCGCGTCGGTGGACATTTCAATAATGCGTTTCAAGAGAGCAGTCACCTCTCCACGGCGTGATGGCAAAAACGGAACTCCACCCACCCCAACTTTGCTGATGGCCTGAACAAAACGGTTCTTGTCGGCATCAGGTCCGGCATAGGGATATAGGACGAAGGCACCCACCGTTTGCTGAACCCATTGGCGATAACCCAAATCCCAAACGGTGGCTTCCGCTGATCGCGACACAGAATCGGACAACTGTTCTGCGACAATTTGATCGCGGTAAGCATGCATCCGATGAATCGCATCAGGGGGCGGCCCTGGGGCGAAATACGTCTTAACGTAAGCTAGGTCCGTCTGAAGACGGTACTTAGCGTCGAAGACATATCGAAACGGCTGCGATTGTCCCTGCTTGAAGATCTCAAGCGTGTTGTCGGGTTTGCAGTCTCCTGTGGGGGTTGGGTCTTCCCGGTTGTAGATCACTCGTAGGCACTCCTCCCCGTCCTTCTCCAGGCTGAGCACCGACCGCTTGCCCTTCACCAATTCGAGAGCCACCCGCCGTTGAGTGACGTTGAGCCAGGTGGGTCGACGCACGGTGAGTTTCAATTCCTCACGCAGAATCCCGGCGAGGGCGACGAAGCACCACAATTCGTAAAGCGTGGCTAGGTCCTTTTCAGGCATCTCGAGAGGTCCGCCTCCGATTTCCAGAACGGAATCGAGGGCGATCGACGCACTGAAGAACTCTCGATAACCCGGCGTGAGATGCAGTGCCAGCGTCGGAGAGACATGCGTGTGCTGCCCTGATAGCTCTGCTAGGAAGGTCTGCGTCTGAAAGTGCCGCAGTCGATGATCAGCTTCCTCTAGAAACCCTGTCCAAGACGCAAACCTCTCGCGCTTCTGCACGCCGGCCAGTTGACCGAGAAGACGCCGGAGGCGGCTTCGCATCTTGCTGATCGCAGCCGCAACAAAGCGATTCTCGGGCGTGTCCGCCGTGAGAGTCTTCCTCACATAGGGCAATTGCGGCGAAACCCAGGACTGGCCATGCGCGGTGAAGTGTCCTATTGTGGCAGGCGCACACTTGCTCGCGTTTCGACGCAGGTATTGCCGGACGGCGGCGCTAGGCCGTGGGGCTCGATTCGCTCGGGACAGTTCGTGAGTGACATCTACCCGCTGTAGCGGCGACCGGACTATCGTTTCCAAGGCCCGGACCATCCGGTGAAACTCTTCCCTCAGCATCGCCAGCCAGTCGATGTCAGTGGGACGGGACCTCGCGCCACGCCGGAGCATCTGGAAAGTCCGGCCGTAGAGTTCAAAGACCAACGAACGCACCTCCATCTGTAAGTCGGCGCGGAGTTCAAGCAGATCGGTGCGGTAGTCCAACTTGGTGGGAAAGACTTCGAGCCGTAGCGCAAACAGACGCGTCTCACCCCGCCACACTTCCAGATCCGTGTATCCCACCTCAGACTGAAAGTTCACAGGCACTGCGTAGGCCTCCTGCGTGCCGATACGGCGGCGGCCCGCCAACAAGTCAGCACCCCGCAACAGCATCTTCACCGCGGGTCCATTGGTTGCCTCGACCACCAAATGAAACTGGTAAGTCGTCTGCTCGAAGAGGAATGGAACGGTGCTGATCGAACAACTGCCATCGATTGATTCGGAGAGCACCGACAACTTCGCGGAGATCCCATTTTGAATCGATGTAAGGCTGGTCCGCGCCAAGGCAGGGCTGGCGGTTAGGCTTGTCTCAGGAGTCGGCCCGAAGATCGAAAACTCGGCGACCCCAGGCAGTGTGAGGGTGATCAGATCGCCTTCGGGTTTCATACTCAGGCAAGCCAGAACGAAGTGAAGTTCTCCTCGCGGAACAGAATTAGCATTCCTGCGATCTTACGGACAATGGCGGAGGCATTGTCATCCGTTCGCAGAGTGGCGAGTTTTTGATCGAGTTCAGAATCGTTCTGGTCAGGCACATCGGATTCGCCTTTCAGCCGTTTCAACAAACTCAAAAGCAGTTTCTCCACTCGGGGCGAGCTGCCCTGAACACGCGGAAGTATCTTCTGCAGTACAATCGCGGCGTTGATCTCATCATCGTTCAATCCTGCATCACTGGCATAGATCGCGAAGGAGATTGCCTCATCTCGAACTCGATAGCCGACTTCAAAGCCTGCAAGACCGAGGTTGCGATTCAGGTCGCTGATTGTCTGCGCGATCTCTTTGGCCTTCTCTCGGTGCAACGGCAGCATGTCGTTGAGCGTTGTGAACTCTGGACGGAAGAAAGACTGCCCAAGCTCTAACGGTGGAACCTCAGATGCTACCCCCTCTTCATCCAGTCCCTGAAGCAGATCGATGTCGTTGAACTCAATCGTATTCGCACGGTCGAGCACCTTCCTGCTAAACGGCTGGGTGGTCTCATCCATGTTCACCGTGCCGACCACGTAAAGATTTGCGGGCAAGCCTATTGCCTGCCCACGGCTTTTGAGATGATTGAGTGCCTCTAGGACAGCAGTTGAAAGCCCATCCGCCTTCATTTTTTGCAAATGAGCCTCTTTGAGGATCGGGTCCGTGGTGACGGCCGAGCCCTCATAGCGTCGTGACTCGATGATGCTAAGAAAATCTGAGAAGTAATGTTCGACTCGGGCGAGATTCATCTCATCAAGGCACACAAAGAAGGGTTTCTTCGGATTGCGGTGGGCCAAAAGAAGTGGGGCAATGAGTTGGCCGGGAATGAAGTCGCCATTTAGATCGAAGAAGCCAAGTAGCTCGGAACTGTCGTTCCAATCCGGGCGGACGGGAATCATCGTAAACTGTCCATTGGCAGTAGTTGCTCCTCCAGCTTCTGCAAACAGGCGAACCAATCGTGACTTTCCGGTGCCGGAGTTGCCAGCCAGGATAACAAATGGTTTGGCCCGGAGCGACGCATAGAAGGCCCGTAGCACACCTATGTTGAATGCAAAGCCTCGGGATGCCATGAAGCTTCCAATCTCGATTAAGACATCTCCCGTTGACGCCTGAACCTCGAGCTGCTCAGGAGCGACTGAGGGCGGAGGCTCGGTGGGCTTCGGCGCTGTGTTTTCCAACTGATTTGAATCAAATGGCCACTTGTCTAGTTCGCGGACATATCCGCAGTTCGAAATTGCTGAAAGACGAAGTGCTTCGGCAAGCTCTGCTGTGAGTTGATCTTTTCCGGGTCTTTGGCAATTAGCGTGGTTGGAGATCGAGGGAGCCGAGGAAAAAGAGGATGCGAGTTCGGAAGCGTGAGAAGAGATGAAATCCCCTGGCAGCAGATTTGAGGCTCTGGATGCGGCTGTTGA
>JBIJBP010000232.1:0-4919 GCA_044345155.1 Prosthecobacter sp. | reverse complement strand
CGCACCTCAAGGCACCTGTCTTTTCCGCCACCCGCCCCCTCTTCGTTGACGAGGCTCCCCTGGCTATGAAAGGGCTCTTCAAGCGCGGCAAGAACTGGTGGGTCAGGTTCACTCCCTGCCCAGGACAACCCCAACTCCGTTTCTCCCTCGACACCCCCGATGAAGCCAAGGCCATCGTCCTGGCACGCGACATCGTCACTCGGGTCACAGCCGAGGCCCAGGCATCCCTCCAGGAATCCCACCTTGAGCTCGACAACTACCTGCGTGCAAAGAAGGACCACGGCCTGTCCTCCACCACCCTGACCACGCGCAAGTATGTGATCCGCAGCTTCATCGAGTTCCTTGGGGTCACCAACCCAAGGGCCTTCACCCGCGCCATGGTCGAGTCCTGGTTTGAGCACCACCGCCAGCGCAACCCCCACACGGCCTGGCATTACCTCCAGTCCGTGAACGGCTGGTTCAAGTGGCTGGTGGAAAAGGGCAAGCTGCCCATCAACCCGGCGGCGGGCGTGCAGCCACCCAAGCTCCCCCTGCGCCGTCGGCGTCATTTCCTGCTCCCTGACCAAGCCAGGAAGCTCCTCGATGCCTGCGATGGGCAGCCGGGGCTCAAGTTTGCCATCTACTGCGGACTTCACGCCGGGATGCGCAAGAACGAGATCATCGAGGCGCGGCCGGACTGGTTCGACCTGCACAACAACCTGATCCACATCCAAGCCACCGCCACCTTCCAGCCCAAGGACCGCGACAACCGCTCTGTGCCGCTGACCCGTGAGTTCAGGAACTGGATTGAAAGCTCCTACGGGCTGCATGCCCCGTTCATGCTGGAGCCCAAGGCCACGCATGGTTCCTATCGCTACCGCTATGACTTCCGAGCCTCCTTTGTGAACCTCACCAAGCGCTGCGGTTTTCCGGAGCTCACATTCCATGACCTGCGGCGCACGTTTGCGAGCCTGCATGTGTCACGGGGCACGTCGATCTACAAGGTGGCGCGCTGGCTGGGCGACGGCGTGGAGGTGGTGGAAAACCACTACGGGCACCTGATCCCTCAGGATGACGAGATCGACACGATTTGGAGCCCTCGCAAGGGCTGAGCTTGTTGCGCAACGAAGTGCAGGCTTGGCCAACATCTGATCAGATAGCCGGGCTCAAAACAGCCTTGCTGCCGCCATGACACAATAGGCTCCAGCTGCCAGGAGCACGAGGGCGCACAGCCCAAAGAAAAGCACCATGAAACGGAAGCCAACCGGCTGACATCTCTGCTCCAGAACGATGGCCGGTGAGACTTGAACCGACCCGGTCTTCAAGGATCGCCAGCAATGCCAGCTCATGACGACGCCAAAGCCAGCCAGGAGAAGTCCGGCGATGAACACTGAGCAGGCGTGAGTGAGATCAGACATGGCGGATGAGCGCGGCTGGTCAACAACAGATGAATCATCAGGTCGTGAGCCACAAGTGCTGAATGAACGCACCTCCAGGCACCCGCCATTCACCGCGACTCAAGCCCCTCACCTGCAATCATTTGGTGATGCAAACGGATGGATTCCCGAAGTCACGGTGACGAGGGCATTCTCCATGGATCTTCCTGACCTTTTCCCCGCCAACCCCATGCAGTTGCGCACGCTTCGCGGTTACAACTTTTCCGAAGTCTCCTCGGCCATGCAGAAGGCCATCCGCAGGGGTGATGCCGCCCTGGCCGGTTACTGGGCCTTGGAGCTCTGGAGCAGCGGTTTTGGCAAGTATGTGTGGAAGCGTCTCTTAACCGTCAGCGCGGAAGACTGCTGGGGCATCCTCACCCAGGAGGTGAAGGCCCTGCACGACTCCTACCTGGTCATCAATGAGGGCGTGCCGCCGAAGCAGGCGAAGGGCCGCATCTTCATCAGCAAGGCAGTCATCCTGCTGTGCCTGTCCAAAAAGAGCCGTGACCCCGATCACCTCCAAAACATGGTCTATGACCAGCAGGCTGGGCTGGAGGCGGAAACGCTGGCGCAGGAACTGCGTGAGAGCGGCGAGTATGTGGCCATCCCCGAATATGCGTATGACTGCCACACGCGTGAGGGCAAGAAGCGCGGGAAAACGAAGGCGGACTTCTTCAAGGCGGAGCAGGCGGCACTGGAGCCATTCCAGCCGGGTCTGTTTGATCACCTCATTGAGGAGTAATCCTCAAAATCAAAAACAACCATGAGGGTCACTTTGGCCCGTCCGTGACGATGGGTGTCAATCGCCTTCATCTTATCGAGATTTGACACTCACCTTCATCATGCCTGCGCTAGTCCGCCGAGCATTGGCGGCTTCAGGCACGGTGTAGTGCCCGAGGATGCTCTTGCCGTCAGGCGCACGCATTCCACGGAAGGTTACGCTGCGGCCGCGCTTGCCGCGACTCTGGCCCAGCACCATGCTGCCGGTGACCATGCCGCTGCGCGCATTGTAGCTGAGTTTAACTTGCGAAACCTGCTGCTCGGCGGGCATCGCCAAAATCTGACTGCTGCGCAGGCTCAGCATGGCCTCGCTGCCCACAGGCACTTCATCACCCATCAAGTCCAGCTGGGCATCAGCAATGCTCTGCTCCAAGCCCAGGCGATTGAGCCCCTGAGGCTGAGCAACATGACGCGAACCAATGACGCCCTCATAGGTAATCAGGTCTATGCCTTCGGGAAACGCACCTCGATTGCTGGCTTGTTGTTGCCAGGTCAGCTGCCCGGCTGCATCGCCATCTGTGTTGAGAAAAAGCTCTCCCATTAGTGCGCTGGAGCCGCTGCTGTTGTTAAGAAGGGCGTAGACCGGGATGAATGCGCCAATGCTGCTCTCCGTCAGGGTGGTAGCCAGCGAAACCGGCGGGCTGCCATCCGCCGCCCACACAGTGATGGTGGCATTGCCCGCCAAGGAAACCGTCATTGACATGAAGCCCGCACCGCCAAAATCCCCCTGCTGCAAGGCCTCGTCGCGTGGCACAAAAAGGATGTTCACAGGCTGTTCGCTGGCATAGGGGCTTGGCGAAGCCGCTGAGCGCGCTGTGGCGCGCCATCCGCCAAAGGCGACAGCCTCCTGCCCACCGCTAGCCTGTCCCACGAAGCGGATGAAGGGCGAGTTTTCATCCACACTGTAGTCCCTTTCCTCAGTGAAGTTGCCGCCGAGTTGTAAACCCGAATTTGGCGGGCTGATGGCCCACTGGTCCGCCTCCTCGTCAAACTTTACGGTTGATGACGCGAAAGGGAAACGGCGACCCTGGTGAATCAGAAAGCCGCTGATTTGCCCGCCAGAGGTGATGTTGAAGCGCAACCTGCCGCCCATGTTGCCGTTGAGCGTCTCGCTGCGTTCAATGTTACAATCGTAAACACCCGCGTATTGCTCCAGCGTAAGGGAGGGGCGCACCTGCAAGCTTAGGCTTTGCGTGTTGGTCTTCGCCCCATTTGGCAGGGTGACTTGCAAGCTGATTTCGAAGTTGCCAGCCTGGTTCGGCCGCCCCACCAACCACCCCTGCGACGAGAAGGACATGCCCTCGGGCAGGCCACTGGCCTCGCAGGTGAAAGGCCCCTCGCTGCGGCGGCCAAACTGATCCTCCACGTAAAACCATGGTGCCTGGTAGCCATGGTCACTGTAGCTGACTCCCTGCCTCAATGGCCACAGCGAGATTAGGGTGAGTTGATACTTCCGCGCCGCCTCATCGTCAGGCAGCACCTTGATGGTGAACTGCGAGGAGGCAATCAGGGCGTTGTCATCAGGCCAGCGAAACTCAACGCTCACCGGATAGGTGCCGGCGGTTGGGGGCGTGCCCGTGAGCATGTAATAACCCTCACCACGTTGAGAAGTCAGTTCAACACCCTCAGGCAAACCGCTGATGTTGACCTGCACGGCAGCGCGCAACAAACGGTAGTGATCGCTGACCACCTGCAGACCCGCATTGCCGATCTCCGCCCCGGCCAGCAGTTGCTCCGTGCCCCAAGTCTGCACTCTGTATTGACGCTGCTTGGGATCCTCAATGAAAAAGGTGGCAGTGGTGGTGCTGGTTTTCAGGCCATCGGCCATCGTGGCGCTGACCTGCACCGTATAGGTACCCGCGCGGGTTGGGGTGCCAGCAAAGTGCGCCAGATCATGGAAACCCGGTCCCTTTTGCATCAATTCAATGCCAGGAGGCAGTTCACCGACCACCTCCACGCGGTGCGGCAGGCGATACCAGAAGTTGTCGCCAGGGCTGGGGCGCAAAATCACAATCCTGCCCTCATAACTCAAGGGCTCCCCTACTGTGAGAGTGCCAAGCCCGACCTGGATCGCATACTGAGGCGCGGCCTGCAAGGGAGCCACAGCCCAACAAAGCAGATTTGCAATGAGTACGGTCGCCAGGGATATTTGGCGGAGTGACAGCCGAGAACTGGCCATAAAGGGCAATAGATTGATTTTCATGCTGCAAAGATTCGATCCTGCATGTTTAACGCCTCTCGCCGTCCCCGGGCAATAATTTAAATGTGACATTTTTCATAAGGGATGCCAGAATGTTTTCCAGCCGCATTTCAAATGCCTAAAAGACTGATTACCATTGCTTTGCAACCCAGGAATGATCCATCCCGGCTGAGCCCTATTCATCATCTAATAGATCGCTGACTGCTGATCTCAACGAGGCGCGCTGATGATCGCATCCAGCCCAGGAGCAAGGTCGGAAAATCCCCATCCCCTACGCTGGCTCGTGTCAGTGACAGGCATCCCCTGTGAACACGAAGCCCATTGATCGAGGCTGCCTGCACAACATCCAGCTACGACTGCGCCAAATGGTGATCAAAATGGTGCGACACACGCAGGCACGGTGATGAGGCCCAAGGGCCATGCAACGCAAAGTCCGCTATTCCTTTGGCCAGTTCACCATCCAGTCGGTTCGTGAACCCGTCGTTGATCCGGTCGTCTGCAATTCGCCCGACCGGCTCATGCAG
>JBIJBP010000122.1:0-15914 GCA_044345155.1 Prosthecobacter sp. | reverse complement strand
GTTGGCGGCGGCGGATGAACGGGTGGCGCGAACAGGGCGGCGGGGTGGGTTGGACACCCGCACGAAGATAGCCACGGCAAGCAGCGTACAACCTCTATCTCCTGACTTGTGGGTAAAGCTCAGAGCCCTGCTGCCGCAGTCCAAGGAGGCTGTTCTGGGCCTCTGAGGTAAACGTCAATCGGGACTCGGTGGTTCCCATGAGGCCTAGGCAGAGGCAGAGTAGGCCTCCGGCATATGAAAAGCGCATTCATCTCACCCGGAAATCGCAGTGATCCCGTGTTCTGTCAGGTTGCCGCATTCATAGAAACGGAAGGCTTTGGCAGGTGCTCGCGCGTAGCTGAATCACCAGCGGTCTCAGGCTGCGGCGACCATGCTGTGGGAGGCGAGTTCGGCGGCCATGTCGGCGCTAGGCTGAAACTTCGGCTCGCGGCTGGGGCGGATGTGGGAGCGGTCGTTGAGGAAGGTGATCAGGTGCTCGCGCAGCTCGTAGTAGCGTGGATCCTCCATGATCTCCTTGCGGCTGCGGGGACGTTCGAAGGGGATGTTGAGGATGTCGCCGACCTCGGCTTCGGGGCCGTCGGTCATCATGATCACGCGGTCGGAGAGGAAGATGGCCTCATCGACATCGTGCGTGACCATGAGCGTGGTGATGCGGTTGCGACGCCAGAGGTCGAGCAGCACTTCTTGAAGCTCGTAGCGCGTGAGGGAGTCGAGCATGCCGAAGGGTTCGTCGAGCAGCAGCATCTTCGGCTGGAGGGCGAAGGCGCGGGCGATGCCGACGCGCTGGCGCATGCCTTGGGAGAGCTCGCCAGGGTATTTATGCATGGCATCGGCGAGTCCGACGATGCTGAGGTAGTACTCGGCCATCTGGCGGCGCTCGGCCTTGCTGGCGGTGAAATAAACCTGGTTCACGCCGAGCATGACGTTTTCAAACGCGCTCATCCACGGCAGCAGGCAGGGCGATTGGAACACGATGCCGCGATCCGGCCCCGGGCCGACGGCTTCTTTGCCGGCGAGGATCATGTTGCCCTTCGAGAGATCGCTCAAACCGGCGACCATCATGAGGACGGTGCTTTTGCCGCAACCGCTGTGGCCGATGAGCGTGGCGAACTCGCCCTCCTTGAGCTTGAGGTTGAAGTTTTTGACGATGGTGGCCGGACCTTTGGCCGTGTCGTAGATCTTCCAAAGGCGGTCCAGTTCGAGCATGGGGGGCTTGTGCGTGCTCATGCGGCCACCTCCACTTCTTCGCGTTTGTCGGCGGTGCGGCGCTTGGGACCGCTGCGGTTGAGGAATTGCAGTGTGTTCACGGTGGTGAGGTCTTCGGGAAGGATGTCCGGCAGCGTGAGCTTGAGGCTGGTCTTCGCTTTCGAGCGGCCTTTGGCATCGAGCAGCGTGGTGATGAGCTGCGTGCGCAGTTTTTTGAATTTGGGGTCGTGATTGATGCTGCGGCGGTCGCGTGGCCGGTCGAGGTCGATGATCATCGGCTCGCCCAAGGTCGCGGGCGAGGTGGGGAGCAGCGGGATGACCTTGTCGGCGACCAAAATGGCCTCATCGGGGTCGTTCGTGATCCAGATGACGGTGGTTTTGTTGTTTATCCAGATGTCGCTGATCTCGTCCTGGAGCTGCGCACGCGTCAAAGCATCCAAAGCGCTCAAAGGCTCGTCCATGAGCAGCACCTTCGGATTCATCGCGAGGGTGCGAGCGACGGAAACACGCTGCCGCATGCCTCCGGACAGCTCTTTGGGCAGTTTGTGTGCCGCAGGCGTCAATTTGACCATCGCGATGTATTTGGCGACGTGCGCTTTGCGCTGCTCTGACGTCCAATCCTTGAAAACCTCGTCCACGGCCAGTGCGATGTTTTCTTCGACGGTGAGCCACGGAAGCAACGAGTAGTTTTGGAAGACCAAACCGCGATCTGGGCCCGGCTCGGTGATCTTTTTGCCTTCGATGAGCGCTTCGCCGGTGTCGGGCTTCACGAGGCCGGAGATCAAGTTGATCAGCGTGCTCTTCCCGGAGCCGGAATAGCCGACGATGACGACGAACTCGCCTTCTTCGACACTGAGGTTGATGTCTTTGAGGACTTCCGAGCGATTGCCCGGGATGCCATAGCCTTTGGAGGCTGCTTTGATTTCGATGAGCGGCATACGAAACTTATGATTTACGATTTATGACTTATGATTTGGAATGGCGTTCCTATGACGAACCAAGAGCTCAAAGAACGAACCATGGACTTTGCGGTGCGAGTCCTCACGATGGTGGATGCGCTGCCGAAGACGACGGCTGGCAAAACGGTCTGAAATCAGATCGCGAGGAGCGGAACCTCGGTGGCGGCGAATTATCGGGCTGCTTTGGGGGCCAAGTCCGATGCTGATTTCATCAACAAGATCACGATTGTGCTCGAAGAGGCCGACGAAAGCGGGTTTTGGATCGAACTGGCCGAAAAAGCCAAGTTGCTCCCCTCCAAGCGTCTGAAGGCCCTTCTTCAAGAAGCCGAGCAACTCACGAAAATCTTCAACGCCACGCGAGCGACGACCAAGCGCCGCACGGCCAGAAATCATAAGTCGTAAGTCGTAAATCATAAATGATGCTCAGGCTGTTTTGAACCGGCTTTCAACGACACTCATGAGACGGTCGAGGAGGTAGCCGATGAGGCCGATGGTGAGGATGCAGAGAATGATGTGGGCGTAGCTGTTGGCGTTGTATTGCTGCCAGAGGAAGCCGCCGACTCCCGGACGACCGGTGAGCATTTCGACGGCGACGATGACAAGCCAGGCGATGCCGAGGCTCAAACGGAAGCCGGTGAACATGTAAGGCAGTGTGGCGGGCACGAGGACCTTCCAGAGGGTCTTCCACTTCGAGAGTTTGAGCACCTTGGCGACATTCAGGTAGTCCACCGGCACGGCGCGGACGCCGACGGCGGTGTTCATCACGGTGGGCCACATGGCGCAGATGGCGATGGTGAAGAGAGCGGCGGCATCCGAGGCGCCGAAGGTGGTCCGGCCGTCTCCGTTGACGATCTTCACGCCGCTGAAGAGGATCATGCCGAGTGGCAGCCAGGCGAGAGGAGATACGGGCCGGAGCACCTGGATGATGGGGTCGAAGGCCTTGGTGAATGGCTTGGAAAGGCCGAGCAGAAAACCGATCGGGGTGCCGATGACCAGGGCGATGAAGTAGCCCTGGGCGACGAGGACGAGGGACATCCAGGTGAAGCGCAGGATGCCCTGGTCGAGCTCGCCGCGCTTGGCGAAGGGATCCACGATGTAGGGCTTGCTTGCCGTCCAGGTTTCAACCGGAGTCGGCAGGTCGGCGGAGAGTCCCTCACGCTTGGTGACCTTGATCTTGTCGCCAAAGTCGTCGGTCTTTTCAGTGATCACGGACTTGCCGGCGATGACGTACCAAAAGAGGCAGGTGATGAGGATCGCCAGGAACGGCAGGAAGATCGAGTCGAGCTTGTATTTCTGGATGAGGGGATGCATGGCGCGGCAATTTATGACTTATGATTTTTGACTTATGATTTGCCGACTCACGCTGACCTCCCGCACCGCTCCTTGCGGAGCGGCTTGGGAAATCATCAATCGTAAGTCGTAAATCATAAGTGAAGGCGTCAGCCCTTGATCGTCTTCACCGCGAAGGACGCGGCGTAGGCTTCGAGGTCGGCGGTGGGGTCGAATTTGACGCCGTCGAAGAGGGTTTCGGCGCTGGTGTCGGCTCCGGCGTGGGCGTAGCCGATTTCCTTCATGGCCTCTTCATAGATGTCGGAGCGCATGACCTGCTTGGCGACGCCTTCGTAGTCGGGAGCGCCTTCGACGAAGCCCCAGCGGCGAAGCTGGGTGAGCCACCATTGGGCGTACTTGGCCTGGGGGTAGTTGCAGTTGCGGTCACTGAAGGTCATGTAGTTCGGGTCCTTGAACTTGCGTCCATCACCCATGAGGTACTTGCCCTGAAGGCGGCCGAGGATGGTTTCGGGCGGGCAGTTGATGTAGGTCGCGGCGCTGACGATGTTCGCCTGCTCCTCGCGGTTCTCCATCTTGTCGAGCCAGAGGCTGGCTTCGTGCAGGGCCTTCAGCACGGCCTTGACGGTCTTTGGATTCTTTTCGGCGAACTCCTCGGTGAAGGCGCAGACCTTTTCCGGGTGATCCTTCCAGATGGCCTGGGTGGTGATGGAGGTGAAGCCGATGTCCTCGGCGATGGTTTTTGCGTTCCAGGGTTCGCCGACGCAGAAGCCGTCCATCTTGCCGACCTTCATGTTCGCCACCATCTGCGGGGGCGGCACGGTGATCAGCGAGACATCGGCCCCCGCGCCTGCGGCGTCACCGGGGTTGATGCCGCCAGCGGCGAGATAGTAGCGCATCCACATGGCGTGGGTACCTGGGGGGAAGGTCATGGCGAAGGTGAGGGGCGAGCCCTTGGCCTTGGCCTCATCCACGAAGGGCTTCAGCGCCTTGGGATCATCCGTGACCTTGCCCTTGAAGCTGTTGGAGAGGGTGATGGCCTGGCCGTTGCGGTTGAGCAGCCAGGGCACGATCATCGGTTTCTTGGGAGCGCCGCCGAGGCCCATGGTGGAGGCGATGGGCATGCCGATGAGCATGTGGGTGGCCTGGATGTCGCCATTGGACAGCGAGTCGCGGATGGCGGCCCAGCTGGCGCCCTTGCTGACCGTGGAGTTGATGCCGTATTTTTTGAAGAGGCCCTTTTCATGGGCGACGACGATGCTGGAGCAGTCGGTGAGGGCGATGATGCCGAGCTTGACGTCTGGGGATTCCGGGGAGTCATCGGCATAAGCGGAGCCTGTCCAGCCCTGGGGAAGGCCTGCGAAGAGCGTGCTGAGACCGGCGGCGGCCGAACGTTGGAGGACAGAGCGGCGTGTGACAGCTGAAGGAGGTGTGATGGATTTCATGCGTGAGTCTTTTCCTGGCGTTTGTTGGGTTTGCGGGTGGACTTGGCGGCGGCTGCTTCGGGAAGGGGGAGAAGGCTGGCGGTCCAGCAGTCGGTCAGGGCGCGTGCGGCCTCGGCGCGTTCGGCGGGGGTGATGAGTCCGTGGATGACAAACTGTTCCAGCAGCCAGCGGCCGCGTTTGCCCGTGGGTTCGTTGGCGTCACGGCGCCTGAAGATGTGGAAGCTGGAGGCGTCGGCGCTTCTGCCCGAGCCGAGGTCGAGGGGGCCGCAGAGCGAGCGCTTCAGGATTTCCTCGGAGCTGTTGTGGAAGAAGCCGCTGCGCATCAGGATGCGGGCGACGTCCGCGCGGTTTTCCGAGGCATCACAAAAGGCGCAGGCCTCACGCAGAGCGGCGATGACGCCGCTGACCTGCGCTGAATGCTTGTGAAAGAAGTTCTCCGTGGTGAGGAGGACCTTCTCCGGGTGATTGGGCGCAAGCTGCTCGCTGGTGGCCGCGATCCAGCCGAGGCCGGAGGCGACGGCGGCGCTATTGTAGGGTTCCCCGACGCATCCACCGTCGATGAGTCCGGCCTTGAGGTTGCCGACGATCTGGGTGGGCGGGAGGACGACGATGCGCACTTCGCGGTCCACGTCGATGCCGCCGGAGGCGAGCCACTGGCGGAGCAGAAAGTAGTGGGAGGAGTACCTGGAGACCGTGCTGAAGGTGAAGCGTCTGGTGGGCGAGCTGCGGATGAGCTTCCTGAGCGTCGTTGCATCCCGGACGCCGCAGTTCCAAAGATCATGGCTGAGGGTGATGGCGTTGCCGTGCAGGTTGAAGACGAATGGGGCCACCACCCGGCAGGGAGGGCTGCTCAGGCCGAGGCGCATGGCAAGGGCCAGCCCGGCGATGGCGTGGGCGGCGTCAAGCTGGCCGTAGAGCAGCTTCTCCCGGATGGTGGCCCACCCAACTTCACAACTTAAATCGACCTGGACGCCATGCCTGCTGAACAGCTCAAGCTCACGAGCCACCAGGAGCGGGGCGCAGTCTGTCAGCGGCTTGAAGCCGATGCGGACTGGCTGGACGGAGCCGCGGGGTGTGGTTTTGGAGGATGTGGCTGACTTGGGCATGACACTCCTTTGGAAAAGCATCCGCGATGCCATCGGTTGAAAATCTCAGATCAATGAACCAGCAACTTTTTCACTGGATCGATGAATCGAATTCATCCATGAGTCGGTATGCAGCACGCCTTGGACACACGTCAGCTACGCGCTTTTGTCAGCCTCGCCCGCAGCGGCAGCTTCACTCAGGCCGGGCGTGAGCTGCATCTGACTCAAAGCGCCATCAGCCATGCGATCAAGGCGCTGGAGACCGACCTGGGCTGCCAGCTTTTTCACAGGCAGGGGAAGAGCGTGCACCTCACCCATGCCGGGCGTGAACTGCTGCCGAACGCCGAGCAGATCCTGCAGTTGATGAGCCAGGCGCGCGCAACTCTTGGCACCCTGGACCAGACGCCACGCGGCAAGCTGCGCATCGGCTGCACGACGGCCGCCGCCCAGTTCATCCTGCCGACGGTGTTCCGTGAGTTCAAGGAGAGCTTTCCGCTGTATGAGATCAAGGTGGTGTGCGGAGAGACGCCGGACACGATCGAGAGGCTGATGAAGGGTGACATCGACCTGGCGGTCAGCCTGCGGCCGGGCGATGTTTCCAGGCTCGACTGCCATCCGATCTTTGATGATGAGCTGGAGTTCCTGGTTTCACCCCTGCATCGGTGGGCCTCCAAGCCGCCCCGGGCGAAGGACGCGGGGGACGAGACCTACATCGTGGCGACGCGCAACAGCCTGAACTTCACGCTCATCCAGGAGTTCTTCATCAAGCAGGGGGTGCGGCTGAGCCACTTCATCGAGCTGGGCAGCTCGGAGGCGACGAAGGAGCTGGCCAAGCTGGGCATCGGCGTGGCGATTGCGGCGCGTTGGATCGCCCGGCAGGAGATCGACGCGGGGCAGTTGGTGCCCGTGCCGATGCCGAAGGGCAAGTTGAAGCGCCGCTGGGTGACCTCGAGCCTGAAGGGTCGGGCGCTGAACCTGCCGGAGCGCACCTTTGTCGGGCTCTGCGAGGAAGTGGGCAGAAGGATGAACGACCATTGATCCGCAGATGACGCGGATGGCTCAGACAGGGGCTGTCATTTCCTGCGGAGCGGTTGTTCATCGTTTCCCGGGCTGAAACGCAGGGAGGTGGAAGCTGCGCCGTCCTTCACGCGCAGCAGATGCTCCTGGTCTTTGAACATCTCGACAAGGAGGTCGTGGCGCAGGCTGCATGGGGTGGACGCATCTGGAAGCAGCACTTCAAAATAAAGAGTGGTCTCCGGGTCGGCTGTTTTTTGGCTGGCGGCCGGGGCTTCGTGGCCAATCCACTTGATGGGGGGCCTGACGCCTTCGGCGGTGTGGACGATGAAGTGTTCGGTGATGTAGGTTTTCAGGACTTTGTCGAGTTCGGCGGCCGGGGTCGTTCCGAAACGCAGGAAACGCTCCGTGCGGCGCATGAGGGCAAGCTCAAGGTCATCGGCAAACAGGGTCAGGCTGACCTCGATCCGCGGAGGGGCGTCCTTGAACTCCGCCTCACCGGTGGAGGTGTGAAGGTCATGTGCCGAAGCCAGTCCGGTCGTGGCGAGCAGGAGAATGAGACTACTTTTTCGCATCGTCTTTGCTGGTGTCCTTCTCCGGTTTCGTCAGCTCGCGCATCGGATTGGGGGCCTTTTCATCCTTGTAGAGCTGGAACCGGCTCTTCACCGGGCGACGTGGCCAGAAGTTGTTTTCCACATCGGTGTCGGTGAGTTCCTGGCGCGGGTCGAAGGTGACGGCCTTCAGCTCTTTTTTGGTAAACAGCAGCTTGGTGGTTTTCCCCGGGCTGAAGCGCCAGACCTCCGCAGGAAGCTTCATCTCCTCGCTTGAGCCGTCGGCATAGTCGAGCTTGAGGATGACGGGTGTCACCAAGCCTCCGTGGTTGCTCATCTCGATGGCATAAAAGTTGTGCTTGGTCTGCAGCAGCGCGGGGTCGATCTCCTCCTCCTTCAATTCCTTGAGCAGGGATTCAAACTTCTTCTTTTCACTCGGCAGCACGGTGGCCTCGTCGAAGGTGTCGTAGAAGTCCTTCAGCTCCGGATAGCGGTCCACGCGCTTGGAAAGCTCATAGTTGCGTTCGCGGGTGAGTGTTTTGGGAAGCTCGTCCTCCTCCTTCTTTTTCCGCGGCTTTTCGACGGCGGGATCGCGTGAATCGAGCTGGAGCCACTTCACCTCGTCGATGGAGACGTCGACATGATCGGTGCTGAAGAACCAGCCGCGCCAGAACCAGTCGAGGTCCACGCCGCTGGCGTCCTCGAGGCTGCGGAAGAAGTCGGAGGGCGTGGGGCGCTTGAACATCCAGCGGCGTGCGTAAGTTTTGAAGGCGTGGTCGAAGGCGTCACGGCCGAGGATATGCTCGCGCAGGATGTTCAGGGCCACGGTCGGCTGGCCATAGGCGTTGGGGCCGAGGTCGGCGATGGACTCGCTGTTGGTCATCACCGGCACGCGGTCGCGGGTCCGCATGTAGTCCGCCATGCCGCGTTCGTTGCGGCGGTGTTTCCAGTCGTTCTCCCATTCCTCCTCGGCGAGGTATTCGACAAAGGAGTTCAGGCCCTCGTCCATCCAGGTCCACTGGCGTTCGTCGCTGTTGACGATCATGGGGAACCAGTTGTGGCCGACTTCATGGATGATGACGCCGATGAGGGCATATTTGGTTCGCTCGGGATAGGTGCCGTCCTTCTCCGGACGCGGGCCGTTGAAGCTGATCATGGGGTATTCCATGCCGCCTACCGGGCCGTTGACGGACCAGGCGACGGGGTAGGGGTAGTTGAAGGTGAATCGGGAGTAGGTCTGGATGGTGTGGGCGATGGCGTGGGAGGAGTATTTGTCCCAGAGCGGCATTCCCTCCTTGGGATACATCGACATCGCCATCACGGGCGGGCGTGCCATGCGGTCCGTGGCTCCGCCCGGGCGTTTCGGCGTGGGCGGATGCGTGTGGCCTTCCACGGCCATGGCGTCCCAGATGAACTTGCGGGAGGAGGCGAAGGCGAAGTCGCGCACGTTGTTGGCCTGGAAGACCCAGGTTTTTTTGCCCTTGGGCTGGTTCTTTTCGGCGGCCTTCGCCTCCTCGGGTGTGACGATGAAGACGGGCTTGCGGAACTCCGTCTGCGCCTTCTTCAGCCTCTCGCGCTGGACAGGCGTGAGCACCTGCTCGGCGTTGACGAGGGATCCCGTGGCGGCGACCTGATGGTCGTCGGGCACGGTCAGGCTGACCTTGTAGTTCCCGAACTCGAGCGTGAACTCGCCGGTGCCGAGAAACTGTTTGTTGATCCAGCCGGCGTAGTCCGTGTAGGCGCACATTCGCGGGAACCACTGGGCGATCGTGTAGATGCAGTTGCCATCCTCCTTGAAGAGCTCGTAGCCGGTGCGCGCGCTGATGCGCTCACAGTCATTGATGGGATAGCTCCAGGCGATGCTGAAGGCGAAGTCGGCGCCAGGGGCCAGGGGCTCCGCCAGGTCGATGCGCAGCATGGTCTTGACGATGCTGTGCGGCAGGGGCGCGCCGGAGGCGTCGGTGAGGCGGCTGATCTTCATCTCACCGTCGTACTCCTCGTAGGCCAGCAGGCGGTCGAGGGCCGAGTAGCTGATCCTGGAGGGATCGACGCCACGCTTGCTGTTAGGCACGGCGCGGGAGTCGGCGTTGTGGGAGAGGTAGTTCTGGTCGAGCTGTACCCACAGGTGCTCCAGGGGGTCGGGGGAGGCGTTGTGGTAGGTCACCCGGGCCTCGGCCGAGAGGCTGCGCTTCACGTCGTCCAGCTCCACCTGGATGTCATAGTCGGCCCGGTTCTGCCAGTAGGCCCTGCCGGGCGCGCCGGAGGCCAGTCGTTGGGGCGTTGGCGGAGGCACGGGAGAATCGAGCTGCTGGAACTTCTGGACGGAGGATGGCGGGTCGATGGCTTGGGCGGACAGGACGGCGATCAGGAACGGCAGGAGGCGCTTCATCGGAGGAATAGTTCCGAATGTGGATGTGGAAGGCAAGCCTTGGGTGAGCCTCTTTGGACAGATTCAGCGGATGCTCGGCAAAAGACCTTTGGGTGGGAAGACACTTCAGGTATGAAGCCGATCATGTCAGAAAACTCCGATGCCACCCCGGGAATAAAGCGCTGGGCATGGGTGTGGATTGCTTCGACGACGTTGATTCCCGGAGTGCTGGGCTGGATGTGTTTTTGGCGGGAGGGCAGCAATCTTGCGGCTGCCTTTTTCATGCTGTTCAACCTGGCCTTTCACGTTCAGTCATGCACCGTTATCGGGGAGGGAAAGCCGGCTTGGCTGAAAGTCTTCCTGGTGACGGGAGGTCTGCTTTTGATGATGGCGTCGTTCTTTTTTGGCTGTGCCTCCGGAATACGATATCGTTGAATCTTGCGCCGAACATGTCTGAGCCGTCCCGATCCTTTGCATTCGCCATGGTCGCCACGCTTGCCTGGATGATCACGTTGCTGATGCCTTTTGCGGCGTTGCACTGGCTGGAAAAAGCGGCGCCCATGGCCAGTTGGCGGCTTTGCATCGTTGCCTGGCTGGTGTTGCATGCGTTGACGAGCGCCTTCCTGGACCGGCAGATGGGAGAGCCATCCAGCCAGCGCGTGGTGCTTCTTTTTGTGGGTGGCATTGTGCTCGCGGTCGCGGTTTTTTTCGCCGGCTGTGTCAGCGCGGTGTCCAGGATCTGACCCTGAAGATGGATGTCGCCCTTTGCATTCAACACCTCATGTCCACCGCCGCCTTTTCAATCAGCACCACGCTGAAAAAGACCACCTCACGCTGTCCGGTTTGTCTCTCAGCCTGTCCTGCAGTCGTGGAAAGGCGGGGGCGGCAGGTTTTCCTGAGCCGGACCTGCCCGCAACATGGTGCACACAGCGCCTGCATTGCCAGTGATTCGAGGTTTTACTGGCTGGCGCAGCGAAGGGAGGAAAACCGCTGCTGTGCGGGCGGAGCCTGCCATGACGCGGACGGAAAGGCGGCGGGCACCCTGGGGCGTAATGCGGAAGGGCGTGGGCAGTCTCCGATGGAAACCCTGTCCACCTGCCTGGCTCTGATTGAGATCGTTCATTCCTGCAACCTGGCCTGTCCGACTTGTTATGCCGATTCACCCGTCGGGGCCGGTGCGCGCGTGGTTGCGGTGCCGGTCGAGGACATCCGGCGGCGCGTGGACGGCGTGGTCGCCCGCAAGGGCGGCATCGAGATCCTGCAGCTCTCGGGGGGTGAGCCAACTTTGCATCCAGAACTCCTCGGAATCTGCCGGTGGGTGAAGCAGCATCCCGGGATCGATTTTCTGCTGCTCAACACCAACGGCGTACGGCTTGCCAGGGAGCCGGAGCTCTGTCGTGAACTGGGCGAGATCTTCCAAGACGGAGGGTTGCAGGTGTACCTCCAGTTTGACGGCGTGCAGGAGGCGGGGCATCGCGCGCTTCGAGGAGCCGACCTGCGGGAGTTGAAGCAGCAGGCGTTGAGCAACCTTGCCGGAGCGGGCATACCGGTGACGCTGGCGATGACGGTCACCCGCGACAATCTTCCGCATCTTGGCGAGACCATCCGTTTCGGCCTGGAGGATCCCAACATTCATGGAGTCACCTTCCAGCCGGAATTCTTCAGCGGACGCGCGCCTTGCCGTGAGCCTGGGAAAGGGCGGCTGAACACGGCGGACATCCTGCTGGCGGCCGTTGAGCAGAGCGGAGGAAGCCTGCGTTTTGAAGACTTCACCCCGCTTCCCTGTGGTGATCCAAACTGTGCCACGGTGGGTTATCTGATCCGGCAGGGAGGAAAGACATGGCCGGTGAGCGACTTGATCGACTTCACCCGGCTTCAGGGATTTCTTCAGGACAAGATGCATTACACGTTGGCGGATCTGGCCCGATGCGGGTGTGAGAACGAGCCTCTCGGCGATCTGCTGCACACCCTGGAGAAGACCCGCAGCATGGCTTTTCGCCTCATGGTAAAGCCGTTCATGGATGCCTGGACCTGGGATGAGGACCGGATTGACCGCTGTTGCACGCACGTCATCCGCCCGGATGGCAGGCTGGATTCCTTCTGCCGATATTACTCGGGTTTCCCTGACATTGCCGAAGCCCCGTGAACACGACATTGCACACGCTTGTTCCTGCCGGTCCCGGATATGGCCTCATGATGACGGCGGCCATCGTGGTCGGTGCGTTTTACTGGAGCCGGAGGATGAAGGGCAACCCGGAACTGCTCTTCATTTATATCGGCGCCCTCTGCGGCGCCTTCATTGGAGCGAAGGCGGCCTACCTGGCTGCGGAGGGGTGGATGGACTGGAGCGGGCCTCATCTCTGGCTGCGCTGGGCCACGGGCAAGTCGGTGCTGGGCGGGCTGCTGGGAGGCTATGCCGGCGTTGAGCTGGCCAAAAAATGGGTAGGACATCACCGGAGCACCGGGGATGCCTTTGCGCTCATCCTGCCCGTGGGGCTGTTTCTCGGACGCGTCGGCTGCCAACTTCATGGATGCTGCCAGGGAAGGCCGGTTGCCCCGGGCGGCCTGGCGCTGATGGATGCGGCTGGCGTGCCGAGGTGGCCTGCGCCTCAGGTGGAGGCGGCGTTTCAAGTGATGATGCTGGTCGTCATCCTGATCCTTCATCGCCGGGGCTTTCTTCGTGATCGTCTCTTCTTCCTGTACCTGGCGTGTTACGGTCTATTCCGCTTCCTGCATGAATGGATGCGTGACACGCCCAGGCTGGCCTGGGGGCTCAGCGGCTATCATTTCATGGCGGCTTTGGTGGTGTTTGTCGGTCTGGCGGGTTTATGGCGCAGAGGCAGGCAGGTGAGTTAAGCAGTGACGGCGGGCTAAGGCCTGATCCGCCCTTCCTTTTCTGAAGATTGCTATTGTCGAAAACCGGGGCGGCTGATAAAAGCTCGACCCCTTTTCTGTGATTTTCCCCTCCCCCCGAGTCACCAGCCTGCTGCTTCTAAGCCTGTGCGGCCTTGCCGCTTCGGCCCAGGATGCCTTCCTGCCATTGCCGCAGGCAGGGCCGGAAATGATGGTGGTGCCGGAGTCGGAAAGCCGCTTTTTGAAGCCGACCAAATCCATCAAGCCGCCGACCACGTCCGCTTCAACGGCAGGTCAGGCGACGCCCCAGGTGACGGCTCCGATCGTCGCCCGTCTGCGTCGGCTCATCCTCATGCCAGCCGGCCTTCCTGCGGAGGCCCTGCGCGAGCAGATCGCCGCCAGCGGTCAGGGCAGGCAGCCTGTCACGGTGGTCGGCATGCAGGCCCCGGCACCGGTCCTGACCAAACTGGCTGACCTGTTTGGCAGCAAGGTCACCGAGGAGACCGAAAAGAAGGTCATTGATGCCGTGCGAGTCGGCATGAGCGCCGGCAGTCCAGGCTCCTCACCCCGGCGGGTTGAAGTGGTCGGCTGGTCGCCTGTGGAAGGTGTGATGGCCGTGGCGGTGTATCCGGAAAGCTGAACGGCGGGTGTCGGAAAGCCTGTGCCGGGAATCGGCTGAAAGCCGGGATGATGCGTGGCGTTAAACGGTTTCGTTTTCCGCCAACCATGAACCGTTTAACACCGCTCCTT
Source organism: Prosthecobacter sp. (assembly GCA_044345155.1). Classification (GTDB taxonomy): domain Bacteria; phylum Verrucomicrobiota; class Verrucomicrobiia; order Verrucomicrobiales; family Verrucomicrobiaceae; genus Prosthecobacter. The sequence continues at coordinate 2,396 of JBIJBP010000122.1, read as the reverse complement.
GCCTCCGCGCTTCTCTGCTCATGCCTCATCGCTGACGAGGCCGAGGACATCCTGTCCCGTTCGGGGGTCAAAGGTGGCATTGTCGTGCATGTCGGCTGTGGCGACGGCTCGGTCACACGGAAGCTGCGCGCGAACGATTCCTACCAGGTGCAGGGCCTGACCAAGGAGGCCGACAAAGTGCCGGCCATCCGGGATTCGATCTATCAGGCAGGCGTTTACGGCCCCGTGGCGGTCGAGGCCTGGGACGGTCGTCATCTGCCCTACATCGAAAACTATGTGAACCTGCTCGTGGTGGAGGATGCAGCTTCGGTTTCCCGCGAGGAGATCGACCGTGTGCTGACTCCGCTGGGTGTGGCGCTGATTCGCAAGGGGGAGGGTTGGGACAAGGTCGTCAAGGCGTGGCCGGAGAAGATGGACGAGTGGACGCACTATGCCTATGACTCGAAGGGCAACCCGACTTCGAAAGACTATTTGGTTGGGCCGCCGACGCGCATGCAGTGGGTGGGCAACCCGCGCTGGAGCCGCCACCACGACCGCATGTCGTCCGTGAGCGCGAAGGTCAGCAGCGGGGGGCGCATTTACTACATCATCGACAAGGGCAGCCGCATCACGATCCTGACACCTCCGAAGTGGACGCTGGTGGCCAGGGACGCCTTCAACGGCACCGTGCTCTGGGAGAAGCCGATCGAGAAATGGAGCACCCATCTCTGGCCGCTGAAGTCAGGTCCCACGCAGCTCACCCGCCGGCTCGTCAGCATCGGGGACAAGGTGTATGTCACTCTGGGCATCTCCGCCCCCGTGGTGTGCTTGGACGGTGCCACAGGGAACGTCATCCGTGAGTATCCGCAGACCGTCGGGGCCGAGGAGATCCTGTTTCGGAACGGCACCCTCTACACCCTCGTGAACAAGGAGGCCTGGCGGCTGAACGAGGAGTTTGCCGTCAAGGCGCAGAGCGACCAGAAGCGCGTGGAGACCGAGTTCAACTGGGATGGCAGGCCGAAGCATCTCATGGCGGTGGATGCGGAGAGCGGTCGAACGCTCTGGGAGCAGGAGGACCGCATCGCCCCCATCACGCTGGCCATCGATGACAAGCGCATCGTCTACTACAACGGCGACGGGCTGGCCGCGCGGGATGTGAAGACGGGTGAGGTGAAGTTCACCACGGACCCCACGAAGCGCCGCGAGCTGTATGAGTTCAACTTCGCCCCGCGCGTGCTGCTGCATGGTGATGTCATCATCTATGCCGGTGGCAACGGCGAGATGAAGGGCATGAATGCGGACACCGGCAAAGACCTGTGGACCGCGCCGCATGAGAAGAGCGGCTACCGCAGCCTGGAGGACGTGGTCGTGGCGCAGGGGCTGGTGTGGAACTCCGGCAACCTCCAGGGCACGCAGAGCGGTGAGTATCGCGGCTTCGACCCGCTTACCGGCGAGAAGAAAAAAAGCTTCTTCCCCGACGTGCCGGAGGGCACCTACTGGTTCCATCACCGCTGCTACATGGGCAAGGCGACGGAAAAGTTCCTCATCCCCAGCCGCACCGGCATCGAGTATGTGGACATGGAGAAGCAGCACTGGGACCTCAATCACTGGGTGCGCGGAGCCTGTCTCTATGGCGTGATGCCCTGCAACGGCCTCACCTACGCCGGCCCGCACAACTGCGCCTGCTATCCCGAGGCGAAGCTGGACGGCATGAGCGTCATGGCCAGCACTCCCGTTCATCCGCTGCCTCCGCAGACACCGGATTCTGAACGGCTCATCAAGGGCCCGGCCTTTGCCGCGGTCATTGAGGAAACCGAGCCCGACTCCGGCGACTGGCCGACCTACCGTGCCGACAACTCCCGTAGCGGCGCGGCGAAGAGCGACCTGAAAAAGGACCTGGGCATGGCCTGGGAGGTGAAGCTGACCCCGCCGCTCTCCACCACGACCACCGCCGCAGGGCTGACCTTTGTGAGCGAGGTGGACAGGCACACCCTGCATGCCTTTGACGCGGCCACGGGCAGGCCGGCCTGGCGCTTCATCGCCGGCGGACGCATCGACTCGCCGCCGACCTACTGGAAGGGGCGCGTGCTGTTTGGTGGCAAAGATGGTTATGTCTACTGCCTGCGCGCCGCCGACGGCGCCCTGGTCTGGAAGTTCCAGGCGGCCCCCGGCCTGCTGCGCCACGGCGCCTGGGAGATGATGGAAAGCGTCTGGCCGGTGCATGGCAGCGTGCTGGTGGAGAAGGACCTGGTGAGCTGCGTGGCAGGCCGATCCTGCTTCCTGGACGGAGGTCTCTGGTTCTACCGCCTCGACGCCCGCACGGGCGCGATGCGCGTCAAGGTCAACTACGACGACAAGGATCCTGAGACCGGCGGGGACCTCAATGACCGCCACAAGTCCCTGCAGATGCCCGTGGC
>JBIJBP010000231.1:0-4943 GCA_044345155.1 Prosthecobacter sp. | reverse complement strand
GCGTCATCTTTGTCATCGGCCATCCCGGCGGCCAGAGCCAGGCGGTGAAGGCCGGCGGCAAGGGCGACGTCAGCGCCACCCACATCCTCTGGCAGGCGCAGAAGGGCAGCAATGTCGGCTCCCCCGTCTACAAGGACGGCCACCTTTATTTCATCAACGACTCGCGCGGAGTCGCCACCTGCCTCGATGCCGGAAGTGGCATGGTGGTTTACGAGCAACCGCTGACCTCCCGGCAGAGGCGTGACCGTTTCTACGCCACACCGCTGCTGGCAGGCGACAGGCTCTACTGCGTGAGCCGTGAGACCGGCACCTATGTCATCGCGGCCAAGCCGCAGTTCGAGCTGCTGGCCACCAATGTCATCAGCGACGACACCAGCATCTCCAACGCCAGCCCCGCCGTGAGCGACGGACGCATCTTCCTCCGCTCCAACAGGTACGCCTACTGCTTCGGCGGCAGGTGACCCGGCAACCGTGAAGCCGCCCGCCTTCAAGGCAGGACAAAGGTTCTGGAGCCCTGGCTGTCTTCATGCTAATCGGCACGGGTGCCCGACCTCCTCCAGCTCGAAAAACGCCATCTGTGGCATCCCTTCACGCCCATGCAGGCCTGGTGTGCCGACGAGCATGAGCCGCTGATGATCACCTCGGGCAGGGGCTGTGAGCTGACCGACCAGCACGGCCGCACCTACCTGGACGGCAACAGCTCCATCTGGACCAACATCCACGGCCACGGCCACCCAACCCTCAATGCCGCCATCCGGGCCCAGCTTGAAAAGGTCGCGCACACCTCCTTCCTCGGCTTCACCCACGAGCCCGCCATCCGGCTGGCGGATGAGCTGACCGGGCTGCTCCCAGGCAGGCCGCTGAGCCGCGTGTTCTTTTCTGACGACGGCTCCACCGCCGTCGAGTGCGCGATGCGCATGTCCCTTCAGTACTGGGGCCAGAACTCTCACCCGGAACGCAGCACAATCCTCAGCTTTGACCGTGCCTACCACGGCGACACCCTCGGTGCCGCCAGTGTCGGCGGCATCCCGGTCTTCAAGGGCAGCGGCAACGAATTTGGCTACAAGACCCTTCGGGTGCCTGACCTGGAATCCCTCGGCCGGCTCACGGAGCAACAGGTGCAAAGCCTCGCCGCCGTTATCATCGAGCCGCTGGTCCAGGGCAGTGCCGGCATGAGGCTCTGGCCGAAGGGCATGCTGAAGCAGCTTGCCGCCTGGTGCCGCGAACGAGACATCTTCCTCATCCTGGATGAGGTGATGACCGGCTTCGGCAGGACCGGAACGATGTTTGCCTGCCAGCAGGAGGAGGTCGTTCCGGACTTTCTCTGTCTCGCCAAGGGACTCACTGGCGGCTACCTGCCCATGGCCGCGACACTGACCACCGAGCGTGTCTTCGAAGGCTTCCTGGGGGCTGGACGCACTTTTTATTATGGCCACAGCTACACGGCCAGCCAGCTCGGCTGTGCGGCGGCGCTTGCCAGCCTCCAGGTCTTCCGGGAGGAGCAGGTGATGGAAATGCTGCCTGCAAAAATCGCCCGGCTTGCCGAACTGCTGGAAGGTCTGCGTGAGCTTCCGCAGGTGATGGACATCCGTCAGTGCGGCCTGGTCGCCGGGATTGAAATCGGGCCCTGGCCTGCCGAGCAAATGCGCGGAGTGAAGGCCTGCCTGGCGGTGAGAAAATACGGACTGCTGACAAGGCCTATTCTCGACACCCTGGTGCTGATGCCGCCGCTGTCTGTCAGCCTGGAGGAGCTGGCGCGCATGGCGGAGGCGCTTCGCCAAGGCATCGAGGAAATATCCGCCCTGGCATGATGCCGCTCAAGACGGCCGGTCAACCTTCCCCAGGTTTCCTGTCTCCGGCCTTCTTCTACTCCGGCTTCTTTTCGGAGGCGGCAGGCTGTTCCTTTTTCACCGCCTCCTCCTTCACCCACGGCGCAGGGGGATCGGCGGGCAGGCTGAGCGCCTCGGCGCGTTTCTGCTGCAGCACGGCCTCCGCCTCGGCCGCCTTCATCATCTGGTCACGGATGTCGTTAGGCACGGCGGCCTCGGTCAGCGGAGGCAGGAGCGGATTGGGACCCTCGGTCCAGGGCCCGAGGTCGGGCAGCTTGGCAAGCATGTCCGTCTGGTTGGTGAGGCGGTGCAGGCCGAGCACGCGCAGACGTCCGCCGAACATGTAGGCCACGGTCTCGTCCTCCAGGCCCTCGATCGTGCTGTTGCCGCGCTGGATGATGGGCTTGCCGCGAAGCACGATCTCCCAGGAACTGACATAGGCCTCATGACAAAGCACCTTGGCAACGTCCTCACCGGTCCCGCTTTCGAGGTACACACGTCCCTTGGCCCGGATTCGCACGGGACGTTCGGCACGGTCCTTTTTCAAAACTTCAATGCTGTCGGCGGCCACCCGCACTTCGGAGGGCATTTCGACGCTCTGGGCGGAGATCGCCTTCGCCTCTTCGTAGGTCATGCCCAGGAGAAAACCAAGGTCGATGTTGGCGGCTGCTGCGGAGACCTTTTTCTGCAGGTTTTCAGCCACCTGGGCCTCGGCATTCATGCGTGAGATGGTGCGCAGATGCTCCGCCTGCTCCTCCTTGGAAAGCGTTCCATCCTTTGGACCTCCGGCCCCGAGCTTCTTCAGCAGCGGGATTTCAAACCCGGAGCAGCCCGAAAGGCCGATGGCAGCCAGCAGGCTGGCGGCTAGAAGGGCAATCGGGGGCGCAAGTCGCGGGGGATCGGCTGGCATGGCATCAGAGTAGGCTGCTGATCACGCCTGGCAAGATGCTGTGCAGGCATGTCACTGCCTTCGAATCAGTCCCGAGCCTTCAGCACGCCGACCATGTCCAGCTTCCTCAGCATTCGGCCGACCACCCAGAAGCAGGCCAGAGCGGCGCCGGCAACCACAAGCACGGCAAGGCTGTAGGTCTTGTCACTGATGACGAGAGGCAGGCGCACCGTCTCGGTGCGGACCTTGGTGATGATCCAGAGCGCCAGCCCCTTCCCGAACATCAGGCCCAGAGGCAGCGCCACGGCGACCAGCAGTGTCAGCTCCCCCAGAAGGACGGCAGCGACTTCACGCTGCGTGAAACCGACGACGCGCAGCGTGGCCAGGTCGCGGCTGCGTTCGCTGAGCGCGATGCGGGCGCTGTTGTAAACGACGCCGAAGGCCACGATGACCGCCAGCGTGAGATAAAGGCGGCGCAGGATGCCGATGCTTTCGCCGGTCGTGCTGCGAAACGCGGCGAGCTGGTCCTTCTTCACCAGCGTGGTGGCAAGACGCGGCGTCTGCTTGACCTCGGCCATGAATTCCTCCCAGCGGCTCTGATCCACCTTCAGATACGCGCCGCTGACACTGTCGCCCTCATGCATCGCGCGACGCAGTGCGGTGATGTCCATGAAGGCGGAGACGCCTGAGAAGTCCTCGATCAGGCCGCGCACGGGCAGGGTGAGGACAGGCCGCCTGCCTTCGAGCACTGCGACCCGGACCATCTGGCCCGTGGTCAGCTCAAGCTTTTCAGCGAGCGCCTTGGACATGACCACGCCGTCGTCCGGCAACACGATGCGGCGGCCCTGGGCGTCCAGAAGCCGGCTCAGCATCGTGTTCCCAGGCAGGCCTGTCAGGGCCAGCTTGCGCGAGTGATGACCGTTTTGAAACCGGGCCTGCACGGCCCGCACCGGCTCGGCCAGCATGATCCCTGGAAGATGCTCGAGATCACGCAGCGTTGAGGCGGATCCTGGCTCGATGAGGAAGGTCACCGCGTCCTGGTGCTGGACATCGTTCCACTGGTAGGTCAGCAGGTGGTCGATGCTGTCCGCCATGCTGCCCGGCAGCACCATCAGGCCGGTGGCGAGGGACAGGCCTGCGATGGTAAAGACGGACTGCCAGGGCCGTCGCTCGATGTTGCGCAGGGCCATGCGCATGGCAGGGGTCATCCATCGGGTCAATCCGGCACGCTCCAGCAGGCTGGGCTTGTAGCTGGCTGGAGGCTCGGGACGCATCGCCTCCGCCGGCGGCAGCTTGACCGCCATCCAGACCACGCTGAGCACCCCGAGGAGGGATGCCGCCGAGCTGACCAGCAGGGCCACGGCAACTGCGCTGTAATCCATGAGAAAGTCCAGGCTGGGGAAGCGGAAAAACAAACGATACAACGCCAGCAGCCCACCCCCCATGTAGCGTCCCGCAAGGCCTCCCAGCATGGAGCCCAGCATGACGATGACCAGGGCAAAGCCCAGGTAGTGCCGCCCCACCTGCCAGGAGGAATAACCCAGCGCCTTGAGCTGGGCGATCTGCTCGCGCTGGAGCCTCACCAGACGGGCCAGCACGGCGTTCACCATGAATGCGGCAACGCTTAGAAACACCACTGGATAGGCCACGGAAAGGGCGCGCAGCACAGTCAGTTCGTCATCCAGCCGCTTGGCGCTGCCATGATCCGCCCGCGTGATGGCGCCGCCGGCCCCATAAACGGCCAGGAGGCGGTCGAACTCGACCAGCGCGGGCCCGGCCTCGGCGCCCGGGGCCAGGTCGGCGCAGAAGTCATTGAACGCACCGTCCATGTCATAGGCGACGGACAGCGCCCGGTAGTTCATCCAGAAGACGCCAAATCGTTTGTTATCCGGCAGGCTTTCCCCTGCCCTGGCCTCGAAGACGTACTCTGGAGACAACCCGATGCCCGTGATTTCCAGCATGTCCGCCCGCCCATTGATGATGGCCCTCACCCTGTCGCCTGGCTGAAGCCTGTTGGCCTCGGCGAAAGCCTCGCTGACCACCGCCTCACGCCGTGCATCCGCCCGCGGCATGCGGCCCAGGCGCAGGAATACCTGGTTCAGCAGCGGCTGGCTTCCATCCTCGGGCAGCGAGACCAGCTGTCCGGTGCATGGCTCGGCGACGCCGGGCAGGTCAAGCACCGCCGCCCTGACCACGCGCAGTTCCAGGGCGGCGACGCCCGGGAC
>JBIJBP010000230.1:0-4954 GCA_044345155.1 Prosthecobacter sp. | reverse complement strand
GGGCCGCTGCCCTTCTTGATGCCATGCACCTGGAAGCCGATGTGCCCCTCGGGATCGCCCGGCTGCTTGAAGTCGGCGGTCTTCACACCGTTCACAAAGCTCTGGTAGTGATCGCCCTGCACCACGATGCGGTAATGATTCCACTCGCCCTTCTTGAAGGCGGCCTTGGCTGCCTCTGTGCGCACCGCCTCGGTCTGGGTCAGGATGCTCCACCAGGTGCCGCGGCGGGCTTCGTCATAAAAATCACCCGCCGTGCCGTTGATGGCGATCTCACACTGCGGACCATAAAGACGGCCGGCCGGCAGAGGCTTGCCACCCTTGCTGCCTTCCGGGGCAGGATCGCCCTCCTTGGCCAGATGGCTGCGCACCTGCACGCCCGAGTTCAGCTCGTCGTCCACCTTCACTTCAAACTGCAGTTCAAAGTCCTTGAAGGGTCCCTTGACCAGGAAGGAGTTGGGGCTGCCGTCGGTCGTGGTGCCGACCAGCACGCCGTTTTCCACCTTGTAGGTGGCCTGGCCGCTGACGATCTGGGCATCCCCCAGGCCGTCCTTGAACCACTCCTGCCAGGTGTCTTCGGCGGAGAGAAGGGCGGGGGCGGCCAGGGAAAGAAGCAGGGGAAGAAAATGACGTTTTTTCATGGGCCTCACAGAACGACGACGGAAGACGCTTTCCATCGCCACACCTGCCCCAGGTCCTATTTTGACAGGATCAGTTCCTGCTTGCCCCTTGTGCCGGGCACGAATCCGGCTATCACCCCAGCCGCATGTTGGCCCCGGGATGGCCCCGGCAAGCCTGCTTGCAAAAACCCAATTAGTTAAGCATACTGAAATAAATCACCTCATGGACGACCTCACCATTGTACAAGTCATCGGGCGCGAAGTGCTCGATTCCCGCGGCAACCCCACTGTTGAAGTGGACGTGCTCCTCGAAAACGGAGCCCTGGGCCGCGCCGCCGTCCCCAGCGGTGCCAGCACCGGCGAACACGAAGCCCTGGAGCTTCGCGACGGCGACAAGAAGCGCTATCTCGGCAAGGGCGTCCTCAAGGCCGTTGACGCCGTGAACAACGAAATCGCCGACTGCATCATCGGCAGCAACGCCGCCGACCAGGTCGCCATCGACAAGGCCATGCTCGAAGTGGACGGCACGCCCACCAAGTCCAAGCTCGGTGCCAACGCCATCCTCGGCGCCTCCCTCGCCGTCGCCAAGGCCGCTGCCACCGCCCTTGGCCAGCCGCTTTACAAGTACATCGGCGGCCCGAACGCCAAGGTGCTTCCCGTGCCGATGATGAACATCATCAACGGCGGCGCCCATTCGGACGCCCCGATCGACTTCCAGGAGTTCATGATCATGCCCAAGGGAGCCCCCAGCTTCTCCGAGGCCCTTCGCTACGGCGCGGAAGTCTTCCACGCTCTCAAGAAGATCCTTCATGACCTCGGCCTCAACACCGCCGTCGGTGACGAAGGCGGCTTCGCCCCCACCCTGAAGAGCGCCGACCACGCCCTCGAAGTCATCGCCCAGGCCATCGAGAAGGCCGGCTATAAGATGGGTGAGGACATCTTCATCGCCCTCGACGTCGCCTCCTCCGAGTTCTACGACAAGGCGAAGAACAAGTACGTCTTCAAGAAGAGCGACAAGTCCGAGCGCACCGCCGAGGAGCTCGTCGCCTACTACGCCGAGCTGAAGAAGAAGTTCCCCATCATCTCCATCGAGGACGGCTGCGCCGAAAATGACTGGGCAGGCTGGAAGCATCTCACCGACACCCTCGGCGCCACCACCCAGCTCGTCGGTGACGACCTCTTCGTCACCAACACCAAGTTCCTCCAGAAGGGCATCGACAACCAGACCGCGAACTCCATCCTCGTGAAGGTGAACCAGATCGGCTCCCTGACCGAGACCCTGGACGCCGTCGACCTCGCCCACCGCCACGGCTACACCGCCGTCATGAGCCACCGCTCCGGCGAGACCGAGGACTACACCATCGCCGACCTCGCCGTCGCCACCAACTGCGGCCAGATCAAGACCGGCTCCCTCTCCCGCAGCGACCGTATCGCGAAGTACAACCAGCTGCTCCGCATCGAGCAGGAACTGGGTGACTACGCCATCTTCGGCGGCCGCATGAAGGTCTGATTCAAACCCTCCGCCCCGGCGGCGCACCCCGATGAAATACCAGGAAATCCAGCACGAAGCCCGCGTCGCCCCACAGCCCGTGGATCGCATGCTCAGCGGCCTCGTCGGGATCGGCAAGTTCTGCCTCCTGCTCCTCGTGGTGCCCGTCGTGGTGGAGATCTCCAAAAAGCCCCTGGCCGAGCAAAACGCCCAGCGCGCCCGGCTTGAAGCCCTCAAGGACGTGCGCGACGAGCGCGCCGCCACCCGCGACAAGCTTCTGCGTCAGGTCGAATGGATCAAGACAGACACCGCCTACCTTGAAATGCGCGCCCGTGACCACGAGCACATGCACAAGAAGGGCGAGTATGTGATCCGCATCGAGTAGAACCCTCCCTCGTCCCAAAACCTGCGCGGCCCCGAACGGGCCGCTTTTCTTTCCCCATGCCCCCCCGCCTCCTGCTCCTCTGCCCCGCCCTGCTTCTCGCCGCCTGCGTTGACCCCAACGGCAACTACATCAACCCCTTTGCCCCGCAGCCCGCACCCTACAGCCCCCAGCAGGAGCAGTGGCGCACCCAGAACCGCGACCAGGCCCAGCAGGAGAACCAGTACGCCTATGAACGCGGCGTCTCCGACGGCCGCGCCGACGCCAACGCCGGCCTGTCGAAAAGTGTGGCCAGGCACTATCAGAACTACACCCCCGCCACTCAGCAGGCCTACCAGCAGGGTTACGACCAGGGCTACCTGCCCCCGCTAGCCCCGCTGCCCGGCGCCGGTGGCGTCCCCCAGCCCGCCTGGCCCTCCCAGCCGCAGCCCCAGGTCCCCGGCTATCCCAGCGGCAGCCCGGCGCCACAGTCCAACGACCCCTACTACCAGCAAGGTTACGACTACGGACTCCGCGACCGCGTCAGCGGCCGCCCCAGCGATCCCAGCGCCCACACCGGCCGCTACGACCCACGCTACCGCCGCAGCTTCGAACGCGGCTACGTGGACGCCTACAACTCGCGCTGAGGGCAACGCAGTCATGGTGATGAAGTACCATGGCTGAGCGATCAGGTTTCCAGCAGAGGCAAGCGTCAGAGCACCTGGGAGTGAAGGCCCAAGGTTCAGGCACCAATGACCAGGGAAGTCCCAAGGTTCAAGGCGCAAGGCCTGGATGCATCGCCCTCCGCTTCTAACGAGCTACAGGCTCGATAGAAATAAGCCGGTGGTGCAGGTCGCAAAGCGGCCGAAAACCACCGGAACCCACCCCACGTTTCAGATTCACCGCATCCTGGAGGGACGCGAGAAGCATGCGAATGATCGTCAGCTTCGTGTCAGAATACCAGGGAATGAATGACCCATGTCCAAGAAACCCTGGCAGCATCTTCGGTGCGCAGGGGCGAAGCAAAGTAGCCATCTCGCTCCGCGAGATGAGCGAGAGGCTTTCGCCAACAGGCAGGACGTCGGGAGTTCGTCAACGCTTAGGCAGGCCAGACGCCAGGCTCATCTCGACGGAGCGAGATGGCTACCTTGCTGGCGCATACCACCTGCTTCCTCGCGTAACCGGTCGTTCTCGCTCGCCGTGCCTCGCCTCACCTCCGGCTTATTTCTGACATGCCTCCGGCATGCGTTCACGGGCGACCAAACCACCGTCGTCGTCCAATCAACAAAACCGAGCCCAGGGTGAAATTGAACCTTCGCGCCTTGGGCTATTCCTTGATCATTGACGCTCGGGCATGGGTCATTTCTGCGTTAACTCCACAAGCTAAACCGTTGCACATCGGCGCTCGCGCTTCCCGCTCTTCAAGACAGCGACAGGCTGAAGCCCCTCGCGACTTTGAAAACAGACGCTGCGCAATGTGACAACCAGCTGCCCTGAAAAATCACGCGGTTCAGGATAAACTCACAGCAAGCTTCTTGAGTGGCAGCAGATCCAGCGACCGCGCGTTACCCCCCTTTTCTCTCATTCAAGCTGTTCCAGTTTCAGGGAGTCAGGTCAGAAGCCCATCAGGACCTTGAGGGCAGACGCTGCATCAGGCCGCCGGTCTCGCTCCACGGATAACAAACTCCGCAACCAGGTTCTCCAGGCATCGGGAAGTTCTGCAAAAACCGCCTCCTTCTCCCACGCCGGCGGGTGCAGGTGACTCGTGATCACCTGCGGCACAGTTTCACCTTCATGCAAAAACCGGCCTGCCAGGGCAAAGGCCAGCGTGCAGCCCAGGGCGTAAACATCCGTCCGCCCATCCAGCTCCGCCTTGCCAAACCGTTCGGGGGCCATGCAATGGATGGCCCCCGTCAAAGCACGTTCCGAAGCCTGCGCCACCGGCACGCATTCACCGAAATCAATCAGCTTCCAGCAGTCACCCGTCTTCATGAGGTTTCCCGGCTTCACATCCAGGTGCAGCAAGCCGGCCTGATGCACGGCCACCAGGGCGCCCAGGACATCGACGGCCAGTCGACGCCACTCCGCCAGGCCAAGCGGCGTAGCATCCTCGATTGTGCCTCCCTCCAGCCACTCCAGGGCCAGCCAGCTGCCTTCCTGAGTTACGCCATGATCCAGCATCCGCACGATCCCTGGATGGTGCAAAGTGGTGAGCGCCTCCGTCTCACGGGCCGCCGCCTCTGGATCGGTCACCAGCTTCAAGGCCACCAAGCGGCGGCTTTCACGATGCCGGGCACGACAAACCCTGCCCCTTGGGCTTTCGGCGATCTTCTCCAGAATTTCGTAGTCGCTCAGCACGTGCGGATGCTGCCCCGGCCGCAAGCTGGCTGCAAGTCCGCCGGACGAACGCTCGTTACCCGGCACCCGCCATGCGACCGCTCCTCCTGCTCTCCCTTCTCCTGCCCGTACTCTCCGTCCTCGGAGCCG
>JBIJBP010000229.1:0-4969 GCA_044345155.1 Prosthecobacter sp. | reverse complement strand
GTCAGCGAGCTCAACCAGAAGATCGCCGGGCAGATCCAGCAGTGGAGGCAGAGGCCGATAGAGGGGGAGCACGCCTATGTGTATCTGGACGGCATCTGGCTGAAGCGCTCGTGGGGAGGGGAGGTCAGGAACGTAAGCATCCTGGTGGCCATCGGGGTCAACGCGGAAGGCTTCAGGGAAGTGCTGGGAGTGGCTGAGGGCACGAAGGAGGACAAGGCGTCGTGGCAGGGCTTCATGAGGTATCTCAAGGAGCGGGGACTCAAAGGCGTGAAGCTGGTGATCGGGGACCGCTGCCTAGGGCTGGTGGAGGCGCTGGGGGAGTTCTATCCGGAGGCGGCGTATCAGCGCTGCGCGGTGCATTTTTACCGCAATGTGCGGTCCCTGGTGCCCAGCGGGAAGGTCAAGAACGTGGCGGCGATGCTCAAGGCGATCCATGCCAGCGAGGACCGGGCGGCCGCGCAGGAGAAAGCCAGGCGTGTGGTGGCCAAGCTTCGGGAGATGAAGCTGCCTGCGGCAGCGGCTCTGATCGAGGGAAGCATCGAAGAGACGTTGAGCTACTACGCCTTTCCGCGGGAGCATCACCGCAGCATCAGGACGAACAACCCGCTGGAGAGGATCATGAAGGAGATTCGAAGGCGAACGCGGGTGGTGGGAGCCTTTCCGGACGGGAACAGCGCGCTGATCCTGGTGAGCGCGCGGCTGCGGCACATCGCGGGAACGGAGTGGGGAGCGCGCCGGTATCTGGACATGGAGCGGCTGAAGGAACAGGCCACGGAGGAAATGGACCAGGCCGCATGAAGCAACCGATCTGCCCCCGGTGGGGCGAGCGATTTTGCCAAACTCCAGTCGGCCTCCGGCCTTCTTGCGTTTGGCAAAATCGGAACAAAGACAACACGAGACAACAAACCAAGTCCCACCCGATGCCTCATCGACGCTGAAATAAAATGTGCGAAACTTGACGGACACTACCGACGTGTTCGTATCGGTCGATTCACTCCGCGGCACGGGTCTTGTCATGCTGAAGGATGAAGCGCAGGGGCGATGCTGATAACATCCATCAGGTTCCCCCCATTTCCATAGCGGCGGTGTTAATGGCGCCTCAATTCACCACATTGACTGGAGAGCCGTTGAGGAAGGCCTGGAGGTTGGAGGCGACGAGGTTGATCAAGCGGACTCTTGCCTCCCGGCTGGCCCAGCCGATGTGGGGGGTGATGAGGCAGTTGCGGGCGGAGAAGAGCGGGCTGCCATCCTTGGGTGGCTCGACGCTGAGCACGTCCAGACCTGCGCCTGCAATCCGGCCGTCGTTCAGGGCCCGGGCGAGGGCGGCTTCGTCGACCAGGGGACCACGCCCGGTGTTGATGAGGAATGCGTCGGGCTTCATCAGGGCCAGTGTGCGATCGCACACCAGGTGCCTGGTCGCGTCGGTCAGCGGGCAGTGCAGCGTGATGGCGTCGCTCTGGGAGAAGATCTCGTCCATGTCGGCCGGGGTGACGCCGGCGGGAGGCGGTGTTTTCCATTCGCGCCTGGCGGCAAGCACCTTCATGCCGAAGGCCAGGGCGATGCGCGCCACGGCGCTGCCGATGTCACCATAACCCACGATGCCGAGGGTGCGCCCGCTGAGCTCGATCAGCGGATGATCCCAGTAGCAGAAGTCGGGGCAGGCGGTCCAGCGACCGTCGCGCACGGTCCGGGCATGATGGCCGACGTGGTTGGTCAGCTCAAGGAGGAGGGCGAAGACGAGCTGGGCCACGGCGGGGGTGCTGTAGCCGGGGACGTTGGTGACCACGATGCCGCGTTCGCGCGCGGCGGCGATGTCCACGATGTTGTAGCCGGTGGCGGTGACGCCGATGTAGCGCAGCCTGGGCAGGGCCTCGATGATTTCGCGGGTCAGGGGGGCCTTGTTGGTGATGACTACCTCGGCGTCCGCGCAGCGGGCGATCGTTTCTGAAACCGGAGTGCGCGGGTGGATCTCGCAGGGGGCGATGGCTTCCAGGGGGGCCCAGGAGAGGTCTCCCGGGTTGGCGGTGTGGGCGTCGAGAAGGACGATTTTCATGCGATCTCTTCATGGCAGCAACCAGTGCCAATGCCAGCGGGAAATGCCTGTTCCGGGCGGTGTTTCAAAAAGCCTGCGGGCAGGTGAATTTCATTCGCGCAGGCGGCATGAGCCGCTATTCTCGCCGCCCTTATGCTCCAAGCTGGTATCGTCGGCCTGCCCAACGTAGGCAAATCCACCCTTTTCAATGCAGTCACCCGCACCCGCAAGGCGGAGGCTGCCAACTATCCCTTCTGCACCATCGAGCCCAACCAGGGCGTCGTCATCGTTCCGGACGAGCGTCTTGCCGTGCTGTCGAAGATCAGCGGTTCACAGAAGCTGGTTCCTGCGGCGATCGAGTTCGTTGACATCGCCGGCCTGGTGAAGGGCGCGAGCCAGGGGGAGGGCCTGGGCAACAAGTTCCTGAGTCACATCCGTGAGGTTGATGCCATCGTGCATGTGGTGCGCTGCTTTGAAAACGGCGACATCACCCATGTGGACGGCAGCGTGGACCCGGTCCGCGACATCGAGGTGATCAACACTGAGCTCATCCTGGCCGACCTGGAGGCCATCCAGCGCCGCAAGGAACGCTGCGAGAAGAAAGCGAAGAGTGGCGACAAGGAGGCCAAGTCCGAGATGGCTCTTTGTGAAAAGCTGCTCCCCCACCTGGATGCGATGAAGCCCGCCGTCACCGCCGACCTTTCCGATGACGAGCGCAAGCTGCTCAAGGGCTTCTTCCTGCTCAGCGGCAAGCCCTGCATCTACGCCTGCAACGTGGCGGAGTCCGACCTCGCCTCCGCCTCCAAGGAGCCGGACAAGCATCCCCTCGTCTCCAAGGTTCGCGAATATGTCAGCCACGCCCACGCCGCCAGCGCCTGCGTGGTGAGCGCCGCGATTGAAAATGAGCTGGTGGATCTCCCCGAGGAGGACGCCAGGGCCTACCTGGCCGACCTCGGTGTCACGGACAGCGGCGTCAACCAGCTCATCAAGAGCGTGTACTCGCTCCTGGGCCTGCAGACCTACCTGACGACTGGAGAAAAGGAGACGCGCGCATGGACCATCACCAAGGGCATGAAGGCACCGCAGGCCGCCGGGGTGATCCACGGTGACTTTGAGCGCGGCTTCATCGCGGCCCAGATCGTCGGGTTTGAGGACCTGGTCGCCTGCGGCTCCGAGGCCAAGGCCCGCGAGGCAGGCAAGCTTCGGATCGAGGGCAAGGAGTATGTCATGCGCGACGGCGACGTCGTGGAATGGCGCTTTAATGTCTGAGTCTGCCCGATTTTTTCCGCCACCGCCATGATCGCGAAAGTCCGCAAGGCCGTCATTCCCGCCGCCGGTTTCGGCACGCGCTTCCTGCCGATCTCCAAGGCCGTGCCCAAGGAGATGCTGCCGATCGTGGACAAGCCTGTGATTCAGTATGTTGTGGAGGAGGCCGTGGAGTCCGGCATCACGGACATCCTGATCGTCATCAGCCGTTCCAAGCGCGCCATCGAGGAGCACTTTCATCCGATCCACGAACTTGAGGCGGAGCTTGAGATGAAGGGGCGTGTCGAGGAGGTGGAGATGCTGCGCAAAGTGCAGGGCATGGCACGAATTCATTTTGTCTGGCAGCCACGCATGGGCGGCCTGGGCGACGCCATCCTGCATGCCCGCGATCATGTCGGTAACGAGCCGTTTGCGGTTCTGCTGGGCGACACGGTGGTCACCACGCGTGAGGGATCGCCTCCGGTCACCCGGCAGCTGGCGGACGTCGTGGAGAATCATGGAGGCTCCGCCGTGGCGCTGCAGGAAGTCTCGGCGGAAAAGGTGAGCCGTTACGGCATCCTGGGTGGCGAGGAGATTGCTCCAGGCCTGCTCCGTGCCAGCCAGTTTGTGGAGAAGCCAAAGCCGGAGGCTGCTCCGTCACGTCTGGCGGTCAGCGCCAGATATGTTTTGTCCCCTCGCATTTTCGACGTGCTTCAAAGCACGCCGAAGGGGAAGGGCGGGGAGCTTCAGCTGACGGACGCCATGGCCGCCCTGATGAAGACGGAGGTGCTGCACGGACTGCGTTACGACGGGCAGCGGCATGACATCGGAAACAAGCTGGACTTCATCAAGGCCAACCTGCACTTCGGTCTTCAGCGCGAGGACATCGGCGCGTCCCTCAAGGCTTATCTTCAGGAGCTTGTCGGCTGAAGCAGGCCGTCCGTCCTGATCAAGGCGCAAGGCGGCCGAACTTTTTCTCCAGTTCCTTGAGGGACATCTGGATGAGAGTCGGGCGACCATGGGGACAGCAGTAGGGCATCTCGCAGGCGAACAAGGAGTCCAGCAAGGCCTCGATCTCCGGAAGCGAGAGACGGTCGTTGGCCTTGATGCTGTGGCGGCAGACTGTCGTGGCGATCATGTCCTCGCCCAGGCGCAGGTTCGAACCCTTGGAGGAAAGTGTCTGCAGTTCCTCAATGACCTGGTCCAGCCAGCTGAGCGGGTCATCGGTCTTGAGGAAGGTGGGCAGGGCCTCGACCTTGAAGGTGTTCGGACCAAAGGGTTCGATCTCGATGCCCAGGCGGGCCAGGGATTCCTGATGGTTGCGGAGAATGACGGCGTCGCGCGGGCTGGTTTGAAGCGTGAGCGGCATGAGCAGGCGCTGGGTGGGAACGCCGCCCTGTTCCATGGCCCGACGCATTTTCTCGAAGTTCACGCGTTCATGGGCGGCGTGCTGGTCCATGAGCACCAGGCCTTCATCGCTTTCCAGAAGGATGTAGAGGCGGTGCAGGACGCCGATGATTCGCAGGTCCGGTCTTTCACGGGCGGCTTCTTCCGGTTCCGCCATCGGTTGCGTCATCTTTGGTTCGGGCTTCACGTCAAGGACGGCGGGCGGCGGCGATTCAGACGCGGAAGAGTGCACAGGCTCCATCGGCCTCGACCCTGGAGGCAGGGTTGAGGGCGACTCGGCAGTCG
>JBIJBP010000228.1:0-4970 GCA_044345155.1 Prosthecobacter sp. | reverse complement strand
AGCCGTAGTCGGACAAGTGCTTGGTTCCCAACTTCATCGACAATTGCGCAACCTTTTCTATCTTGCTGCTCATGCCTTACGGCATACCAGCAGTTAGCCTCCTTGGGAAATGGTTTCTACAGAGCAGTTCGGCACCCAAACCTGTCGGCACAAGATCAATGGCCGTGCCCCCAGTTGGATCCGTATTAAAGCCAGTCACTGATGAACGATAAACAGAGTATGTTTTTTGAGTTGAGTCTGGAGTAAACACAAATCTCTGGAAGTCATATTCGTGAGGATCCAGGGCATTGCTCGCAGCGTCGAATTCCTCAGTATAAAAGTCCGGAGATCCTGCGTAGAGGGTGAAGCTGCACTGGGATGACCTGCCTGTGGTCACGTTTGTCACTGTCAATGCATCTTCATAGATTCCCTGGGGCAGGTCCGATGCCCATGAATTCACACTGACGATGATGTTAGTGCTGGTTCCTGGCCCCAGCGTGCCCCCTGCTTCGGAGAGATCTAGCCACGTTGCATTTTTTGCCACCGTCCAAGTCTGCGGGGTCTGCGCATGATTGGTGATGGTGAATGTTCTCGAAGTCGGCGAAAAAGGGCCACCGTTCGGCCCAGAGGCCACAAAGGGTGTTGTCGGCGAAAATGTCAGTTCGTGAAAATCGAGGGCATTACTTAAGTTCAAACGTCTGCCACTAGCAATAGTGTCAGCCAACTCAGGTCTTGCATCTCCTGAATGAATGACAATGTCCCGTACCGCCAGATGTGCCAGTTCAGGACGGTAAGCCTTTAACAAAGCGCATGCGCCAGCCACGTGAGGAGTGGCCATCGATGTTCCGCTGACGCTAAGGTAGCCACCACCGATCGTGCAGCTCAAAATATTTTTTCCGGGCGCGGCCAGATCTACCTGTGTGACGCCATAGTTGGAAAAATTTGTGAGATTGTCGGCATGATCCGAGGCTGCAACGGCAATGACGTTGGGATAGTCATAATTGGATGGGTAATTGGACTCTTCATCGTTGCTCACACCATCGTTTCCCGCTGCTGCAACGAAAAGGACGCCTTCGTCGTTGGCGGCGCTGATGGCATCTGCAAGTGCTGTATTATAGTCGGTGCCTCCCCAAGAGTTGGAGGTCAAATCAACGCCGATCCGCGTGGCGTAGGCTGTCGCCTCCGCAGCGTCCGAAGTTGTTCCGCCACCATCTTTATTGAGAAACTTCAAGCCAACCAGAGACACATGCCAGCAAACTCCGGCGACTCCCACACCATTTCCTCCGACTGCGCCAATTGTGCCTGCGCAGTGCGTGCCGTGAAAGTGATCGTCCATCGGGTTATTGTCCACATTGTAGAAGTCCCAGCCCCGGGTGTCATCGACATAGCCGTTGGCGTCATCATCGACGCCATTGCCGGGAATCTCATGGGTGTTGGTCCACATGTTGGGTGCGAGGTCAGGATGCGTGTAATCGACGCCTGTGTCGATCACTCCCACCAAAACATTTCTGCTCCCTGTGCTGAGGTTCCAGGCCTCCGGAGCGTCGATGTCCGCATCCCCAGTTCCACCGGTCTGGCCCGTGTTGTGCATTCCCCAGAGCTGGCTGAATTTTTCATCGTCAGGCATCAAAGTGGCTCGTACGATGTAATCCGGCTCTGCCACGGAGACCGCAGGCACCTGCAGCTGTAGCAACGTCTTCTCAACGGAGTCCATCGTCGCCTCAGGAATCTCAATCAGGTAGTTTTTCGTGATAGGGAACTTTTTCCGCACCCTTCCTCCGAATGGTTTGATCGCCCGTTGCAGATCATCATCCGTAAAGCCTTTGTTCAGCTTCACCATCACATGATCCGCCACCATAGTTGACTGTTGAACGAGCTTTTCTTCTTCCCCGTTTCTAGAGGCATGCAGCTTGTCCACCACTCTCAGCAGCGGATACTTGAAGTCTGTTTTCACAAGACGGATCCGCGTTCGCACCAGCGGGTTTTGGAGATCTGTCACCATGCGTGTGTCGAGCACCTCCGCCCTGGCATAGCGGTCTTGAATACCCGGGCGGCTTTGTGAGGTTCCAGGCTGCACCTTGGTGCCGGGAAGAGCGCCTGCGGCTTTCTCATTTTTATTGCTCCGTGCAGGTTGATGAGTCTGGCCCTGCGACCCTGTTTTTTTCTGTTTGGATTCATCTGCAGGTGTGTTCGCGGCAGCGGCTGTTGCAGACTGTTTCGGTCTTTCGGCAAGCGCTGGCTTTGGACCTGAAACAGCGCCTTCGGCCGTTCCGGTGCGTTCAGGCGTGGCATGCCAGATGACCGCGATATTGACGAGGGCAAAACCCCCAAGCATGAGGGTGGCGATGATCGGATAGTTCAGTTTCATGAAACTCGGTGGGATCAGGCGGAAATTTAGGTGGCCTTCATGGGATGCCCTCAGGGGGTGCGCGGTTCGTGCGGTGTTATGGGCGTCCTCTTGGTGAGTTTGGTGAGCTGCGGCCCCGAGGCCTTTTCATTCATGTTTGAAACCACCTCCCGCCTGTCTTCCGGTAGGTCCAGAGGACCGTTCCAAGTTCCCCAGAGGATGAGCAGCGCGTACCCGCACAACGCTGACATGATGAGCATAGGATAATGGATTTTCATGGGGGTCATCGGCTTTGATGGCGGCTGCAAGCCATCCGCAGCTTTAATTCATGGATGAGCCCGTTCTTGCCTGCCGTAAGCCTGTGCCTGGACTGCAGGCCTAGTTTGAAACCATAGCCCAACAAAAAGCATAACCGGATGATGCTGCGCTCCGGCCGCCAGCTTGGTGAGAGGTCAGTTGTGAGAACCATGAAGAGCTTCCGCTGAAAATCTGGGGCTCAATACTTGGATAAGAATTTGCAGCGCGATAGTCGGTAAAAATACCGATGCCCGGCCTTCAAGCTCCTGCACATTCATTCATCATCAGAACTTCGTCGACAGTCATCACCAAGGCCTGAAGCTGCCCTGCTTTCAGCTCTTCAATCCCTGGTGTCTTTCGGAACCGCCACCGGAACAGTCAGGTGCAGCAGTAAAAGCCATGAAGGCCCTCCGTCATGTGTTTCTGGATGCTCCAACAGCGGTCTCAGCCATTGTTAAGCCCCGCCGCCCATCGCCTTGTAGATGCGCACCCAGGCACTGCCGGCACGGGTGCGGCTGAGGACGATGTCGTTTTGCGCGGCAAGAGCCACACGCT
Source organism: Prosthecobacter sp. (assembly GCA_044345155.1). Taxonomy (GTDB): domain Bacteria; phylum Verrucomicrobiota; class Verrucomicrobiia; order Verrucomicrobiales; family Verrucomicrobiaceae; genus Prosthecobacter. The sequence continues at coordinate 1,792 of JBIJBP010000228.1, read as the reverse complement.
CGGCGTCGAGCACCGTGAGGAAGTCGGCGACGCCGTCCTGGTAGCGCTGCCGGGCCAGCGTGGCGGCCTCGCGCGCACTGGCGGCGCTGGCTTCCAGATGACGCAGGCGCTCACGTTCACGGTCATAACTTGTCAGGGCGTTTTCGACCTCCTCCAGCGCAAGCAGGACCGTCTGCTCGTAGGTGGACAGGGCGGCGGCGGCACGATGACCGGCGGCCTTGATCTGCTGGCGCACGCGACCCAGGTTCAGAAAGGCCCAGCTGATGCGCGGACCAAAGCTGTAGGCGTTGGAGCCATACTGGTTGAGGCTGGCAAAGGTCTGGCCCTCGATGTTGAGGCGGCAGCCAAAGGTGACGCGCGGAAAAAGGTCGGCGGTGGCCACCTTGACGCGGGCGGTCGCGGCTTCGAGGTTGCTTTCCACCAGGCGGATGTCGGGACGAAGGCGCAGTAGTTCGGCGGGTTTGGCGATGGCAACACTGGCGGGAACGCCAGGCTGCCTGGAGGCCTTCTGAAGCTGCGGGCGCAGTCCGGAGGGGTTTTGTCCGCATAGCACGGCGATGCGGTGGATCGCCCGCGCGACGTTTTCCTCATGGCTGGGAATCTGGGCCTGGGTGGCGTTGAGAAGCGCGCTGGCCCGTGCGACATCAAGCTGCGTGCCGCGTCCGCCTTTGAGCGAGGCCTCGGCGATGCGCAGGGCCTCGGCCTGGTTGTCGGCGTTTTCACGCGCCACAGCGAGCTGGGCCTGGGCGCCGCGGAGTTCGAGGTAGTTGACCGCGACCTCGGCCTACAGAGTGATGAGGAGGTCCTGCACGCTGGCTTCAGCCGCGGCGCTGTCGGCTTTCGCAGCCTTCACGGAATGACGCACGCGCCCGAAGAGGTCGAGCTCATAGTCGGCGTCAAAGCCACCGCGCCAGAACTCCACGGTGCGTCCACGGAAGGCGGCGTTGGTGGAGGCACCGTTGAGCGCCGTGCTGTAGCTGGCGCTGGAGGTGACCGTGGGCACCAGGTCAAACTGCGCCTCGCGCCAGAGGGCCCGGGCTTCCAGCACGCGGTCCTGCGCCACGGCGAGGTCCTTGTTCTGATCCGCCGCCCGGGAGATGAGGCTGTCGAGCGTGCTGTCGTTGAGCCTGCGCCACCAGGCGGCGTCGGAACGGATGGCGTTGGAGGACCTGGAGGCATAGTCCGCAGGCATCTTTGGCTCCGGCCTGATGAATCTGGGGCCGACGCTGCAGCTGGAGAGCAGCAGGGCCAGCCATAGGCGGAGGGCCTGGCGTTGAATGTGACGGGCTGCGCTTGGGAGTCGATGCGGAAGGTTCTCAGGGGGCTGCATGAGCGGCGAAAGGAAGAGGCTTGCGGGCCCGGCGTTCGACGATGGCGCGCAGGATGACATAGAACACTGGCGTGAACAGCAGGCCGAAGAGGGTGACACCGATCATGCCAAAGAAGAACGCCGTGCCGAGGGCCTGGCGCATCTCCACCCCCTGCAACAGTGGCGAGTACAAGCGGCAGCACGCCGGGGATGAAGGCAAAGCTGGTCATCAGGATCGGCCGCAGACTCAGGCGGCAGGCCTCGACAGCAGACTGGACGCGATCCATGCCCTGATCCTGGCGCTGCTTGGCAAACTCAACGATGAGGATGGCGTTTTTGGCCGCGAGGCCGAAGAACACCACCAGGCCGATCTGGGTGAAGATGTTGTTATCCATCGCGCGCAGCCAGACACCGCCTATGGCGGACAGCAGGCACATGGGCACGATCAGGATGATGGCCAGCGGCATGCTTCAGCTTTCATAT
>JBIJBP010000121.1:0-16095 GCA_044345155.1 Prosthecobacter sp. | reverse complement strand
CTCACCGCCTCAGCCCTGGCTGAAAACTGGCCCCAGTGGCGTGGGCCGCGCATGGATGGCACCAGCCTGGACCAGGGTTTTCCAACCGGCGCCACTGAAAAGTCCCAGGCATGGAAGGTGGAGTTGCCAGGCTCGGGCCATGCATCGCCCATCGTCTGGGATGACAAGGTTTTCACGGTCACCGCCCTCGCAGAAACCCAGGAACGCGTGCTGCTGTGCCTGGATCGCAGCAGCGGCCGTATGCTCTGGAAGACCTCCGTCCTGAAATCACCCCTTGAAGGAAAGCATCGCCTGAACAGCCATGCTTCAAGCACGCCCGCCACGGACGGCGAACGAATCTTCACCGCCTTTCTGGACGGCTCGGAGGTTGTTGTCAGCGCCCATGACTTCAACGGCCGCCAGGCCTGGCAGGTCCGCCCGGGCACCTTCTCCAGCAAGCACGGCTTCTGCTCCAGCCCGATCCTGTTTGATGACAAGGTGATCGTGAACTGCGACCACGACGGCCCGGGTTACATCGTCGCCCTGTCACGGGCCGACGGCCGCCAGCTCTGGCGCATCGAACGCCCCAACAACACGCGCAGCTACTGCGTGCCGATGATCCGCCGAATGGCGGGCCGCGTGCAGATGGTGCTCTCGGGAACCAAATGTGTGACCAGCTATGATCCAGCGGATGGGTCCCTGATCTGGATGATCGACGGCCCCACCGAGCAGTTCGTGGCATCCTTGGTGCAGGATGACAGGTCGGGCCTGCTGCTGATGAGCGGAGGCTTTCCGGAGCATCACATCCTGGCCATCCGGCCGGACGGCTCGGGCAATGTCTCCGACACCCACATCACCTGGCGCACAAACAAGGGTGTCGCCTATGTCCCCTCACCTCTCTGTGAGAATGGATGGTTCCTGATTGTCTCGGATTCCGGCATCGCCCACTGCTTTGACGCCGCCACGGGGGAGATCGTCTGGGAGGAGCGCATGAAGGAGCACCATGCCTCGCTCGTCAGCGCTGAAGGCCGGGTGTACTTCATCAATGACTTCGGAACCCTGCGCACGGTGAAGCCCGGCAGGGAATACAAGATGCTCGATGAAACTGAGCTCGGTGAAAAAGTGTTCGCCGCCCCAGCCCTGAGCGAAGGGCAGATCTTCATCCGTGGAGAAAAAAGCCTGGTCTGCCTGGGCAAGCGCCAGGTTAAAACCGCGGCACGATGAACCGGACTTCTGCATCATGAAACCCGTCCGCCGTCACTGCCCCGCCGTCCTGATCCTGATTGTCTGCTGCCAGCTTGCTGGCTGTTCACTGCTGAGCAAAAAGCCTGAGAAAAAACCAGGCCCAGTCGGACAGGCCACCTTGATCGGCATGATTGAAATGGTGAATCCTGAGCAGAATTACGTCGTCATCCGGTGTGATACGCCACCTGCCATCCAGCCCGGAACGGAACTCATCGCCCTGAGCTCCATCGGCACGCGCTCCAGGCTGGTTCTTTCGCCTGAACGAAAGGGCTACTATCTCACGGCCGACATCAAGGAGGGTTCTCCTTCAGTCGCCAACCTTGTCCTGCTTCCTCATTCCGCTGAACCACCGGCACCCGCTCCGCCCCTGCCTGCTCCGGAGGCACCGTCAACCATCGATGCTTCCAACCCAGGACCGGTCTCCGCCGTTCCCGCGACCCCTCTGCCGGCTTTGCAGCCACAGGCGCCGCCACCCGGCGAAACACCGCCCGCAGCTCCAGCCGCCAGCCTGGATGACCTGGTGCCGCCCGTGGGAAATCCTTGAACACTCACCTACAAGCCGCTTCGGTTCGGCACCTCCCATCATGCTGACCGAATCCGAAGCCCTCGAACATCTCCTTGCCAGGATTCAGCCCGGCCCGGCTGAGACAACGCGTCTTTTGGAAGCGCTTGGACGATTCAGCATGACCGACCTGCTCGCGACCGTTCCCCTGCCCGGTTTCGACAACTCGGTGATGGATGGTTATGCCATCCAGGCCGCAGCGTCGGCCGATCCATCGCGCCTGATTTCCGTTCATGCCGAACAGCCGGCTGGCATCGACCTTCACCTGACCTGCCCTCCCGGAAAAGCCGTCCGCATCTTCACGGGAGCACCCATGCCGGCAGGTGCAGATGCCGTCATCATGCAGGAGGATGTCGAGGTCGTCGGGAATTCGATCCGCTGCAGGGAGCCGGTTCTGCAGGGTGAAAATGTCCGCCGAGCCGGAGCAGACCTCTGCCGCGGACAGGTCATGCTGCGTCGTGGAGAAAAATTGACCGCCGGCATCATCGGCCTGCTGGCCTCGCAGGGCCTGGAAAAGGTCGAGGTGCACTCAGTCCCCAGGGTTGCCGTCCTGAGCACGGGGAACGAACTGCGGCGGCCAGGCCAGCCACTCGAAGACGGCTGCATCTACAACAGCAATGGTCCCATGCTCCAGGCACTGCTGGCAGGCCTTGGCATTCATGACGTGCGGACAGCCCACTGCGAGGACGACCTGGAAGTCACCGTGTCGGTTCTCGCGGAACTTCTTGCCAGCCAGGACATCCTTCTGCTCAGTGGCGGAGTCTCCGTCGGTGACCACGATCACATCAAACCCGCCCTGGCGAGGCTGGGCATCCGGACCGAAATCTGGCGGATCAAGGTCAAGCCGGGCAAACCCTTCCTGTTCGCCCAGTTCCAGCACGATGACAGATCCACGTCGACAAGCATCTTTGGGCTGCCAGGCAACCCCGTGTCCGCCTTCATCACCTTCCACCTCTTTGTCAGGCCCGCCCTGCTGCGCTGGATGGGGGCCTCGGATGTTTCACCCTTCACCCTCATGGCCGGGGTGTCGGGCAGGCTGCACAACGACGGTGACCGCCCTCATTACCTCCGGGGAAGCCTGAAGGACGGCGTGTTTCAGACCACGGGTCTTCAGCAGAGCCACGCCCTCTACGCACTGAGCCAGGCCTGCGCCCTTCTGCGACTCGACCCCGGCCAGACCCTGGAGGCCGGCGATGCCGCACGAATCCTGCTGCTCAACACCCCCACGGGCTGATCCGCCCCCTTGAAGGCGGCCGGAATCATCCTAATTTCCGCCCCATGAAAACCGCCCACCTTACCCTGGTCCTGATTCCTGTCTGCATCAGCCTTGCCTCATGCCGCGGGGCTGGCGGCCCCGCCCAGCGTGTCGGCTACGAAATGGACCGCGCGGCCTACAAGGTTGGCGGAGGCATCGCCCGTGCCGGACACACGATCCAGCGGGCCGCCCGCTGAGTCCCACGCCGGACCAGTCACTGCCGGTAGATCACGACCACCCCGGAAGTGGGCGAACTTGGCGAACTGTCAAAACCAAAACCCACGGTCTGAAGGCTGGCCGCCTCGACGCCCGCCTCGATCAGGAACTGCCTCACCGCCTGGGCGCGCCTTTCAGAAAGTGATCGCGCATAGTCCTCGGGAAGACCCGGGGGAGTATAACCAGCGATCAGATAACGCGGCTTGCCTTCCTGCCATTCTGCCGCCAGCCCGTTCAGGATCTTCTGATGCCCGCCACCGAGCCTGAACACGGTGCCGGGAAACTCCAGAGCCTGACATGCAGGTTTCAAGGCGGCCTCCAGGGGGCTGCTGAACCCCTCCCTGCCGCCCAGGGCATAGACGACGGTCGGCTCGTCATTTTTCGTCAACCCGGGAACCCCGGGAATCGCCTGACAGCAGGCCAGCACAGCCGGCATCAAGGCCGCAGAGAGGAGGAGGCTGGAGTTCGACATTTCCATGCTCACTTCATCCATCGGGGTTCACTGATGCGGCCCTGCTTTTCGAGAATGGCATGCCGTTGACCGCTGGTCAGATGATGAATGTAAAGCACGCCGTGCTGGGTGTAGCAGAGGTAGCGACCGTTAGGGCTCCAGGATGGGTGAGCGGCGCCACCTGACTGGATGATGCGTGCATGGCCGTTCGGCCAGCCTTTCACGACTACGGCCAGGTTGCCGCCTGACCTGGCGGTAAAGGCAACGGCCTGGCCATCTGGCGAAAACTCCGGGTCTGTCGAAAAACGATAGCCCGTCCGCCAGCGAACCAGGCTGGCCTGGCTCTGGTTCGTCTCTGGGACCTCCGCCACATAGAGCGTCGGCCCCTGCCCCTGATCGTCAGAAAAAATCACCTGCCTGCCGTCGGGATGCCAGGAGGGCGCGCCAGGAGCCCCCGTGGTGTCGCTGATGCAGGCTGCAGTGTTTGTGTTCAGGTCCGTCACGAAGACCTCAGGATTTCCCAGGAAGCTCATCACCATCGCCAGACGCTGGCCGTCCGGCGAAAAGGCGGCGCCAAAGCTGCTGCCCGATGTGTCGGTCACCGTTCGTTCCCAACCCTGCCCAAGGTCAAGCCACTGAACCACAGGAAAGCCGCTGCGGTAGCTCGTATAGGCCACGGCTGAAGCATCTGCGTTCAAGGTGGGGGACACGGCTCCATGCCTGTGATGCGTGACTTGAACTACCTCGCGCCCCTCAGGATCGCAAAGGTAAACCTGCCTGACCCCGGACTTGTCACTGACAAAGGCGATCCGGCTGGTTGCCAGCCCTGGCTTGCCGGTGATGGCCAGGATCACATCATCCGCAAAGGCACGTGCGTTTTCATCCAGGCCCGGAGCCGCATAAGTTCGCTCCATCAGCTTTTTTCCCGTGGAATCCGCCACCCGCCCCGTCAGGCGCCCGCCAACCGATGTTCCCGAGATGACAAACTCAGCCTGCCCGGAGGTGATCTGGAACTCATGAGCCGACTCCAGTTCAGCCTGAACGGCACGCTGGCTGCTGGATCCTGTCCCCCCAGTGAATTCAGCCAATTGAACCCTCTTTAATGCAGCCGTAGCCACCGGCTGCTTCCGCCCCTTGCCAGAAACAAGCCAGGAAGGCAGTGTCAACGCCGTTGCCGCCGTCGTTGGCAGCAGGACAAGCAGGACGATGAGCGGAACAAGGGGCATTCAATTCAGTCAATCTGGAGATTCACCTGAAGTGAATAACGCGTTCCGGGAAATTTTACAGGCAGGCTTTCGGAAATCTTGAGGACCTTCTGAAGCATTTTGTCGACCGATTCGTCCAGCACCCGGGACCCGGACCTTTTGTGAACAAGAGCATCCCTGACAGCTCCGTCGCGCAGCACGGCCAGCCTGACCTCGACACGACGCTGGTCAGCAGGAACCAGATTTGGAGAAGGCGGCTTCCAGGCTTCAAGCATCGCCCTCTGAAGGGCCTTCTCAACAGGCCCCATGTCCGCTCCTCCAGTTTCCGCAGCGAGAATCCTGTCCGCCTCGTTGTGGACGGCGATCTGAAGCAAGCTGGGCACCGGCTGAGGAACTGATGCCACGGGCTGTGGAGCTGTCTTGGTAATCGCTGAAATGGCGATGTACTTGGCGGGTTCTCGCAAAGTCCGGGCGGCTTCACCTGGAGTTGCCATGGCTGCCTGGCCCTGAACCGGTTCGCCCCGCCCCGCCCCCGGGGCCTTGGCTGGCCCCCCTCCACTGATCTGTGTGCTCAGCCCCCCGGCCATACGACGAGGAAGCAAGGTGTCCATGCCGGAAGCGCTTGAAATGGAATTTTCAAGCCCGTCAGCCGAGGCCAGGCCTGATGCGGCCGCCTTAGGGCTCGGCGGCGGTTCCGCGTCGATCTTTTTTAGCCTGGTGACAGCCTCCTGCTTCAGCGGTGCAACAGCCACAGGAACCGGAGGAGATGGCGCATTTTTCAGTTCCGCCTCAGGCTTGGGTGGAGCCTCAGGCTTGGGCTGATCGAGGGGCGGCTCCATGAACTCCCCAGGCTTCCGCCATACCAGATCGGCTTCCTGAATGCCAGGTCCACCGACATCGCCATCAGGCATCAACACAGGCAGCAACGTCCAGGTCAGAACTCCCAGCATCAGCAGGGCAAGCCCAATGCCCGCCAGGGCTGGAGCCAGGGGTTCAAGAGATGCTCGTGTCGTTTTGCCTGGCATGGTCAGGTTCAGTTGGCAGGGCTTGTGCTGACAACAACAGCCGTGTGCCGGACCTTCGCACTGCGCAGGGCGTCCATCACTTGAATGAGCTGGGGCGCGCTCAGGCTCGGCGGAATCACCACAACCACCCCGAGTTCGGGAGCGGCCGCCACCTGTCGGCTCAGCTCACCGATCAAGGCCTGGTGTTCGATGTCCTTTCCTGCCAGAGTCAGCTTCAGGCCCTTGGCCACACGCAGCTCCATTTTTACAGAGGGTGCCGGGAGCGCCACGGGCTGGGGTGCAGATAGCGCTCCATGGCCCTGAATTCCAGCGGCGGAAAACACCATCATCAAGAGCACGAACATAAGCAGCAGGTCCAGCCACGGAACCACATGCACTTCCGCTACCAGTCTAGGCAGATGACGGCTGGAGAGTCGCTTCATGCCCGTGCGATGGGGTGGCGTGCGGTTCCAGTGGAGGTGCCTGGCACCGGCATGGCTGGCGCCCCCAGGCTGCCAAGGCTGGGCAGGCTTTCCTCAACCTGACGGTGGTCGACAAACTGTCTGTCAAAAATGCCGCTCAATTCTGCCGCAAAATTATCCATGCGCACGATCAGATGCCGGATTCGTCCAACCACGGAGTTATAGGCGGCCAGGCTGGGGATCACCACAACGAGGGCGGCAATGCTGCTGAGAAGGGCGGTGCAGACAGCCGCCGCCAGTGTGGCCGGACCACCGCCGCCGCCCTGGACGGCAAAGGCCTCCAGGAGCCCAAGCAGGGTCCCCAGCACGCCCAGCAATGGTGAAATGGAAATGACCGTGGCCACAAACCCAAGGCGCATCTCCAGCTTCAGCGCGGCACTGCCGATCGCCCTCTCCATGGAATTCTGGACCGTGCTCATCTGGCTCGGGGAAATCCTCCCCGCCCCCTGGAGGCGGGCGGAAAAGCTCCTCCCAGGCTCCTCCTCTCCGACCAGATGAAAGGCCAGGTCCTTGGCGGCTGCGTGATAAAGATAATACAACGGTGACATGTCCGTCTGCTCCTTGGTCAGGTAGAGCGCCAGCGGGTGCGGGCTTTCATGAAACTGCCGGAGGAACCGGCGGTTCGCCCTCTCCGTCTTCCGCAGCAGCAGCCATTTCATGAGTAGCGCGGACCAGCTCACCGTGGAAAGCAGGCCCAGCAGGCCAAGGATCACCCAGATTGCCGGGGTGATGTGCTCCTGCCCAAACCTGAGGCCGTTGATGAAAGAAAAGATGAAGGCAAACATCACGCGGGAGAATAACCGACAGTTAATCAACCTTGAATGTCTGGCGTCAACCGTGGAATCATGGGATTCCACGCCCGGACTTCATGAATCACTTAGGCTCGGAACCCAGCGGTTCCTCAGGCAAGCATGCCCTCAAAAAGCACCGGTGCTCTGGCATCCAAGACGAGGCTCAACGAAACATCCTGTCCGCTGTGGCAGGCTGAAAAAGGTTTTTCCCGATCCGGGGAATCATGCCTTTCATGCGAATCCAGGGCCAGAGCCACGGTTCATCCGATTGCTTAACCCAGGTGAAGGATTGCCATGAAAGGATTCTGCCTTGCTTGTCCTGGATGTCTCATTACCCTCGCCAGCCTATGGCAAAATCGGCACTCGGAAAAGGTCTTGGCGCACTCATCTCAGCCCCGGCAGCGGCGGCTGGCTCAGCGTCCAGGCTTCCGGCGCTTGCACAGCCCGCCCCGGGCGACATCGTCCGCAAGGTTTCCCTGGACCAGGTCGTCCCCAGCCCCCTGCAGCCACGCAAGGAATTTATCGCCGAACAGCTCACCGAGCTGATGGAGTCGATCCGTGAGCATGGCATCATCCAGCCCTTGATCGTTCGCCAGGTGTCCGGCAAACTGGAGCTGATCGCTGGTGAAAGACGTTTCCGCGCCTCCACCCAGCTAGGCCTGAAGGAGGTGCCCGTCATCATCCGCCATGCCACCGACCGCGATGTCCTGGAGATGGCGCTTATCGAAAACCTCCAGCGCGAAGACCTCAACCCCATCGAAGAAGCTCGGGCCTACCACCGCCTCGCCGAGGAGTTTGCCATGAAGCAGGAGGACATCGCCCGGCGTGTTGGCAAAAACCGGGCCACCGTCGCCAACGCCATCCGCCTGCTCGACCTGGCTTCTCCGGTCCAGGAAATGCTGACCCAGGGCAGGATCACCAGCGGCCATGCCAAGGTGCTCCTCATGCTGAAGGATGCTGCCCAGCAGGAAAAGGCCGCCGAGGAGGTGGTCCGGAAAAGCCTCACTGTACGCGCCACGGAAAAGCTTGCCCACAACATCATCACCCCGCCGGTTCCGAAGCCCAAGTTCGACGACCAGGATGTGCTCCGGGCCATCGAGACCTGCGAACAGCGCCTCATGCAGCACCTCTCCACCAATGTGGCCATCAAGCACCACGAAAAGAAGGGCAGCATCGAGATTGACTATTACGGGGTCGAAGACTTGAACCGTCTCCTCAGCCTCATGGGCGTTCCCGAGGAAAAGATCGAAGAGGAGTGACGGACTCATGCCCCCCTTCCTCAAGCGCATCGCCAGCCTGACCGCCGCCCTTCTCTGCGCCTGCTCCCAGGCGGCACATCCCGAGCAGGCTGGCATCGAGACCTTCCTCCAGCGCTATTTCTCCACCTGGTCAGCCAAGGACATGGAGGGTTACGGTTCCTGCTTCCATCCCACCGCCCGCATCACCTTTGTCGAAAAAGGCGGAGCGGCTGGCAGCCAGGGCCTGACGGATTTCCTTCATGGTCAGAAAGTTGGGCATGAACGTGCCTCCACGCCCATGACCGAAGTTCCCACGGAGATGAACATCAGCGGTGACACCCGGGTCGCCCAGGCCGCAGTGCGCTGGAAGCTGACCAAGGGCCGCGAAATCATCACCGGCACAGACTTCTTCACCCTCGTGAAAACCGCCGAAGGCTGGAAGATCGCCTCGCTGGTCTTTTACAACGACTGACCAGGCAGCCCCTCCGCATGTCCAAGAATCCCCACCCGCCCTCCTCAACCGCCATCCGCTGGTTCCTCGGCGCAGCCTGCTTCCTGGCCGGTGCCGCCATGATGGTGATTGAAATCTGCGCCTTCCGCCTGCTGGCACCCATCTTTGGCAACAGCGTCTACACCTGGACGGCGTTGATTGGCGTCATCCTCGTCGCCTTCAGCGTCGGCGGCTTCATGGGAGGCCGGCTGGTGGACCGCTTCACCCACCTGCGACTGCTTGGATGGCTCCTGGCAGGTTCAGCCATCCTCACCTACCTCATCCCACCGCTGCACCTGGGCTTCGGCGAACACTTTCTGACCAGCGGCCTGATTGGTGGCTCGATCATGGCCTCCGTCTTTTTCTTCGCCATTCCCGGAGCCCTCCTCGGCGCTGTTTCACCGGCGGCCGTGCGCCTTTACAGCCTCACCCAGAAAGACACCCATGTGGGGGCCGCCGCCGGCACCATCTCCATGCTCGGCTCCCTAGGCAGCTTCGTCGGCACCTTCCTCTCCGGCTTCGTGTTGCTCTCGCACTTCGGCGTCCGCACGATCTTCATCGGCTGCGCCACCCTTCTCGTGCTGCTGGCACTGGTGGCATTCCTCCTTGAAAAGCTCCAGAAAAAAGCGGCCGGAGCCCTGCTGGCGTCCGCCCTGGTGGCCGGCTTCATCGGCTCTCAGGCCCGGGAGCAGCCGGGCAGGGACGTGCTGCATGTCGAGGAGTCGTTTTATCACCGCATCGAAGTGTCGGAATCCGGTGTCAGCCCGCACAAACAGCGCCTGCTGCGTCTGGACTCCACCCCTGAAGGCGCCATGAACCCGGACGACGGCTCCCTGGTCATGGACTACCAGCATTACTGGAAACTGCCCCTGCTCAAGGACCAGCCCAAGATCCAGAGCGCCCTCTTCATCGGCGCCGGCGCCTTTGGCATGCCCGAGGCGGTCTCCCGGGAGTTCCCCGAGGCAACCGTCGATGTGGCTGAAATCGACCCAAGGGTGATCGAGGTTGGAAAAAAATACTTCAAGCTCGCCGACCACCCGCGAGTGCAGGCGTACCCCGGAGACGCACGGCGATTCCTCAACGAGCACCGGGAGAAGAAGTGGGACCTGATCTTTGGCGATGCGTATGCAGGGGTTCGCTCCATCCCATCGCACCTCGTGACCCGTGAGTTTTTCCAGCTTGTGGCCGATCATCTGACCCCGGATGGCAGCTTTGTCATGAATGCCATCACCTCGGTCCAGGGGCAGCGTTCCGAACTTCTTGCCGGACTGCTGGCAACCCTGCGTTCCGTGTTCCCCAGGGTGGAGGTGTTTGCCGTCCAGGGTCCGCGCACGATCGCTCAAAACATCATCATCCTGGCTTCCCGGCAGGACTGGAAACCACTGCTGACCGATCGTTTCTACGCCGAGGGAACATGGCAGAACCGCCTCGTGTCAAGCCATGTCGCAAGCGCCCAGCTGCCGGGGGGAGGAACCGTTTTCACCGACGACTTCAACCCCGTCGACCGCATCATCGCCCGCAGCCTGCTCATGGAATAAACCAGCTCAGTCCACGACATCTCCGACCAGCAGGAGGGCTCCGGGGAAGAACTTCGTGCCGTTGAAGCGCTCCGGCTTGTCGATGCTGTTCTTGTTCCTGGCCAGGATCGCAGCCTTGTCCGGCTGGTCTGGATGAATTTCGATTTTCTCCGAATGAACCCCATCCGGCAGACCGTCGCCGATCATCAGGGTGGAGAGGCGGTGGTAGGTGCAGTAGGCGTCAAATCGAGGCACAACGCGCTCCGGTTTGTCATCCAGGGTCACAATGACCTGACCGCAGTCAGGACCGACAATGTCATAGAGCGCACAGCGAGTCCCCTTGAATTTGAATCGGATGGTTTCACCAGGAGTTGAGCCGGAGTGCAGACCGGGCAGCCGGTCCGCCCAGCGTTTGCCAAAGGCATCCGTCTTCACATCCAGAGGCTGGATGCCTGCTGAACGCCGGGTGACGCTGATCGGCACCAGCTTGGCCTGCTCGTAATTGCCAGGATTCAGGACCCCCTTGAGTTCATGAGGACCGGCTCCCACCGATGCACGGCTGATCGGCTTCCACGAACGCACGACCGCCTGAAGATAAAGCTCATGGCCCGTGCTGACGTGAGGATGTACACTGTCCGGGGCAAAAATGAACTTGTCGCCCACCGCCTTCTTCTCCTCGTCATTCACCGGCAGCCTGGCCTTCCACTCCAGTTTTCCCGCCTTGGCAAGCCGCGCCACCTCCATGCCCAGATGGATGGTCGGGATTCCGTAATGGTCGGCCACCTTCTCCATGGCGCTCGCGGAACGCTGAAACCTGCCTTCAAACATCGGCGGCACCAGAGCCTCGGTAATGGTGTAGACAAAGCAGATGTCGCACTCAGGCAGGGCCCTCCATGTCTGCCGGACAATGCCCTCCATGCAACGGATGATCTGCTCCGGCGCCGCACCTCCGTCGTTGACCGCAAACTCGACAAACAAAAGATCAGGCCTCCGGTCCAGCACATCCTGCTTCAGGCGGCAGACGCCCAGGTCGGAACCGGTGCCGCCAATCGCCGCGTTGATCTCGCTGATCCTCGCCTCAGGCCAGGTCTCCTGAAAATGCGCCAGCGTCTTCACCCGCCAGCCTGGCTGGGCCGTGATGCTGCCACCAAGATAGCCAACACGCACCTCGGCCCCCGGCCTTGCAACCTTGGCCAAAAAATTGGGCAGGCCGGAACGAGGGCGGCACTCCTGGGCCTCGACCAGGGGAAACTCAGGCTCCGCAGCAGTCACCGGAAGGATGGAGCCAAGGATGCAAGAAGCCAGTAGCAGGTGAATGGAGTGCGGGCGCATCGGAATGTAGGTTAGGCAGACCCGCTCCTTTTCGGTGACAGTTTCTTTTCGGCAAATCCTTTTCCGGGGCTTGCCATCCGTCTGACAGTCACCTAAAACCTGCCATCTCCACAAAAATGAGCGCAGACTTCTCCACCCCTCAAATCCCCGCCCTCGGCATCATGGAACCTCTTGGTGACGAGGATCGTGACATCCTCAGCGGCTATGGCGAGTTCAGGCCCGTTCAGCCCGGCAGCCACCTGATTGAAGAAGGCAGCGTGCAGACCAGCCTGTATTTCATCATCAGCGGCAAGCTTCATGCCACCGCAATGCGCGGAGGTCACAAGGTGCTGCTCGGCAGCGTCGGCACTGGCGAAACCGTGGGCGAGATCAACCTCCTTGATCCCTCCGCAGCCAGCGCCACGGTCACGGCCGTCGAATTCAGCCAGGTCTGGCGCATCGACTCCAAGAGCCTGGAATCCTACATCAACGAGTATCCAAGGGCCGCCGCATGGCTGCTGATCGGTGTCGGAAGGACCATCGCGCGCCGCCTGCGTTCCGTGAACGAAAAGATCGCCAGCTTCTATGGAGGTTGACCGACACACAAGGATGTTAAAGAAAATCGACAGTGCGATTGACAAAGCGGCATGAACGTCTAGTCTCCACGTCCCGCAGCGAGCTTCAATAGTTCAACGCAAAGCACCCGTAGCTCAACGGATTAGAGCATCTGACTACGGATCAGAAGGTTTCAGGTTCGAATCCTGACGGGTGCGCCACTCAGAATCAACGAGTTACATAGATTCTGTCACGCTGAAAAAAACCTCGTCAGGCATTTACCAGCCCCTTTTGGATTTGTACCTTTCTTTAAAACGAAAATCGTACGAAGCCTGCACAAGCCATAACGCCGTACGGGCTCCCGGCTCGCACGGCGTCATGTTACCAGTCAGGTTATGGACCTCACTTAACTGGCCTTCTTCGGCCGGCCAAGCACATCGTCCTTGGTCGTCGCCACAACGGCGATGACCTGGTCGATGAGTTCCTGGCTGACTTTCAGATCCTTCAGCGTCGTAACGAGGTTTTCAGCGATGGCGTTGAAATGCGCCTCCGTAAGCCCCATGCCCTCATGGGCCTTGCGCATGTCCTTGCCGGTCCAGGGCAGCGGTCCACCCAGGGCATAAGAGAGAAACTCCTTCTGCTTGCGGTGCTGCTTGGGCATGCTGACGTCGTTAAAAAAGTGCTTCACCCGGTTGTCGGCCAGCACCTTGACATAAAAGGCATCCACGGCGGCGTTGATTGCCGCCCAGCCTCCCAGCTTTTGATACAGGCTGTCTTCGCGCGCCTTGAGCCATTTGGTCTTGCAGGCCTCCTTGGCAAAGCTCCACTTCCGGCCCTCATAGTCGGCCGTGATGGAAGGATCAACCGGCTTGCCGCTGATCGGGCAGAGGCTGTTGGTGGCCGTTTCCGTGGCCACGGTTGCAGGGTCTGCCGCCATCACGGCGTTGACGAGCAGAGACATCACCACGGCGACCGTGGCGAGCGAGGGAACGATGAACTTCATGGGTGTGGCTGGATTGGGTTGATTAGGTTTCGACAAGTTTGTCAATCCATTACGGAACTCGAATTCCGTAATGGGCGGACATCCAAACGCATTTATCGTCCAGGCCTCTTTCACCCCGCCAATAACGGCGCTTTTGATGACAAGATCCGCATGACAGGCAAAACACCGGATGATTCAGGGCAGCCAGAATTCAGGGCTGGCCTTCCACAGGTGCTCTCAGGGCAAAACTGCTCTTCAGCCCACGAAAAGGACCGAGGTTCTGCCCCTGCAAAAAACGCTCAACATCATGGGAAACCCGGGCGATCGCCTCATGCATCGGACACGGAGGACCGCTGCCACACCAGTTCGGCCCGAAGGGGCACATGGGCCGCACGTCCGGCCGCTCAAAGACGGCCACGATCTCATGCAAAGAGACGTCCTCCGGCGGCTTTGCCAGCCTGTATCCCCCGGAGGGACCTGTGGTGCCGCTCGTGATCCCATGCAGGGACAGCTGCGCCAGCACCTTGGCGACCACCGGCCTGGGCAGGTCACGGGCATCCGCAATCTCCCTGGCGCTGATGCGCATTGCATCTTCATCATACTGCTCCGCCAGATAGCTGGCGGCCGCGATGGCCTGCTGAGCAAGTTTGCCGATTTTAAGCATGAATGGTTCCTGATGCACCCATCAGGACGGCGGACAAGGCATGATTTTGCCGCCAAACAAAAAAGGCGCCACGGAAACCATGATCGGCACGCCTGGGCCGTCCATCATCCAGAGGCCTCCCGAAAAGTCGCCCCTCAGGGCTGGTCCGAAATCCACTCCAGCGATGGGCAAGGCAGGGCTTACGGCCACTTTGGCGTTGCCTGGAATTGCCCCTGCATCCATAAGGCGCGCCCACATGCCTTCCCAAGCTCTGCTCACCGGACAAGCCTTCCTCGCTGAAAACGCCCAAAAGCCCGGCGTCATCACCACGCCAAGCGGCCTTCAATACATGGTGCTTCGGGAGGGGGCCGGCAAAAGCCCGAAAAAGAAGGACACCGTCGTGGTGAACTACCGGGGAACCCTGCTGAACGGGGTCGAGTTCGACAGCAGCTATCTTGCGGGACGTGAGCCTGCGGAATTTCCACTGAATCGTGTCATCAAGGGATGGACGGAAGGGCTGCAGCTGATGAAGGAGGGTGCAAAATACCGCTTTTTCATCCCCTCCAGCCTGGCCTACGGCTCACGAGGCGCAGGGCTGGACATCGGGCCGGACGAGACCCTGATCTTCGAGGTCGAACTGCTCAAGGTCTGGGAGGACTGAGCGCTTCGGCCTTCAAGCTCAGGCGTTGGCGTCGGCGGCCTTCTTGATGCTGGAGATGACATCGCTGATCTTGAGATCGATCCTTGCACGCTTCTTGAAATAGCTGACGTGATCGTAGCCGGCCTCAACGAGGTTGTTCAAGGCGGTCACAAAGTGCTCCCCCACACGCTGGGCACGATGCGCGTCGCTGCCAATGACCACGGGAATCTTACGTTCGGCCATCATCCGCAGCATCTCATTGCCTGGATTCATCTCCGAATAGCTCTTGTTCAGCCCCGAGGTGTTCAGCTCCATAGCCACACCGGTCCTGGCGATCCGGTCAAGCACACCTGCCACCGTGTTCTTGATGATGGCGAAGCACCAGGAGTCAGGATGGTAGTTTTTCACCAGGTCCGGATGGGCGATGCAGTCGTACAGGCCGGTCTCGGCGCTGACGGCCAAGTGCTCGAAATAGGTTCGGCGAAATCCTTCGATGGTTCCCTGCTCAAACTTGCCCAGATACTCCTTGGCCTGCCAGTGAAGGCCGCCGAGGCAATAGTCGAACTCCACACGCTGATGAAGCCCCTCGATGTATTTTTCATAACCGGGGAAGAACTCGCTCTCGATTCCCAGGCAGACGTCCAGCTTCCCGGCATAGGCCGCCTTCGCCCGCTGAACCAGTGAGACATAAAGGTCAAACTCACCCTCGCTCATCCGCACGCTCGGCCAGAAGCCGTCAGGCATCGGGCAGTGACAGGTGAAAATGATGCCCTTGAGCCCGGACTTGACCGCCTGGGCACAATACTCCTCAGGTTCACCCCAGGCATGTTTGCACAAGGGGGTGTGCATGTGGGAGTCGTAATAAAGAGCCCCTGACTTAACCGCCTGCGGCTTTTCAGAAGATATCACGGGAGGCTTCGGGGCGGCAATCGGCTCACCCGCCGTGCTTGCCAGAACCGTCTTGGTGGAAGCCGCCGGCTTGGCTGGTTTGGGTGTGGATGGAACGGCCACAGGCAGCGTCGCCGATTTCAAAACCGGCTCCGCAGGCGGGCAGATCGGAGCTGGCTTGACGACGGAGGCGGCTGCCGCCTTGGAAGGAGGAGGAGCCGTCTTGACGGGAGTGACGAGCTTCTTTGCAGCAGGCACCTTGGCTTTCTTTGCGGGTGCTGGAGGGGCGGGCTTCTTGGCCAGCATCGGAGCCGCCTTGACGGCTTTGACCGTCTTTTTCACGCTCGTCCCCACAGAAGCCTTCCCAGCCTTGGACACAGTTTTTTTCACAGGTGCCGGCTTTTTGGCGGGAGCCTTTTTGGGCGGAAGTTTTCTGGCAGGTTGGCTCACGGCTTTCCTGGCCTTGGCAGATGGTGCCTCCTTTTTGGCGGATACGGGCTTGGAGGCCTTCTTGGCCGGTTTTACGACCTTGGAGACGGTTTTTTTCGAAGCCGTCTTGGTGGCTTGCCTTGCCTTGGGCTTCTTGGTTTTGCTCTTGCTCACTATGGGTCTCCTCCTGAGTTGAATTTGTCAGCCTTTCC
>JBIJBP010000227.1:0-4979 GCA_044345155.1 Prosthecobacter sp. | reverse complement strand
GACACCGCACGTGCGACGGCCCTCATCCGCGAACAATCGCTGGAACAGGTCGCCCAGGTCACCCGCGATGCCGCCCACAGCTTTTTCAAAGGCTTCCCCTGAAGCCGGCGCCTGCATTTCCCCAGGAATGTTGCCCGAACCAAAAGAGTGACGGCCCGTCCAGCGTTCTTTCGGCCTCATTCATCCATTCCCTTTCCCCATGCGCTACCTTGCCCCCTCCCTCCTGCTCAGCCTCACCACCAGCCTTGCCCAGGACTGGACTGAATTTCGGGGCTCTGACAAGCAGGGACATTCCGCAGTCACGGGCCTTCCCGTGGAATGGAATCCCAACCTGAACCGCAACATCGTCTGGAAAGCCTCCCTGGCCGGTGTCGGCTGGTCCTCGCCCGTGATCATCGGCGATCGGATCTATCTCACCAGCGCCGTGCCTGTCGGTGGTGATGAAAAGCCGGTGATCGACCGCAGCCTGCGCACTCTCTGCGTTTCCGCCACCCATGGCAAGACGCTCTGGGACAAGGAGATCTTCGCCCAGACAGCGGCCACCGCCCCGAACATCCACCGGAAAAACAGTCATGCGAGCCCCACGCCGGTATATGAAAACGGCCGTCTCTATGTTCACTTCGGCCACCAGGGCAGCGCCTGCCTGAACGCCGAGGACGGAGCCATCCTCTGGAGCACGCGCGACTTCGCCTACAAACCCGTTCACGGTAACGGCGGCAGCCCCGTCATCGAAGGCGACCTCTTCATCTACAACGCCGATGCGGAAAGCGACCCGGCCGTCATCGCCCTCGACAAAAACACCGGGAAACTGCGCTGGAAGTTCAGCCGCGTGAGCGATGCCAAGAAGAAGTTCTCCTTCTGCACCCCGCTCGTCATTGACGTCAACGGCAAACGCCAGCTGATCACACCCGGCAGTGGCGTCGTGAACGCCCTCGACCCCGTGACCGGCACCGAGATCTGGAAGGCACGCTACGATCAGGGCTACTCGGTCGTTCCCCGCCCAGTTTTCGCGCATGGCATGATCTTCATCAGCACCGGTTACGACAAACCCGTTGTGCTCGCCATCCGAGCTGATGGCGCCGGCGATGTCACCGACACCCACATTGCCTGGAAACTCGACAAGTTCGCCCCGCACAACCCCAGCATGGTCGTGGTCGGTGATGAGCTCTACCTGGTGGCCGACAACGGCGTGCTATCCTGCATCGACGCCAAAACCGGCGCCATTCACTACCAGGAACGCTGCACCGGCCCCATCAGCGCCTCCATCCTTTACGCCGACGGCAGGCTTTATCTCCAGGATGAAAAGGGTCTTGGCGTCGTTGTGAAGCCCGGCAAAACCTTCCAGGTGCTCGCCAAGAACGACCTGGCCGAGCGATCTCTCGCCTCCTACGCCGTCGCGGGCGACGACCTGATCATCCGCACCGAGAAAAGCCTCTGGCGCGTCGGCAGCAAATAATGACGCCCGGCTTCAGGCCACGATGTCCTTCACCAGATTCGTCGGCTCCACGCCGGTCAGGCGGAAGTCCAGGCCCTGGGCGCGGAAGGTGAAGCGCTCATGATCAATGCCCAGCAGGTGCATCACCGTGGCATGCAGGTCCCTCACGTGCACCGGGTTCTCCGCGACGTTGTAGCTGAAGTCGTCGGTGCTGCCATAAGTGATGCCGGGCTTCACACCGCCGCCCGCCATCCACACGGTGAAGCACCGGGGATGATGATCGCGCCCGGCCTCGGGGCTGTCCCACTTGCCCTGCCCCGCCACGCCGCGACCGAACTCGCCCCCCCAGATGACCAGGGTTTCATCCAGCAGACCACGCTGCTTCAGATCCTTGATCAAGGCCGCGCTCGGCTGGTCGGTGTCCCGGCAGCGCGCCGTGCACCAGCTTGGCAGACGGCTGTGATGGTCCCAGTCCGGATGGAAAAGCTGGATGAAACGCACCCCGCGTTCCGCCAGACGACGCGCAAGGATGCAGTTGGCCGCATAACTCCCGGCACGCCTGGAGTCCGGGCCGTACATTTCAAAGACGTGATCCGGCTCGTCGCTGAGGTCCGTCAGCTCCGGCACGCTGGCCTGCATCCGGTAGGCCATCTCATACTGGCGGATGCGCGTGGTGATCTCAGGATCCCCCGCCTGCTCAAAACGCATTTGATTCAGCTCCGCCAGGCCGTCCAGCATGCCACGGCGGAGATGCCGGGGCAGGCCTTCGGGATCGCTCAGGTAAAGCACAGGATCCTTCGAGTTGCGCAGCTTCACCCCCTGGTATCGGCTCGGCAGGAAGCCGCTTCCCCAATAGTGGTCGTAAAGCGGCTGGTCGCTCGGTCGCTGCATCTTCGAGATCAGCACCAGATAGTCCGGCAGGTTGCGGTTCAGGCTGCCAAGACCATAGCTGATCCAGGATCCCATACTCGGCCGCCCCGGCAGCTGGTGCCCCGTCAGAAACTGCGTCATCGCAGGAGCATGGTTGATCTGATCGGTCGTCATCGACTTGATGAAGCAGACATCGTCCGCCGCCTTCTGAAGATGCGGCAGCCACTCGCTCACCGTCGCTCCGCTGCTTCCACAACGGGCAAACTTCGTGATCCCCGGCAGGATGAGCTGCTTCTGATTCGCCGTCATCGTCGTCAGGCGCTGTCCGCGCCGCACGCTCTCGGGCAGCTCCCGGCCCGCCCATTTCATCAGGCCCGGCTTGTGGTCGAAAAGCTCAAGCTGCGAAGGCCCGCCCGACTGGGTGAGAAAAATAACCCGCTTCGCCCGGGGCGCAAAATGCGGAAGATGCGGCAGCCCGGGCCTCTCCTCGGCCCCCATCGAATGCAAGGCCATCGCACCGACGGAAACGCCGGTGCAACGCCCCAGGAAATAACGGCGGGTGACCTGAAGCCTGTCTGGGTCGGATGAAGCTGACATCTGAAATCATTAAACGCCAAGTTCGTCCAGGTCCTACCCCATGTTGAAAAGCACATGGCTGCGCGAGTTTTATGCAGGTGCTGAATTTTGGCTGAACAATCAAAACCTGGGTTCGTCTGAAATTCGGCCCCTTTGCCACCATGAAACCTATCCGTCTTCCTCTGAGCCTGCTGCTTACCCTCTTCATCCTGCCCGGATGCAAGCCGGCCCCTGACACCGCCGCCGAGGAATCCCGCAGGCTTCTGGAGCAGGCCCGCGAGGAAAACGCCCGCCAGGCGGAGGAGATCCAGCGGCGCAGCTCCGACCTTCAGCAGCAGCTCGCCGACCTTCAGAAGGCCCTCCAGGAAAAGGAGACCGCTGAGCTCAAGTCCCGGCTGGAGGCCATCCGACTGGAAAACGAACGCCTCGCGGCGGACGCCGAGGCAGCACGCCGGAAAAGCCTCAGCCTCACCGAGGAGCTCGAACGCAGCAGGCTGCCCAAGGCCCTGCCCTATGTGCCGCCTCAGGCTCCGGCCGCCCCCCAGCAACCCTGGATGTCACCCGAGGACGACTACTCCTTGTTTTATGATTCGTTACGCCCCCACGGCCGGTGGCTGGAGGTTGATGGCTACGGCTATGCCTTCCGCCCCGGCCTCGCCGACCGCCCAAGCTGGCGACCCTATGTCGACGGCCGCTGGGCCTGGACCGACCAGGGCTGGGCCTGGGATTCCAACGAACCCTTTGGCTGGGCCTGCTACCACTACGGCCGCTGGGTTCAGGTGTCGCGCCACGGCTGGCTCTGGGTCCCCGGCAGGGAATGGGCGCCCGCCTGGGTTTCCTGGCGCCGCGGCGAAGACTGCGTCGGCTGGGCTCCCCTCCCCCCCGGAGCAGGTCGAACGGGGGTGGGTCATGACTGCGACGTGCAGTACGGCCTTGGCCCGTCGAGCTACACCTTCATCAATGCCGGCAACTTTGGCCGAACCAGTTATGTGAACGTCAGCCTGTCCATCACCAGCATCACCCGCATCTTCAAAAACACCCTCAACGTCACCAGCATTGTCCCTTCATCTCGCGGCAGCATCTTCACCCAGCGTGGCGGACCGGCCCTGGACTGGGTGGAAAGGCGTTGCGGCTCCCCGGTGATGCGCGCTCCCGTGAGCTTCAAGGACAGGCTGGACCACGCCCCCGACCTTCGCAGGGACCGCGAGCAAGGGCGCCCGGGCTTCCACGCTGCTCCGCTTGAAATCGTCCGCGGAAAGTCAAAGCCCGGCATCCCGCCCATCGCCGAACGCATCCAGAAGCCCGTCATGCTCGACTCATGGAAGGACGTGCCTGAAAACAGGCGCGCAGACCTGAGGGAGGCCATGCTTCGTCAGGCCCAACTCCCCCAGCCACGGCCCGCGCTGGCGGACACGCCCAGGCCGGCCGAACCCATATTGCCAAGGCAGCCCGAGACATCCTCACCGGTCACCCCGGTGGCCGGCATTCCCGGCCAGACCCAGCCTCAATCGCCCGGTGGCGGCTTGCCCCAGGGTGATGCCCGCCACGGCCCCTCAGCAGGTCCAGGTCGCAGGCCAGGCTTTCCTGACGGCGAAAATGGCGGCCAGGCCAGGCAAGAACCCGACATGAATCGCCAGGACGCTCCACAGCCAGGCAGCATCGTCGAACAAGGCAAACCCCAGCAGTCAGGAAGCAAGCCAGAGGTTGATCTACCTCCCCTTACGCCCAAAACGGACCCTGCGTCCGAAGAAGCCGCCGCCATGAAGGCTCGCGAGGAGGAAGCCGCCCGTCTCCAGCAGGAACTCGCACACCGCCAGGCCGCCATGGAAGCCCAGCAGGCCCGGACCGCCGAACAAGAAAGGCAGAATCAAGGGCGGCGGGAAATGCAGTCCCGGATGGAACGCCAGCGGCAGGAGATGGAAAAGTCGCTCCAGGAAAAGTTGACCGAGGAATCCCGCACCAGGGAGATGGAGTTCCGACGTCATCAGGAGGAAATGGCGGCCAAACAAGCCGAGGCTGAGGCCGGAAAACGCCAGCAGGAGGCAGCCATGGCCGCCCAGCAGCAGGCAGCAGCACTGCTCGAACAAAGGCAGGCCGA
>JBIJBP010000120.1:0-16129 GCA_044345155.1 Prosthecobacter sp. | reverse complement strand
ACGTTTCGCTCGAAGGCCAGCAGCCGCGCCTTGTCACCGGACTTGAAGCGATGCACCCGCACCCTGGTCTCGGCGGGCACCTTCACCGGCGGCCTCACGCCGCGCTCCTCCAGCAGCCTGCGGATTGCCTCCAGCTCCGTGACATCCATTTCCGCCTTGAGGCGCTTCACGGGATAACCGCTCAAGCTATCCGACTTCTCCTCAAACATCTTGTCCCCCGGATTCGTACCAAAGGTCCATCGCACGCTTTCCGGAGCATCGCTGGCAGGCCATGAAAATTCAGGACGCAGGGTCCCATGTTCGTCAAAGAGGCCATGCGGGCCGTCGGCGACGACGACCCGGTTTTCCCGGCGCGAAAAGGCACGCACCGCCTCACGCTCCGCAGCACTCATCGCCCAGCTCTGCGGCAGCACCAGGAGCCGCGCCGACGTCGGAAGGCCCGCCTCCATCTGCTCCCCGGAAAGGAACAGCGGGCTGAAGCCAAGGTCCTGGAGGGCCTTCAGCCAGGCATTGCGCACCACCGCGTGACGGTTGTGATCGGACTCATAACTGTTGAAGCGCCGCAGCCAGGTCTTGCCGTCCGCCGCCGACTCCAGCAGCCAAGCCACCTGAATGCTTGGCTGGGAGTAATGAATGAACAGCGGGTCGCGCTCCCGCTCGGCCTGAAGGAACAGCTTCGCGAGCGGCGTGGTCAGCGACTTGAACACCGGCGCCAGCGCCCTGCCCTTGGCGGTGAGCGGCAACCCCGGTTGCGTGAAGTCGATCACATCTTCGCTCCACCAGACAATCGCCCCCTTGTCTCCCTCCAACAGCAGGTGCCAGAGCCGGCGCATGGCGGCATTTGTCTCCTTTTCAAACACCGTCGCCAGGATGGGCTTCCCGGGCATGAAGGAGCCGAAGATCTCGCGTGAGTTGCAGATGTCATAGGGCTCCACCCAGTCGAGCACCCGGCTCATGCGCCACAGGTCGTAGCCGCCGAAGGCATGGGGCATCTGCGTGCCCTCGATGCCCACCGGCGTCGCAGGGTCGGCCTCATGGGAGACCTGGCGGAAATGATCCAGCGCACGCGCCAGGGCCAGGTCCATGTAGCTGCGATGATCCGCCCAGGGGGCGAAGTTCCACCGCGTGCGCTCCGACTTCGCCTTCGCCAGGTCAAGCTTCACGGCGCGCACCTCCGCCCAGTCTGTCTTCATCGCGGCCTCAGGCTTGCCCGAAGCCATGCGCTGCTTGATCTGGTCGGTCGTGAACGGCGTCACCTCCTCCCATGAGGGGAACCTCGTTTCCCATTGTTGGTTAAGCTTTTCCAGCGAGCCGTAGCGACCCTTCAGCCACTCCCTGAACGCAGCCAGCGAGACCGGCGAAAAATCGTAGTCGAAGGGGTTCGCGGAGATGGTCGTGGAAAGCTCGTCACGCAGGTCATAAAGCAGCGGCGCACCTGCTGCTGCATCCCTCGCCGTCTTGCGCATCCGCTCGCTCATCTTCTGAAGCCACGCCGGATCCTCCAGGGAGTAGTCGCGCACCAGCGACTCCCGGTCACGCGTCTCCGACCAGCCTTTGACGAAGGCATCCCAGTTCGTGACCTTGGAACGGAACTTCAGGCACAGCCCCTCGTTGATGATGTTCTCCACGTAATGCCCGAAGCCGTTGTCCCGGTAGAAAGACGCGTCACCGCCCGGCCCGGTCATGCCGCTGTTGATGCCGAGTTCGCGCAGACGTTCCGGCATGGCCGGATCCTTCAGCGCCTTCAGGCCCTTCTCCCCCATCCAGAGGAAGACGCGATACTCCGGCCAGGGCCGCAACTCCTGGCCCGGGCTGCTCATCCACGGAATCATCAATAGAAATGCGAGAATTGCTTTCATGGCCTAACTACGCTTTGTGGGTTGAAGTCTCACTGGAAAAAACCACGCGCCAGGAGCCGTCCCGGCAGCGCTGCCTCAGACAGCCATCTTCCTTTTCAAGCGCGAACAAGTGCAGCCATCCGTTCTCGACCAGCTGGCGCACGCTTTCATGCCTTGCCAGAACCGCCTCCATGGCCTCGCAGGGAGCCTCGATGAAGGCCGAAAGCCGCAGCGGTTCATGAACCCAATCCCGCCCGTCATGCAGGCTCTGCAGCGGCAGGCCCGTCTTGAGGTCGCCTCCGTTGCCCTGCTGGATGCCGAAGGTGCCGGCCACGTTGTGCGTGACCTTCGTGCCGCTGCCCCAGAGGCGGTTGTTCACCGTGCTGGCGTAATATTGCAGGTTGATCCAGTTCGCCACCACCAGAGGAGCGGTCATGATCAGCTCCAGAGTTTCTCCCGTGCTGTCGGCGGCATGATCATACTCGTGAAGGAAGACCCTGCCGCCCAGGTTGAGGCTCCGGGTCCGGTCACGCGGCGCGGCGATGAACGCGGCATTGCCTGCAAGACCCCACTCCGGGCGCACCTGCGACCAGTCAAGGCTGCGCTCCTGGACCAGCTTGCTGAGCTCACTCACCTCTACAGCCCCAAGCCCGAGACTGACGGCACGCTCCTGACGGCAGCGCGTCGCCGCCCCTTCCAGCCACTCACGGAGCTGCCGCAGGTCGGCCTCATGCGAAGCCGGCGCCTTGTCGGCATCCATCAGGGTGATGGCATCCGTCGTCGTGTTGTGCAGCGCGGCGATGAACCAGGTGTCCTGCGGAATGTCAATGCCGCCCGCCTTGAGTTCGGCCCTCACCTGGGGCCGGTTCAGAATCGCGGCGGCCACACGCGCGTTCGAATCACCGGCATGCCCTCCACAGGCCCCGCAGTCCAGTCCGGCCGCATAAGGATTGTTGGTCGTCTGGCTGCCATGACCGCAGAGCATCACCAGACGCGCGAACCCGCCTGTCAGCCCCATGTTTTTCAAGGCTCCAAGCGCAAGCTGCACCTGCTCCTCCGGCGGTATGCCCGAGTCAGGCTGACCGTCGTCGATCACATCTGACGCCCCCCTTTTGAAGTCACGCAGGTTGGGCTCCGCACAAGGGCAGCCCTTGGTTTTCCCGCCACCCAGAGCCGGCAGCAGGCCGTCTTTGACCAGCCGCAGCGCAAAGCCCAGCCCTGCGGCCTCCACAAAGCTGAAACAGCTCACGGCCGAAGTCTTGAAGGCGTTCCACGAGTGCTCGGTGCGACGCTGGATCTGCAGCCTCCGCTTCACCTGTTTCTCCTCGTCAGGAGTTAGATGCGGCACATGCTCCCTCACCCGGTATTTTGGGCTGAGCAACACCGGCACCTGCGAGCTGCCGTGCCTCCGACCATAGGGCACGTATTCGATCGGCATGCCAAAGAAGCCTGCAAACCCAAGCGTCCTGATTCGGCCCGACATGGATTCCAACGACCGCCGCATGACCTCCGACCTCACGTCGATGCAGAACACCGCCTGCAAGGAATCGCGCTGAGCAAGCGCGTGTGTCGGCGCCTCACTCCGCCGCAGCAGCCCGGCACACAACTGCCTCTGATAACCTGCCTCAAGGGCGGAATGCCAGAGAACCTGCTTCTGCAGCTGCATGCCAGGCTTCGAGCCCCCGTCCTGCAGGATTTCCATCCACTCACTGAGGATGCCCGAACCCTCAAATTGCCGCGCGAGCTGCACTTCAAAGACCAGTCGCACCGCAAGCAGCTCCATCAGAGATTCATCGTGAGTGCCCCGCATCGCCCTGTCACGGACATGATGCTGCACATAGCTGCTCCAGCCGGGAACCGTCATCAGCAGCCGGTGCAGGTAGTCCTCACCCTGTTCCGCAGGCAGCCCGATCTCCCCAAGCATCATGGCCAGGGCTTCGGCGGCGTTTTCGGGCAGTTCGCCCACGAGACGCCGGAAGTTCTTCAAACCGGCGAGCTCAGGGGTCAGATCAATGAGCGCCGCCTCGCGCCAGGCGGCATAGAGGGACAGCTTCTTCCAGGGCATGCGCCAGGCCGACTGGCCTTCATCATAGTAGGCCGCGCACCACTTCGACACCTCCTCCTCGATGATCTTGTCCCAGGCCTGCCCACCACGCCGGGTCGCCACATCCGCAAGGCTTGGCAGGCCCGGCACGGGTTCAGGTTCGGGATTTTTCAGCCAGTCCAGCAGATCCTGCGCAGTGACGTCCGCACCGGCCTGAGAAATCGCATGCTCAAGGTCCGCGACGGTGATGCGCCCCGAGGCATGCCGCCGCCGAAAATGCCCCACACTCATCAGCATGCCTTCATGCGTCACCCGCTGCATCAGATGGCAGACATCGGAGAACGGCCGGCCGGCCAGCCCAACGAAAGGATTGACCGCCACAAAGCTGTGCAAAGGCCAGAGCGGAGGCACGCGCAGGCAGGCGTTGCGGGCCTGCCTCAGCCAGCCCTGCCGTTCAGGCGGAGCCGGGATGGAAGAACGTTCGTCGCAGGAGGAGGCCTGGGTGGATGTGAGGGTGCTCATGAGGTGGTTAGCTTGAAGTTTCAGGCGATGATCTTCCGGGTGATCTTGTTGAACAGCGTACCGAGGTAGAAACCGTTGCTGGCATGCACGTAGAGGCGCGCAAACCCAGGTCGTGATGCCCAGGCGGGCAGCTGGGACTGAAAGACCAGGACGGCCAGGAACAGGAGCGCCACGACCATCATCACCGCATGCTCAGCCATGCTGCGCGTCGGAGCATAGGCAGGCAGAGATCCCGACAGCATGTGCTCAAAGGCGGCATGCAGCGCGAAGCAGGTCGCCGAGGCCGCCGCCGCCATTCCCAGGCCGCGCAGGATGAGCCCCCTCTTGAGGCTGCTGCTCCACAGCGTCCACAGCAGATGTGCCGTCGCCAGCATGAAGACCGCCACCAGAAGCCCCTGCCCGGCATCCCTCCCGCCTGCATACCCGGCGGCCTTCGCCGCTCCCAGCCCCACCACCACCGCCGCCGCAAGCGAGGCAGCCACGGTCAGGGGATGGGCCGCAGGCCTGCCTGAAGGCTTCCAGGCCGACTTCGCCAGACTCACCACGCTGCCGCTGCTCAGAAAGGCGTGCGCCTTGTAGAGCGAGTGCGCCACGATATGCATCATGGCGAGCGCAAAGGCCCCCAGGCCGCATTGCAGCATCATGAAGCCCATCTGCGACACCGTGGACCAGGCGAGCGACTTCTTCACGCTGGTCTGCGTCATCATGATCACGCTCGCAAAAAGCGCGGTGAAGGCCCCGAGCAGCGCCAGGACATTCAGCGCCGCAGGCGACTGCGCCACGAGGGGACTCAGCCTGACAATCAGAAAGCCGCCCGCGTTGATGATGCCCGCATGCATCAGCGCGGAGACGGGAGTGGGTGTCTCAAGCGTGTCCGGCAGCCAGGAGTGGAAGGGGAACTGGGCCGACTTCAGCATCGCCGCCGCCACCAGCAGCCCGGCCACCAGGCCGGAAGAGGAACCCTTCGCACTGGCAAAGAGCTCATGAAACTCCCAGGTGCCGTGACCATGCCAGACCAGCACCAGGGCAGCCGCCATGCAGGTGTCCGCCAGCCGGCTGATGATGAACTTTTTCCGCGCCGCCATCACCGCCGCAGGACGATCACCATAAAACGTGAGCAACTGGTGCAGGCACAGGCTGGTCGCCACCCAGGCCGCCGTGAACAGAAGCAGGTTGCTCGACAGCACCAGCACCAGCACGCTTGTCAGCGTCGCCAGCAACCAGCGCGAGAAAGAAGCCTGCCCCGGGTCGCCGTCCAGGTAGTTGATCGAATAGCGCGTCACCACGACGCCCAGGAAGCTGACCAGCAGGAACA
Source organism: Prosthecobacter sp. (assembly GCA_044345155.1). Classification (GTDB taxonomy): domain Bacteria; phylum Verrucomicrobiota; class Verrucomicrobiia; order Verrucomicrobiales; family Verrucomicrobiaceae; genus Prosthecobacter. Next base: position 10,410 of record JBIJBP010000120.1, on the reverse strand, counting down.
TCAGCATCGACAGCGGGTCGATGAGCAGCGCCAGCTTCGCCGGCCCCCATGCCGCAAGCTCCACCCTCACCGGCCCGGCCAGGATCACGCAGGCGGAAAAAAACAAGGCCATGCCCAGGAACAGCCTCGCGACAAGCGCCGCCGACTCGGCAGCCTGCCTGCCGCCCCGGCTCATCATCAGGCCGATGATCAGAAGCATCAGAATCACGATGGATGTCCATTCAGGGGCGGAGATCAGCTGGGGCAGTGAAGGTGTCGTCATTGTTAGGGCAGGGTTTGCCCCCCTCCCGTGGCCGCGGCTCATGTTTTTATCCAATTCATGTTTTGGCATGTATGGTTCTGTTTTATAGAACCATCACATGTCCTTCCTCAACTACCACCACCTGCGCTATTTCCGCGCCATCGCCCATGAGGGCGGCCTCACCCGCGCCGCCAGGCACCTGAAGCTCTCCCAGTCTGCCCTCAGCGTCCAGCTCAGGACGCTGGAGTCCAGCCTCGGCCATCCGCTTTTTGAGCGACGCAGCAAGTCGCTCGTGCTCACCGAGGCCGGACGCATCGCCCTCGAATACGCGGACTCCATCTTCCGCAGCGGCGAGGAACTGGTGGACCTGCTGCGCCATCGCACTTCAAGAAGCCGCAGCCTTCTCCGAGTGGGCGCCACCTCCAACCTCTCACGCAACTTTCAGATGAGCTTTCTCAGGCCGCTGACAGCCAGGGAGGATGTCGAGCTGATCGTCCACTCCGGCTCTCTCCGTGAGCTGCTGGCCAGGCTGCATGCACACACCCTCGACGTGGTCCTCTCCAACACCGCCATGAAGAGGGATGCCGAAAGCGGCTGGCACTGCCATCTTCTGGACGAACAGCCTGTCAGCCTGGTCGGCCGCCGAAGGCGCGGCTTGAAGCCCTTCCGATTCCCGGAGGACCTGCGGACGACTCCCGTCGTTCTGCCAAGCCTCGAAAGCAGCATCCGGACGTCCTTCGACCTGCTCATGGACCTTTGCGGCATCCGTCCTGTCATCGCCGCGGAAGTCGACGACATGGCCATGCTCCGCCTCATGGCCAGGGAGACCGGCGGAGTCACCCTCGTGCCGCCCGTCGTCGTCAGGGATGAGCTGGAGGGAGGACATCTGGTCGAACGACATCGCTTTCCGGAGATCAAGGAGTCCTTTTACGCCATCACGCAAAGCCGCCGTTTCCCCAACCAATTGCTGCGTGAACTCATGAAGGCCCGAGGCCGCCTGGCCTGATGACGAACCCACGACAAGGCAGGCTTGCCGTCACCCTTTGACGCTGGCAAGGATGACACATCGACGCTTCCCGCAAGTCATCCATCACTTCACCCCTTCGCCGGCCGCCCCGGCAATCCATGCTTTCTTGAAACGTGAACGACTTCCTGCTTTCCACTGATCCCATCCCCGTTGCCGACACGCCTCCGTTCGCCCCTGGCGAGGGTGCCGAGGTTCGTTTTCTCGGCACCGTCCGCGGCATGGAGGACGGCCGACCGATCTCAGGCATCGACTACAGCGCCTATGGCCCGATGGCCGAGAAGATGCTCGCCAGCCTGGTCGAGCAGGGACGCCGTGAACACGGACCGCATGAGGTCTTCATCCAGCACCGCCTGGGCTTTGTCGCCGCCGAGCAACCCTCCATCGTCATCCGCGTGCGCACCCGGCACAGCGCTGAGGCTTTTGAACTCTGCCGGTGGTATCTGATGCAGGTCAAAACCCGCGTACCTGTCTGGAAACGCCCCGTCTTCATGGCGTCCGGGGGTTAACATAACCTTGGCTTTATGATCCACCGGCGTGGAAAAGCGCGAGCCCCCCGCGTTTGTTCATTATCATCACAATCAAGACGATGCAGCGCTTCTTCACCTGGTTCAACAATCTCTACCCCGTCTGGCTTCTCGGCCTGGCGGTAATCGCCTTCTACAGGCCGCAGACGATGCTGTGGTTTGACAAGCCGTGGATCTTTTGGTCACTCGCCACCTCCATGCTCGGCATGGGCCTCACGCTGAGCCTCGAGGATTTCAAGGCCATCGGCCGAATGCCCGGCAGCGTGGCGATCGGCTTCATCGCGCAGTACACCATCATGCCCCTCTCGGGCTGGCTGGTCGCCCACCTCTTGAAGCTCGATCCCGGCCTCGCCGTCGGCGTGATCCTGGTGGCAAGCTGCCCGGGCGGCATGGCCTCCAACATGATCAGCTACCTCGCCCGCGCCAACGTGGCTCTCTCCGTGGTCCTGACGCTTTTTTCAACACTGCTCGCATTTATCTTCACGCCGGCCTGGACCAGCGTGCTGGCGGGAAAATATGTACCCGTCGACGCCTGGGGCCTCTGCCTCTCCGCCCTTCAGCTCACCGTCGCGCCCGTCGTTCTAGGCGTCCTCATTCGCTGGAAACTGCCTCGTGCCGCCGACACGATCGGCGCCTGCGGTCCCACCATCGCAGTACTTGCCTTCACCCTGGTCAGCGGCGGCATCGTGGCCGCCAGCGCAGAGGCCATCGCCACTCATTTCGGCAGGCTTGCCGTCGCAACCTTCCTGCTCCACCTGCTTGGCTTCTGCGTCGGCTACGGCATCTCCAAGCTGTTGCGTTACCCAGAGTCGGTGGCGCGCACGGTCAGCATCGAGGTCGGCATGCAGAACGGCGGCATGGCGGCATCACTGGCCCGCGAACACTTCCCTGCCATGCCCCTGGCCGCCGCCGCCTGCGTCTTCAGCGGTGTCCTGCAAAATGTCATCGGCGGCCTGCTCGCCGCCTGGTGGAAGCGCCGTACGCCGGATGCCTGACATGAGCCGCCGCGACATCCACTACTGGAAGTGTGACCGCCCCGCCGCCTTCCACGGCACCCGGCCCCGGAATGAACCCTCCCATGAATTGCAGGAGCAGCTTCACCAGGCCCTCCAGGATCATCTCGGAACCCCTGTCACCCTTCATCCCGCCAGCGGACAGGGGAATCACCTAACTTACTTTGCCGACACAGTGGAGGCGGCGATGTTCATCCGCGTCGAAAACGGTCCGGAGCAGGACGCGCACCTCTCCGTCGAGTCCCGGGTTCTCGATCTGGTCCGCGCCGCCGGTGTGCCCACTCCCAGGGTCCTCGCCTGCGATGCAGGCCGCTCCCGCCTGCCCTTCGCCTGGCAGGCGCTGGAACGCATCCCCTTCCCCGATCTCAACCACTGGCACAAGCAGGGTCTTCTGAATGCTTCGACAATCGCCTTTGACATCGGTGCCTCGGTGGCCCGCTGGCAGACCATCCGCTCGCCGGGCTTCGGCATCCTGGACGACGGGCTGCGGGGCTTCCACCCGGCCTACGCGGACTACTTTTACCTGCGGCTCGACGAACACCTCGGCTTCCTGGTCGAACACCGGTTTCTCTCGCCTGACCAACGAGGCGAGATCCTCCGCGAAATCGCCGGCCACGAGACCCTGCTCAACATCTCTCAGGGCTGCCTCGTCCACAAGGATCTCGCCCTCTGGAACATCCTCGGGGACCCGGATCACATCGCCGCCTTCATCGACTTCGATGACGCCATCAGCGGCGATCCCATGGATGACCTGTCTCTGCTCGCCTGCTTCCATGACGCCGCCTTTCTTCATCGTGCCTTCGAAGGCTACGAAAGCCAGCGCCCTCTGCCGGAGGAGCACCTGCGCCGCTTCTGGCTGCACCTCCTGCGCAACATGATCATCAAGTCCGTCATCCGCGTCGGCGCAGGTTACTTCGACCGCGATGACGGCTTCTTCCTGATCGGCAGCGGCTCCTCAGGCTCCCGCCTGCGTGAAACCACCCTGTCACGCCTCAGCCTTGCCCTGCGGGGCTTGCGCGAGGCTTCCACCCCAGCCATCCTCAGCCCATGAAGCCCCACATCGGCACCTTCCTCTCCCTTGGCTCGCCCGCCGTCGCCGAACTGGCCGCCGAATGCGGCTTCGACTGGGTCCTCATCGACCTCGAGCACGGCTGCGAATCCGAGGCTGCCCTGCCTAACCAGCTACGCGCCCTCAGCGGCGGCACGCTCGCCATCGTGCGTGTCAGCGCCCCCCATTCCGACCTTATCGGCAGGGTCCTCGACTGGGGCGCCCACGGCATCATGGTGCCGCATGTCAACACGGTCGCCGAGGCGGAGCACTGCGTCCGCTGCGCCCACTACCCGCCACGCGGCCACCGAGGCGTCTCCCGAACCGTGCGCGCCTATGGCTATGGCATGAGGCTGCCGGGTGATCAGCCTCCACCCCGTCCCGTCATCCTGGCCCAGATTGAAACGGTTGAAGGCGTGGCCAACGCCGAGGCCATCGCCGCCGTGGAGGGCATTGACGCCCTCTTCATCGGCCCTGCCGACCTCTCCTTCGACCTCAGGGCGCGCCAGTCGCAGAAGAGCTTCGATGAATGCGTCACCAGCATCGTCGGTGCGGCGCGCAGCCATGGCAAGGGCAGCGGCATCCTGGTGCGGCATTCCGATGACAAGGAAAAGCTGAAGTCGCTGGGCTTTACCTGGCTGGCCATGGATTCCGACCTCTCCCTCGTCCGCGAAGGCTTCCGCAGAAACCTTGAAACAGCGCGTTCCTGGTAGGGGGATGGACGGCAGCAGCAGCCGGATTTGACAGGCATTCACGCTCATATCACAAGCCAGACAGAGGCCTCTGCCGACGTTATAGGAACGTCCGCATGTCACTCCGCCCCCTCATCTCCTTCCTCCTGCCCCTGGCCTCGTTCGCCGCCGCCCCGACGTCGAAGATCGAGTTCAACCGCGATGTGCGACCCATCCTCTCCGAAAACTGCTTCGCCTGCCATGGCTTCGACCCGAAGCACCGCGAAGGCGGCCTCCGCCTCGACACCTTTGAAGGCGCGATTGAAGACCGTGACGGCGCCCGTGGCATCGTGCCGGGTGACCTCGCGAAATCCGACGCCTGGCAGCGCATCATCAGCGATGACAAGGATGAAGTGATGCCGCCGCCGAAGTCGCACAAGCCGCCTCTCAACGCCGCCCAACGCGCCATCCTCAAGGCCTGGATCGAACAAGGCGCCACCTACCAGCGCCACTGGGCCTTCGAGCCACCCAAAAGGGTGCAGCCGACTGAGATCGAAGGCGTCACTCATCCCATCGACCGCTTCATCCAGGCCAGGCTCGCCCAGGAAGGCCTGAAGCCTTCTTCCGAAGCCGCTCCCGCCACGCTCCTGAGGCGAGTCTTCCTCGACCTCACCGGCCTGCCTCCTTCTCCCGCCGACTTGAAGGCGCTGTCCACATGGTCCGATTCCAAGTATCGCGAAATCGTCGAACGCCTCCTCGCCAGCAGGCACTACGGCGAACGCTGGGGCCGCTGGTGGCTTGATCAGGCCCGTTATGCAGACTCCAACGGCTACTCCATCGACGCACCACGCCAGATCTGGAAGTTCCGCGACTGGGTCATCGATGCGCTGAACCAAGACCTGCCCTTTGACCAGTTCACCATCGAGCAGCTCGCCGGCGACCTTCTTCCCAAGGCCCGGGAAAGCCAGATCATCGCCACCGGCTTCCATCGCAACACCCAGATCAACCAGGAGGGAGGCATCGACAAGGAGCAGTTCCGCATCGACAGCATCTTCGACCGTGTCGCCACCACCGGCAGTGTCTGGCTCGGCCTGACCGTCGGCTGCGCACAGTGCCATGACCACAAGTTCGACCCCATCGCGCAGAAGGAGTACTATCAGCTCTTCGCCTTCCTGAACAACCAGGACGAGCCCACAATGAAGGTCTTTGACCCCAAGGTGGACGTGAAGGCCCTCACCGCCGAGCACAGGGAGACGGAGGCGAAACTTCAGGGCATGATCAAGGAGCGCTACGCCGAAGTCACGGCCTGGGAGAAGGAGATGGCGCCCGGATTCCGCCAGCAGCTCACCGGTGCGGTGAAAAAGGCCGTCGAAAAGCCCGCGAACAAACGATCCCTCAACGACAACCTCGCCCTGTTCGGCGTTTTTGCCCCGCCGAGCGACCCGCTGCGCATCCTTAACGACCGCTACAAGGAGCTCGAAGCCCAGCTCAACCAGGGCACGACAACGCTCGTGATGAAGGAGCTTCCCAAGCCGCGCAAGACCCATGTCTTCATCAAGGGCGACTTCACGCGTCCGGACGAGGAGGTGAAGCCGGGCACGCCCCAGGTCCTGCATCCGTATGAAGGCAGTTCTGCCCAGCCAAACCGCCTTGACCTTGCCCGCTGGCTCGTGAGCCCGAAGAATCCGCTCACCGCCAGGGTGATCGTCAACCGCGTCTGGCAGCAGTACTTCGGCCGGGGCATTGTCGAAACGGAGAACGACTTCGGCTCCCAGGGCACTCTGCCCAGTCATCCCGAACTGCTCGACTGGCTGGCTGTGGAGTTCATGGCGAAGAAGTGGAGCATCAAGGAGCTGCACCGCCTCATCGTCACCTCGCAGACCTACCGCCAGAGTTCGGCCAGCCGCCCCGAACTTGCCGAAAAAGATCCCAACAACTACCTGCTCGCGCGCCAGTCACGCCTGCGACTTGACGCCGAGGTCGTGCGTGACGTCAGCCTGACCATCAGCGGCCTTCTGTCCGCCAAGATCGGCGGGCCGCCCGTGTATCCACCCATCCCCGACGGCGTGATGGGCCAGGGCCAGGTGAAACGCATCTGGACGGTCAGCAAGGGCGTGGACCGCTACCGCCGCGGCCTCTACACCTTCGTTTACCGCGCCTCTCCGCCGCCTTCCCTGACCGTCTTTGATGCACCGGATGGCTTCAGCACCTGCACCCGCCGCATCCGCAGCAACACGCCTCTGCAGGCCCTCACGCTCATGAACGACAGCGGCTTCTTCGAGTTCGCCACAGCCCTGGAGAAGATCATCCGCAAGGAGGGCCTCGAAGCCGCCTTCCAGCGCTGCACCGCACGCACGGCCAGGCCTGACGAGATCGCCGTGCTGAAGAAGCTCGACACGCTGAACGCCGCCCGCGTCCTGCTCAACCTCGACGAAACCATCACCCGGGAATGACCGACATGACCCCTCCTCTTCTCAAGCACACACGCCGTCATTTCTTCAACCGCTGCGGCGTCGGCGTCGGCTCGCTCGCCCTGGGATCCCTGATGGCTCGCGACGCCGCGCTGGCTCCCAAGAAGACCCACTTTCCCGCCCGGGCCAAAAACGTCATCTTCCTGTTCATGGCAGGCGGACCGTCACAGCTTGAGATGTTCGAATACAAGCCGGTGCTCGCAAAGTTGAACGGCAGGCCGATTCCGGAGAGCTACACCAAGGGCAAGCGCTTCGCCTTCATGGACAGCAGCCATCGCGTGGACCTCCTGGGCCCCCGCACGGGCTTCAGGCAGTACGGTCAGTCCGGCGCCTGGATCAGCGACTACCTGCCTCACACGGCCCGGATTGTCGATGACATCAGCATCATCTCGACCTGCAAGACCGACCTGTTCAACCACGCCCCCGCCAAGCTCTACATGAACACCGGCAGCGGCCTGTTCGGACGTCCGAGCATGGGTGCCTGGGTGACTTATGGGCTCGGCAGCGAATGCGACGACCTGCCCGGCTTCGTGGTGCTGCAGAGCGGCCCGCGCGGCCCGCGCGGCGGCGCCGTGCTATGGGGCAGCGGCGTGCTTCCCACCACCTACCAGGGCGTGCCTCTGCGCAACCAGGGCGATCCCATCGTCAACCTTTCCACGCCCTCCGAAATCAGCCCGGTCCAGCAGCGGCAGGTGGTGGATGCGGTGCGCGAACTGAACCTGAAGCGCCTGGAGGAGACGGGCGACCAGGAGATCACCACGCGCATCAACGCCTATGAGATGGCCTTCCGCATGCAGACCAGCGCCCCTGAGCTGATGGACACCGCCGGGGAGTCCCAGGCCACTCTGGACATGTACGGCATCAAGGATCCCAGGGAGACCAGCTTCGCCCGCAACTGCCTGCTCGCCCGCCGCCTCGTCGAGCGCGGCGTGCGCTTCGTCCAGCTTTACGACACCAACTGGGATCATCACGGCGGCCCCACGGAAAACCTGGAGAAACATCTGCCGGAGAAATGCCGCGACGTCGACCAGGCCTGCGCCGCCTTGGTGAAGGACCTCAAGCAACGCGGACTTCTCGACGACACCATTGTCATCTGGGGCGGCGAGTTCGGCCGCACGCCGATGGGCGAGGTGCGCGAATCCACGGGCCGCAATCATCACATCGACGCCTTCACCATGTGGTTCGCAGGAGGCGGCTTCAAGGGCGGCACGGTCTATGGTCAGACGGACGAGTTCGGCTTCGGAGCGGTGGAGAACCCGGTGCATGTCCATGACATCCACGCCACGCTCCTGCACCAGCTCGGCATCGACCACGAAAAGCTCACCTTCCGCTCCCAGGGCCTCGACTTCCGCCTCACCGGCGTCGATCCGGCGCGCGTGGTGAAGCAGGTGCTGGCCTGACCAACGTTGCGACAATACCGCGCACCTTACTTGCCGCTCTGGCTGCGCTGCGGGTCCAGCGGGATGAAGTCCTTCACCTCCCACACGGGCGGCGATCCCTTTCTTTGCTTCGCCAGCCAGTTCAGCGCCGCCTGATGGACGATCTCGTGACCGCCTTCGAAGATGGTGACACGGGTGTTGCCGCTGAACGCACGAAAAATGGGACGATGTTCGCCGAACAAGGGATCCGGCCCCGCCGCCGGCCAGCCTGAGGGCAGTTCTTGCGTGGCATAGAATGACTGGATGCCCGCCGCATCCAGCCTCGCCTCCGGCTTCACCACCCGGTTGTAGCAGCGCAACGAATGCTCAAACGGCACGCTGCCGCTGCGTCCATCATGAATGCCATGCGCGATGTCCAGCGGTAGTCCTGAGGCATTCGACAGGCAGCTTTCCGGAGAACGCTTCCAGGCCTCGGCGTCATCCTTCAGAGGAGCCTTGCCGAGCGCTCCGACGATGTCACGGGCATACCGGTCCTCCTTGCCGTCGCGAGAGTGCTCCTGATGCCAGCGGGCCACGTCGCCAATGCCACACCAGGCGCTGACCGCCGCCCAGATCTCCGGATGCCGCCCGGCCATCAGCATCGCCATGTGACCGCCGCCGCTGACGCCGACGAGGTAGATGCGCTGCTCGTCCACGGCCGTCTGCTTTTTCGCCCAGGTCACCGCCTCGACGACATCCTGCACGGCCCGGTCACTGCCCAGGGCCTGAGGCGTGCGGTTTGGTCCGCGAAAGTCGGGATGCAAAAAGGCCCAGCCCTGCGCAATGCACCACTCCGCATACACCGCATCCCCGCCAGCGGAAGAATAGCTGCTGCTCCAGGTATGCAGCCCGACCAGCAGGGGTTTCTTATCCACCTTCGCCGGGGCATACCACATCGCCTTCTGCATCGCCCCATCACTCACCGGAATCTCCACCTGCATCACCTGCTCCGGCCAGCCCAGCACCCGGGGTGATGTCGCAATGGCCTGGGAAAGGGCGGATGAAGTCAGGGACACAAATAAACCGGAGGTGAGAAGGATTCGAAACATCTTCGGACAAAACGTCATGGCACAGGACATGTACACGGAGAAAGGGGGGAGTCCATGCCCGGAAGCTTCGGCCGGCACACATGGCGGCCCCATTGACATTCGCACGCTTGACGTGGCAGCCGGAAGCAGCTTGTGCTGAAGTCTGGCCAGACGCCTGCATGACTGCCGTTCAAATCATCGAAATCCTGAACAATCATCACATCGTGGAAGCGGAGGAAGTCCTGCAGCCCGACAGCGACCTCTTCGCGCTCGGGCTTGACTCCCTGGCGCTGATGCAGCTGCTTCTGCAGATTGAGCGCAGCCTGGGCCTCAGCGTTCCCGTGGCCGAGATCCGGCGCGAACATTTCCAGACCCCGGCCTCCATCGCCGCCTGGCTGGGCAAGCTGGGTGAGCCAAAAGCAGTCATGGGCATCAACTCGTGATCACCTGAAAGGCCTTCACAACCGCCCGACGTCGGCACCTGGGGCTTAGATGCCTGGGATTTTATGAGTCATTGCATCCTTGCACCCGGGTCGTTCAAACGCCGCCTATCATGCCATGCCTCAACCGCGCCGGACAGAGGCCGGCACGACTCCGCCGGAAGGCTCACGCCTTCCGTGACGGGTCAGGCTTCCTGCCACCGAGTTCAGGCGCCGCGGACTTCGTTCACGAACTCCTCCATGAGGTCCATGGCCTTGACGATCAGCTCGGGCGCCGTGGCATAGCAGCAGCGGACAAAGCCCTCGCCGGCTGCTCCAAAGGCGTTGCCGGGAACGACCGCGACGCTCTTCTTCTCAAGCAGCTTGATGGCGAACTCCTTCGAGCTCAGGCCGGTGCTGCGTATCTCGGGGAAGACGTAGAAGGCACCGCCGGGATTGAAGCAGTGCAGGCCCATGCCGTTCAGGCGGCCGACGATGATGTTGCGGCGCATCTCATAGCTCTGACGCATCTCCTCGTAGGCGCTGGCGC
>JBIJBP010000119.1:0-16298 GCA_044345155.1 Prosthecobacter sp. | reverse complement strand
GGCGGACGCATCTACTGCATCGACAAGCTCACGCGTCATGCCGAGGGGCTGCTGACCAGGCGGGGACTGGAGCTTCCGAAGGATTATCGGGTGGTGGCCTTTGACGCTGCCACGGGCAGGCAGCTCTGGGAGCACGGGCAGGATGTCTTTGGCACCTGGCTGGGATATTCCACAGAGCATGACCTGCTGCTGCAGGCCGGGTCGAAGGCCAGTGACCGCCTTTCCTCGGAGGTGGGCGAGGGCATGATGGTCCTGGAGGGGAAGACGGGGCGAGTGAGCTGGCAGGACCTGAAGCGCAGCTACACGGGGCCCTGCATCCTGCATCACGAACGGATCTTCACCGGTGCCAATTCCTACAGCACTTCCGGCGGCGCCTTCAGCCTGCTGACCGGCGAGCCGCACCTGGTGATGAATCCCCTGACGGGGAAAAAGGAGCCATGGCGGCTCAATCGCACCTATGGCTGCAACACGGTCATCGCCAGCGAGCATCTGCTGACGTTCCGCAGCGGCGCGGCCGGATTTTATGACCTGGAAAGCATGAGCGGCACCTCGAACCTCGGCGGCTTCAAATCCGGCTGCACCTCCAACCTTGTCGTCGCCAACGGAGTCCTCAATGCGCCCGACTACACCCGCACCTGCTCCTGCGCCTACCAGAACCAGACTTCGCTCGCCCTCATTCACATGCCTGACATGGAGATGTGGAGCTACAGCCAGTTCGGCCTGGATGCGAAGGCGGGCGAGCGTGTCCTGCGGGTGGGTGTGAACTTCGGCGCTCCAGGCAACCGGCGCGCAGCCGACGGCACGCTTTGGCTTGAGCATCCGCATGTGGGAACGGGCAACGCACCGAGGATCGGTGTTGAGGGAATCGGCAAAACCGTGCGTTGGTTCCGGCGGCACAGCTCCCAGGCGACCTCGAATCCTGCGAGCCAGGACTGGATTCTTGCCTCGGGCCTGATGGGTGAGGTGGAGCTGGTTTTGACTCCCGCCCTCCGCAGGCCGGTGCTGGGCAAGCCGCCTGGCAAGTCAGATGATGATGACGGCAAATCTTCAGGCGGTGCGAAGATGGCGGCGCCCAAAGCTGAAGCCAGGGTCGGAACTGCGTCCCCGGCTTCCATGCAGAAGTTTGAAACGGATCAAAGCCAGCGTCCTCACACGGTGCGTCTGCACTTCAGTGATCCGGAGCGGCTGCCCGCCGGTCAGCGTGTCTTCAACGTCAGCGTGCAGGGACGGACGATGATTGAAGGTCTGGACCTGTCACGTGAAGGCGGTAGCGCGGTGCGTGAATTCAAGGGCGTCCTCATCGGTGCGGACTTGAAGATCGGCCTGAAGGCTTCACCGGGCTCCAAGGCGCCGCCTGTGCTCAGTGGCGTGGAGTTTGTCGCGGAGTGACTTCAACCCTCTGCCAGCGGCACGGTGTGATATTCCAGGGCCCATTCACGCATGTAGCGCACCAGGCTTGGAACGAAGCGGTAGATGATCAGCTCGGGGTTGTCCGGCGTGCGCAGGTAGGCGCGCAGCAGCGGGTTGCTGTCCCAGATCTCCTTCAGCAGGACGGGGTCGGTGACAATCTCGGCGGTGGCGGTGATGCGCACCTGATGATGATCGTCATCCGTGTAGCAGAGCTCGGCCCTGGGATTGGCGGCAAGCTGGGCGGTCTTGCCGTAACGGCGCAGGTTGGCGACGTAGATGGTGAAGCCGTCGGTGCGCACGGGTGAGACGGGGCGCAGCCGGGGCTGGTCGCCCTCGACGGTGGCAAGCATGGGAAACCTGGCGCGCTTCAGGGTGGCGAGCGCAAGTTCACGGAGCTGGGAGGGATCGACGGGCTGGGGCTGCGGCTGGGACATGGGTGATCAGAACCGATACGTCACGCGGAGGCGGAACATACGAGGTTCGATGGGATGCACATGCCTGGCGTCGATGGGGCCCGACCCGGGGTCGCTCTGGTAGAAGTAACTGATGTCGTAGTCGCTGCGGTTCAGGAGGTTCAGGCAGTCCACGGCGGTCTCCCAGCTGTTGTGGCGGTAGCCGACGGTGGCGTTGACCAGGATGCTGTCGCGGCCCTTGACGGTGTTGGTCTCCTCGAGCGGGCTGTTGGCGAAGCAGCGGACGCGCGCTCCGGCGAAGAAGCCGTTGTCATTGCCCTGGGCGCCCAGGTTGATGCCGCCGCTGAACATGATGGGGATGCTGTTGGGAATGTGGTTGGCTCCGCCGGGCGCGTCGAGCAGACGGGCGTTGGTGAGGGCCAGCTCGGCATCGGCGCTGAACCAACGATGCGGACGCCAGTAGCTGGTCAGCTCGATGCCGTAGCGCTCGCTGCCAGGGCCGGGTTCGTTCGTGCCGGCGTCGCCGACGTAGATCAGCTCGCTGTCGCTGCGCAGCCAGAAGAAGGCGAGGGTGGTGGTGAGGTCGGGCACGGCCTGGGTGCGCAGGCCGATCTCGGCGCCGATGGTGCGGACGAGGGGATCGGCGGCGTTGCTGCCGGCTGACACGCCGCGCGCGTCGTTGCTGTGGAATCCGGTGCCGAAGTTGAGGTAGAGCTCGGTTTCCTTCCAGGGGCCGAGGATGGCGCTGAACTTGGGGCTGATGATGCCGGCGGTTTCGGCGTCCTGGCCGTCCACGCTGCTCTCCCTGGGTTCAAAGTAGAAGAGGTCTCCGCGCAGGCCCAGGATGGTGCGGAACCAGGGCGTCCAGCGGGTGACGGCCTCGCCGTAAAGCCCGACACTGCTCTCCAGAAGGTCATCCTGGCGGATCCTCGCGGTGCGATGACGCTGGCGGGTGTTCCAGAGGCCGATGCCGTCGATGATGTCGGTGCGGGTCTGCAGGCCGAGGGTGAGATCAGACTCGATGCCGAGGAACTCGCGTTTTTCCCAGGTGCGTGAAACTTGTCCGCCGAGGACCCAGCGCTGCTCGGCCTGCTGGAACTGGTCGCCGTTGACGGGGTCGTTGAGGAAGTAGGTGAAGTTCGAGTAGAGGTCGAGCATGTAATGGATCGCGTAGACGTTGGCGCGGGTGACCACGTCGTCGTCGCGATGCTCCAAGGCGATGTTGAGGCTGTAGCGGTCGCTTTCGCCGCCGGCGGTCCTGTCGAGCGTGTCATAGCGGCCGAGCAGGCCGCCGTTGATGAGCGGCTCAGGGATCTGGTCGGTGCTGGTCCAGCTTCCGCGGTAGCCCATGAAGGTGATGCTGAGGCGGGTGTCGTCATCCTCCTTGAACCATCGCAGCAGGCCGTTCCAGCGGTTGAGCTCCTCCGGCTGCCGCCAGGGGCCGTCGTAGTCGTTGTATTCGAGGGCGTAGGTCAGGCCCTGTTTCACGCCGTCCTGAGATCGAGCTTCGAGGGGCAGTGAGCCGGCGACAAGGGCGCGGTAGTAGTTGTATTCGCCGAACTCCAGCCTAACCAAGTTTTGTGGCATCAGGTCCCAGAGGAGGAAGTCGGCGCTGCCGGCGCTGCTGAGGTCTCCGTCGGCGGCCGAGTAGGTGCCCTTGGCGTAGTCGATGGACTGGATGAGCTCGGGGATGAGCGGGTTGAGGTCCGTGTAGCCCTGGCCGTGGGCGTGGGTGCGCATGTTCAGCGGCATGCCCTCGAGGCTGATGCTGAAGTCGGTGCCGTGATCGAGGTTGAAGCCGCGCAGGAAGTACTGGTTGGCCTTTCCGCCTCCGGCGTGCTGGGTGATGATCATGCCTGGCACGGCCTCCAGGATCTCGCCACGGCGCATCAGGGGGCGTGACATGAAGTCGCTCTGCGAAGCCCGGCCCTTGCTGGCGCTGCCGGCCTGGCCGAGCAGGTCGTCCGCCTTGCCCTCGATGACGATTTCGGGCAGTTGCTCCACCTTTTCCTGGGCGGCGACGCTGTGAAGGGATGACGCCAGGAGGGCGTAGAGAAGGAAGGTTCGGGAGGGGAGGTGCATCGCGGGAAAGCTGGGCGATTCTGTGACGACTGGTTCCTGCGGACCCCACGAAAAAAATCAGGCCAGGTTTTAGCCTGGCCTGGGGATGGACGGGTGCATGGCAGAACCCGCCCTTGTCAGCGGAAGAACTTCTTCGCCTTTTCGAAGAAGCTTTCCTCCATGGTGCTGGTGGGGTTTTCGCCCACGGACTTGGCGAAGGCCTCCAGATGCGCTTTTTGTTCGGCGGTCATCCGGGTCGGCACGGCGATCTGGACATGAACGTAGAGGTCGCCGTGGCGGTCTTCGCCGAGCGCCTTCACGCCCTTGCCGCGCAGGCGGAAGGTGGTGTCGTTCTGGGTGCCTGCGGGCACCTTCAGCATGGCCTTGCCCTCAAGCGTGGGGACGGTGGTCTCACCTCCAAGTGCGGCGGTGGTGAAGCTCAGGGGCATGCGGCAGTGAAGGTCGTCGCCTTCACGCTCGAAGATGTCGTGCGCCTTGACGTTCACGACGATGTAGAGGTCGCCCGCCGGGCCGCCCTGGACGCCGTAGTCACCGTTGCCGCCGGAGCGGAGACGGGAGCCGTCCTCGATGCCGGCGGGGATCTTCACGCGCAGCTTGGTGTGCTCGCGGCTCCTGCCGGTGCCGGAACAGGCCTTGCAGGGGTCGCTGATCACCTCGCCGCTGCCCTGGCAGTCGGGGCAGGTCTGCTGGATCTGAAAGAAGCCGCGTGAGGAGATGACCTGGCCGACGCCGTTGCAGGTGCGGCAGGATTTTTTTCCGGCACCGCTGGCGGAGCCGCTGCCGGAGCAGGTCTTGCACTGGTTGAGGCGGTCGTACTCGATCTCCTTTTCGATGCCGCGCGCGGCGTCCTCGAGGCTGATTTCGATGCCATAACGAAGGTCGTTGCCGCGCTGCGGGCCATCGCGACGACGTCCGCCGCGGCCGCCACCTCCGCCTCCGCCGAAGAAGGATTCGAAGATGCCGCCACCGCCACCGCCGCCGCCGCCGAAGACTTCGCGGAAGATGTCGAAAGGATCGTGGAATCCGCCGGCACCTCCTGCATTGGGGCCGCCCATGCCGCCTGCGAAGGCGGAGTGGCCGTAACGGTCGTAGGCGGCGCGCTTTTGGTCGTCGTTCAGGACATCGTAGGCTTCGCTGACTTCCTTGAACTTGTCCTCGGCCGCCTTGTCACCGGGATTCTTGTCCGGGTGGTATTTGACCGCCAGCTTGCGGTAGGCCTTTTTCAGATCGTCGGCGCTGGCATCACGGGACACGCCCAGAACCTCGTAGTAGTCGCGTTTTTCAGCCATCGTGTGGATCGGTGAAGGAAGTGGGTAAGGGTGGTGCGGAGGGCGAGATCAAGCCTGGGGTGCTTCGGCTTCCGGCGCAGGCGCGGGTGCCGTGGAAACAACGACGCTGGCGGCGCGAAGGAGGCGGTCTTTGAGGCGGTAGCCGCGGCGGGTGACGCGCAGGACGGTGCCTTCGGCAACCTTGTCGCTGGCCTCCTGAGCGACGGCGTCATGCAGGTTCGGATCAAAGGGCTTGTCCTGGGCCTCGACCTCGGTCACGCCACTGTCGCGGAGGAAGTCGGTGATCTGCCGGTGGACCATGCTCATGCCCATGAAGATCATGGATTTCTCGGATTCGGCGCGGGCGGCATCCAGGCCCATCTCGAAGTTGTCGAGGATGGGGAAGAGGGCGCGCAGCAGGTCCGCGTTGGCATAGGCGCGTGCTTCCTGGGCTTCTCGGGCGGCGCGTTTGCGGAAGTTGTCGAGTTCGGCGGCGTTGCGGTAGGCGAGGTCTTTCCAATGGGTGATTTCGGCATGGGCAGCCTCCAGGGGATCGAGCTGGGGGGCTGGGGCAGAGGTTTCGGCGGCATCACCGGCCTGGACGACCTCGGGCTGGGTCTCGGGGGAGGGACTCGGCTCACTCATAGCTTGGGATTTGGTTTTTTTGAAAAACAAAGGGGGAAAGGGGGCGGGAGTATGGGACGATTTGACGTGCAATCAAGCAGGGAGGGGAATTCGTTCCCTGCGGAGAGTGCGCCAGGTTTTCCCAGGTGAAACGCCCGGAATGGCGGGTCGGATACGTTAGACGACCCGGGTCCAGAGCACCTTGAGATAGCGGCTTTCGGGGCAGTTGGACATGACCGGGTGATCCAGGCCGGGACCGGTGCGGTCGAGGATCTGCAGCTTACGCCCATGACGGTGGGCTGTGCCGATGACGAGTTCCTCGAAGTCGTCGGTGCTGATGAGTCCGGAGCAGGAGCAGGTGACGAAGATGCCGCCGCGCCTCACGAGCTGGAGGGCCAGGGCGTTGAGGTCACGGTATTTGAAAATGCCCTCCTCCTGCTTGTCGCGGTGGTGGATGAGCTTGGGCGGGTCGAGAACGAGGGTGTCCCACTGTTCGCCGTTGCGCTGCATCTGGCGTCCCCAGGTGAAGGCGTCGCCGTGGATCCAGTCGATGCGGGTCTGGTTGAGGTTGGCGTTCTGACGGGCCTGGGCGATGGCCTTTTCATCCAGGTCAACGCCGGTGACGTCCTCGCAGCCGGCCAGGACCTTGGCGGCGAGGGCGAAGCCGCCGGTGTAGGTGCAGAGGTCGAGCATGCGGCCCTGGGCGAGACGGCCGAGCTTGAGGCGGTTGTCGCGCTGATCACAGAAAAAGCCGGTCTTGTGGCCTGCTTCGAAGTTCACGAGGTAGCGGACGCCGTGCTCGCGGATCTTGACGCTGCGCGGGCCGGGCTGGGTGGCTTCGGGAACGTCGGCGATGCGGATCTGCTCGATGAGGGCGATGTCGGGATCGACGCGGATGACCTGCTGGCTGGTGCCGAGGATCTCGTGCATGACAGGCAGCCAGCGCCGCAGCCGCCTCCAGGCACCGAGGGTGGTGACATCAATCGACAGCGTGTCGTCGTAACGATCCACCACCAGGCCGCTGAGACCGTCGCCATCGGAGTGCACCACGCGGTAGGCGTCGGTGTCCTTGTCGAGCTTGATCAGGTCCTTGCGGAGAAGGAGGGCGCGGCGCAGAAGCTCATCGAGGTCGGCTTCGGCAAAGTCGCCCTCGCCATGATGGAGGACGCGGAGCGGTACGCGGGCGCGTGGATTGTAGAAGCCGGAGCCGAAGCGGCGGCCCTCCTTGTCGAAGACGGCCACGAGGTCACCGGGACCCGCGTCATTGGAAACCGCGCCGACCATGTTGGGGAAGATGGCGGGGTGGTAGGAGTAGTATTTCAGCTGGGCCCAGGGGCGCGGCCAGTCCTCGCTGCCGGGAGGCGGTGCTTTGGGGGAGGGGGCGGCGGGACGTCGGAAGGGGGGGCGGGGCATCTGAGAGCATGAATTGGACGAACAAAAAGCTGAGATCAAGGGGCTTCGCCGGTGGCGGCTCCTTCGATGTCGAGGACAAAGACGGCGGGCGTGCCGTCTTCAAGCTTGCGGTGATGAAGCAGCAGGCGGCAGACATACACCTCGTTCCATTCGGTTTCACGGGCGAGGTAGCGTCCGGCCGGGGTGTTCTTGGGGGCGACGGCGAGGCAGGCCAGAGAGCCGTCGGCGGAGCCCTGCAGGGTCAGTGCCACGAGGGAACCGCGCTGGGATTCAGGCAGTTCCAGGCCATGGCTGCGCCGGACGCCCAGGTGCAGCCAGGCCGGGTCTGCGGGGGGCTTTTCCAGGAAGGCGGCCAGCTTGCGGAGATGAGTTTCGGCAAAGAGCGGCCAGTCGAGCAGGAACTCGCCGTCCTTCTGCTGCGGCACCAGGCGCAGCAGGGCGCCGTGGAGGTTGGTGGTGGTGCCGACCTGAAAAAGTGGAACGGTTTCATGCCCGGGAAGCGTTTTGGGGGTCACGCTGGAGAGCTTGAAGCTGTTCAGCTCGACCTTGTGCGTGGCAAAGAATTCCTCGGCATCAGCACCATGTTCCTCCGGGGCTGCGATGAATCTTGCCCGCTGTTCCGGGCTGGTGGCGGCGATCATGTCGAGAAACAGCTTCCGTGCCACTTCGGTGGCGGCGACGAGGTCCACTGCACGTGGCGGCGGCCTTTCGGCCTTGCGGACGTCATCGGAGGAGGCTGGGGCTTGCAGCGCAGCCGGGGCAGGAGCTTCACTGGTCGCCGGGCGGGTGGGGGCCGGGATTTCGACCACAAGTGGCGGAAAAAGGTCCTCCTGCAGCAGCCAGACGACGGCTCCTGTCACCAGCAGGATGAAAGCGATGGTGGGGGCAATGAAGGAGCGTTTGGGCGGAGATGCCTGCCAGGACTCGATGTCCGCAGGAGGCGGCGCGGTTTCCGTGGACTGGAAGTCTTCGGGGCTCAGCGGCCGGTGGGTGGGTGGGGCGTACGCGGAATATTCAAAGGCCTGGTTCTGAGCAGGCGTGGACTGGGACGGAGAAGGGGAGCTGGGCTGGAAGAACGGTGAAGCTGTGCCGACTCCTCCATAGGCGGGTGGCGGTGCATACACGGGTGGCTGCGGCGCGACCTCAAACGGATTCACCAAAGGGTCCTGTCCCCAGCCTGTGGTCGGCGGCGATACAACGGGCGGAAGCGTGTTCGAAATGAAAACGGGCGGTTTTTCCGGTGCCGGCGGCCAGCTCGATGGGAAGCCGGTGACGGCAGGGGGAGATGCTTGAACCGGTGCAGAAACCGTTGGCACGCCCATCGGCGATGTAATGGGGGCTGGAGGGCGGGGCGAGCGCCGTTTCACCGTCATCGAGGCCAGGCCCTGGGGAGAAGAGGCACCGTCCTGGAAGGCTTCAATGACCGCGCTGTGGGCGCAGTGCGGACATGTCATCAGCGCTCCCGGCTGCTGGGGCAGCGAAAGGAAGAGACGCCCGCAGGCGGGACAGCGCAGACTGAGAACACCGGAATGGGTCATCGCGGATACCCATGCCATCAAACGGCCCTTTGTGCGAGTGGATTGAAAGGCGAAGCGCGAGTTGCGCTTCAGTCAAAGACCACGGTCTTGTTCTTGTAAACCAGCACCTGGTCACGGACGTGCCACCACAGGGCCTTGGCCAGTACGGTCTTTTCCAGGTCACGTCCGAGCCGGACGAGGTCCTGCACACTGTCCTCGTGACTTACGCGCATGACGTCCTGGTGAATGATGGGCCCTTCATCCAGGTCGGCAGTGACGTAGTGGCTGGTGGCGCCGATGATCTTCACCCCCCGGGCATGGGCCTGGTGGTAGGGCTTGGCCCCGACGAATGCGGGCAGGAAGCTGTGATGGATGTTGAGGATCTGGTTGGGAAAGGCAGCGATCATCGCCGGGCTGATGATCTGCATGTAGCGGGCCAGCACGACGGTGTCGATGCGCTCCTTCCTGAGCAGCTCAATCTGGGCGGCCTCCTGCTCCAGCTTGTTTTCCTTCGTGATCGGAAAGTGATGAAAGGGGATGCCAAAGCGCTCCGCCGCCGGGCGCAGGGTCTCGTGGTTGGCCACGATCAGCGGGATGTCCACCGGCAGGTCGCCGGCCTCATGACGGGCGAGAAGGTCATAGAGGCAGTGGTTTTCCTTGGTGACGAAGAGGGCGATGCGCTTGCGCTGGCTGGCGAAGTGGAGGCGCATCTGCATCTCATGCCGGCGTGCCATCGGCTGCAGCCGGTCAAAAAT
The DNA here is from genome assembly GCA_044345155.1 of Prosthecobacter sp. GTDB lineage: Bacteria > Verrucomicrobiota > Verrucomicrobiia > Verrucomicrobiales > Verrucomicrobiaceae > Prosthecobacter. Next base: position 6,816 of record JBIJBP010000119.1, on the reverse strand, counting down.
CTCGGACTTCTCCAGCGTGAAGTTTTCCAGGCTCCATTCCAGGCGCATGAAAAAGGTGTCTGCGTCCGGATCAATGTGCTGCTGCAGGTCGATGATGTTGCCCTGGTGCGAGAAGATGAAGCCGGTCACGTCGTGGACGAGCCCCGGACGGTCCGGGCAGTGGATGAGAAGCGTGGCGGTGTCAGGCATGGGGGCGCGAAATGGAGCGCGCATTATGCGGCGGGAGAGCGCGCAGGCAAGGGGAGCGCGTTTGTCCGGCAGGATTTGATCTCAAAGCTCAGGCCAGGAGGTCCTTTACCACACTGCACTCGTTGACGCCGGTCAGGCGGAAGTCGAGCCCGGCATAGCGGTAGGTGAAGCGTTCGTGGTCGAAGCCGAGCAGGTGCAGCAGGGTGGCGTGCAGGTCATGCACATGGACCTTGTTCTCAATGGCGGAGAAGCCGAACTCATCCGTGGCGCCATGGGTGTGGCCTCCCTTGGCACCGCCGCCCGCCAGCCAATACGTGAAGCCGTAGTGGTTGTGGTCGCGTCCGCGCTGCTTGCCGGCGTTGGCGCCGGGCGTGGGCAGTTCGACCGCCGGTGTGCGGCCGAATTCCCCGCCCCAGATCATGAGGGTGTCGTCAAACAGCCCGCGCTGCTTCATGTCGCCCATGAAGGCGGCGATGGCCTGGTCCACGTCCTTGGCCAGACGTGCGTGGTCGAGGATTTCGTCATGGCTGTCCCAGGGCTGGCCGGCGCCGGTCCAGAGCTGGATGAAACGCACGCCGCGCTCCAGGAGGCGGCGGGCGATGAGCGTCTGGCGGCCGAAGTCGTTTTCGCCATAGGCTTTGCGCACGACCTCCGGCTCCCTGCTGATGTCGAAGGCGTCGGTGGCCTCCATCTGCATGCGGTAGGCCAGCTCAAAACTCTGGATGCGGGCGTCGAGCTGCTGGTCGTTCTGCCGCTGCTTGAGATGGTTTTCGTTCAGTGCGTAGAGAAGGTCGAGCTGGCGGCGCTGCTGCTTGAGGTCGAGCGATCCGTTTTTGATGAACTCGACCAGCTTGTCCACCTCGGTGTCCTCGGTGTTGATGTAGGTGCCCTGGTAGATGCTGGGGAGGAAGGCGGACTGCCAGTTCTTGGTGCGGCGTGTCGGCATGCCCTTGGGGCACATGGAGATGTAGCCGGGCAGGTTTTCGTTTTCGGATCCGAGGCCGTAGGTGATCCAGGAACCCATGCTCGGACGATGCAGGCGGCCGTCACCGCAGTTCATGAGGCCGAGGGAAGGCTCATGGTTCGGCACGTCGGCGTACATGGAGCGTATGACGCAGAGGTCGTCGGCAAAGGCGGCGGTCTTGGCAAAGAGGTCGCTCACCTCCAGGCCGCATTGCCCGTATTTCTTGAAATCGAAGGGCGATTTCAGGCCCGCGCCGGTGGGGCGCTCGGTCTTCAGCACGCTGGGCAGGGGCTTGCCGTCGTACTTGGTCAGCTCCGGCTTGGGGTCAAAGGTGTCCACCTGGGAGGGGCCGCCGTTCATGAAGAAGTGGATCACCCGCTTGGCCTTCGGTTCATGGTGCGGCCGACGGACGCCAAAGGGGTTGTTGCCGTCCACTGCGGCGGCCTGGACGCCGCCCGCCCCCATCATGTCGCCCAAGGCCATGGCGCCCATGCCCATGCCAAGGCGGCTGAGCATCTGGCGACGTGTGAGGAAGTGATGTTCGAGATTGAGGGGATGATGGGACATGGGAGGTGAGAAAAGTACGTTCGGATGCGACAGAAGATTGCGCTTTGCCAGCGCTTCTTTGCGGCTAAGCTGTAGATTGGTCGCTCCAGGGCTGGGGAAAAAATCATGGCATCCGGAATGAATTTCAGACGTATAGATAGGCCAATGCCTGCTACCGCAGACTCACACCCAGAGCCCTCGAGATCCATTTCTGCCCCCTCCGCCCATGATGCGGAGACTCTTTGCTTTTTAGCGCAGGTGCTGAACCTGCACTCTGAGCCTGGCAGGGTGAAGCACGCCGTTGATCTGGCCAGGAAGGAGGGGCTGGAACCCCTGGAGGCTCTCATCAGGTCCTCGGAAATCGTCGGCATGCGCATTCAACCTCTGCGCATGCCGCTTGCCGAGGCAGTCTGGCGGGTGCCGGAGGACCAGCCCATGGTGGTCTGGCAGCCTGATCCCGGGCGCTGGATCGTCCTGCGCAGGCACAGCTTCTTCCGGGTGCGCATTTCCTGTCCCGAGACACCGCTCGAATCCGAGACGATATCCAGGCATGAGTTGATGCAACGCCTGGGTCTGAAGCATCTCTCCGAGGTGGTTGACCTGGGGGTGGTGACTCCGGAACGCCCTGCCGAGGGCCTTCGGGGTGGTGAGCAGGCCGAGGATGCGGAGCTTCTGCCCGCCTTTCATGTGAAGGCTGAGCACCATGAGCACGGGCATCACGATCATGTGACGCCCCTGCGCCGCCTCATCGGGCTGATGCGGCCGGAGATGAAGGACATCGGCACGATCATCATCTTCAGCATCATCACCGGGGTTCTTTACCTGGCTCTTCCGCTGGCGGTGAATTCGCTTGTCTCCAACCTGGCCTTTGGAAGCCAGAGCGGTCCCTTCCAGCAGGCTCTGCTGGTCATCGCCGTGGCCTTGTTCTCCTTCCTGCTGCTGTCGTCGGTGATGCGCGCTTTGCAGTATTACATCGCCGAGGTGATCCAGCGCCGCATCTTCGTGAGGGTGGCCGCCGACATGGCCTATCGCCTGCCTCGCGTGAAGGCCGATTCGCTCGACGGCGTTCATGCCCCTGAAATGGTGAACCGTTTCCTGGACGTGGTGACGGTGCAGAAAAGCACGGCGCTGCTGCTGCTGGACGGCATCAACCTGATCCTGGGCGGCTTCATCGGCCTGGTGGTGCTGGGCTTTTATCATCCTTCGCTGCTAGCCTTCTCGCTGCTGCTGCTTCTGTTCATCGCCTTCATCATCTTCGGGCTCGGGCGTGGTGCGGTGCGCACCAGCATTCAGGAGAGCATCTGCAAATACGATGTGGTGAACTGGCTGGAGGAGCTGGCCCGTTATCCGCGGCTTTTCAAGGGGCCGGGCGGCTACGCGCTGGCGATGCAGCGTGCCGATCTGCTGACGCGCAGCTTCCTCACCGCCCGCGGAGCCCACTTCAGGGTGCTGCTGCGGCAGATCTCCGGCCTGCTTTTTCTGGAGGTGCTTGCGAGTTCCGCCCTTCTGGTGGTTGGCGGATGGCTGGTGCTGAACATGCAGTTGACCCTCGGGCAGCTCGTCGCCGCCGAACTCATCGTCAGCGCCATCGTCGCCTCGCTGTCGAAGCTCGCGAAGAAGTTTGAGGCCTGGTATGACGCCCTCGCCGCCGTGGACAAGATCGGCCACCTGATCGACCTTGAGATTGAAAATGAGGACGGGGACATCCCTCGTCTTGAGGGAGGCGGGGCCGCCTTGAGCGTGCGTGACGTGGCCTACGCCTACCCGGATGGCCGCGAGATCTTCAGCCGTGTGGCCTTTGACATCCCCCCGGGGGGACGTGCCGCGCTGACAGGCTCCCAGGGCAGCGGTTGCTCGACCCTGCTCGACCTTCTGCTCGGCCTGCGCTATCCAACTCGCGGCCATGTCAGCATCGCCGGTTTTGACCTGCGATCCTGGTACCTGGAGGAACTGCGCAGCAGCGTGATGCTCATCCGCAGCCAGGACATTGTGAACGGCACGATTGCGGAAAACATCCGGCTCGGCCGTCCTGGCATCGGCCTGGATGACGTCCAGCGCGCCCTTCAGGCCGTGGGCCTTCTGGAGGATGTGATGTCCCTGCCGCTGGGCATGCACACGCCGCTGGTCACCGGCGGGCTGCCTCTGTCATCACGCCAGCGCACTCGGCTCCTGCTTGCGAGGGCGCTGGTGCTGAAGCCCCGCCTGCTGCTGCTCGACGATGTCTTCGACGGCATGGACCGGGACAGCATGAACGAACTCACGGCGGTGATCCTGGATCCGGCGCTGCCCTGGACGGTGATCATCGCCACCCGCGATCCCCTGGTCGCCGCCAGGTGCGGCCAGCGGATCGATCTCGACGACCCCGCCTTCCATTGAGCCATGAGCCAGACTCGATCCTCAACCTTCGAACTTCTCGGACATCTTCCGGCCATCACCCGGGCGGGCTCCTCACGCCTGCCAAGGTTGATGGCGCGGGTTCTTGCCGTGCTTTTTGTCGGCTTCGTTCTCGCCATCTGGTTCCTGCCCTGGCAGCAGTTCGTCAGCGGCACCGGCAAGGTCATCGCCTTCGACCCCCTCGAACGCCGGATCAATGTGGAGGCTCCCGTCTCCGGCAATGTCCGCAAGCTGCACGTCGTCGAAGGTCAGCGCGTGAAGAAGGGGGCGGTCATCGTGGAGATTCAGGACAACGATCCCAACCTGCTCGCCAACCTGCGCAGCCAGCATGATTCGCTGATTGTCCGCCGCGCCGCCGCCGCCCAGCGCGTGGATGATCTGGAGCTCCAGATCCGCCAGCAGGAACAGGCCAAGGGGCAGGCGCTTGACGCTGCGGTGCAGCGTGTCGCCGCCGAAAAAATCACGGCGGAGACGGCGCAGCTGAACTTCAACCGCGTCAGCGAGCTGAGAAAGTCAGGCCTGGTCTCGGAGCGTGACTTCGAGGTGGCACGTCAGCTTCAGGAAAGCTCCGACGCCAACCTGAAGGCTGCGGACGCCAACCTGAAGCGTACTGAAAACGACTTCGGCGCCACCATCGCCGGCATCCGAGCCCAGAAGGGCACCGCCCAGGCCGAGGTCGCCACGGCGGAGCGTGACATCAAGACGCTGGAGATTCAGATCAGCCAGAACCAGCGCCAGGTCGTGGAGTCACCTCGAGACGGCATCGTGCTCAGCGTGCAGGCCACGGACGGAACCTTCCTCAGGCCCGGCTCACCCATCTGCGTGATCATTCCGGAAACTGAAAGCCGCTTTGTGGAGATGTGGCTCGACGGCAATGACATGCCGCTGATCACTCCGCGGCAGACCAGGCCCGACGGCGTCGTGGTGCCGGGCTCCGAGGTCAGGCTGCAGTTCGAAGGCTGGCCTGCCATCCAGTTCGTCGGCTGGCCAAGCGTCGCCGTCGGCACCTTCGGAGGCGAGGTGGTGTTCATTGACCCGGCGGATGACGGCAGGGGCCGTTTCCGTGTCGTGGTGGCGCCCAAGCCCGACGTGATCATGCGTGAAGGCGTCGAGCGCAGCGAGGACTGGCCGAGCAACCGCTACCTCCGCCAGGGAGTCAGGGCCAACGGCTGGATCCTTCTCGGCGTGGTGCCTCTCTGGAAGGAGATCTGGCGCCAGATCAACGGCTTCCCGCCCGTGGTGTCGGACAAGGAACCGGAGGAGAAGAAGTGAGCATGAAAAGACTTCTTCTTTTCTGTCTCTGCGGCTTCACGAGCTTGGCTGCGGCCTGGGCGGAGCCGCTCAGCCTGGACAAGGTGATCGAATCCGTCACCTCGAAGTATCCGCCCTACCTCATCGCCCTGATCGAGCGCGACATCGCCGCCGGCCGGTTGCGCCAGGCGCAGGGGGCCTTTGACCTTGGCTTCCGCGCCTCAGGCAGCTTCCAGCCTAGCGGATATTATGACAACAGCGTCGGCGACTTCATGTTCGATCAGCCGCTGCCGTTCTGGGGCGGGAACGTCTTCGCCGGCTACCGCATCAGCTCGGGAAGCCTTGCGGATTACGACAAGAACCGCACCCAGCTCGACGGCGAGGTGCGTGCCGGCATCCGGCTGAACCTGCTGCGTGACAGCGTCATCGACTCGCGTCGTGCATCCCTTTGGAAGGCGCGTCTCGACCAGGAGGCTGCCGACCCCTTCATCCAGCGCCAGCACCTCGACATCGTCCGAGCGGCCTCGCGCTCCTACTTCAACTGGGTCGCCATGGGACTGCGCCTGGGCGTCACCGAGCAGCTGGAAAGGCTTGCCGAGGACCGTGACGATGCGATTGCCGAGCTGGTCAAAAAGGGGCAGCTCGCGCCGATCGTCGAGGTGGACAACGAGCGCCTGGTGGTCAGCCGCAGCCTGGCCGTGGTGCAGGCCCGCAGGCGCTTCGAGGCGGCAAGCATCGAGCTTTCGCTTTTTTACCGGGATGAAAAGGATGAGCCGGTGGTCATCGCCCGGCATCATCTGCCGCAGGCCTTTCCGCGCCCGTTGACGCCGGACGAAAAGAAGGTTGGGCCGGACATCCAGGATGCGTTTGTGCTGCGGCCGGAACTGCGCCGCATCCGGTTTGTCGCCGCGAAGTTCGACATTGATCAGCGCCTGGCCAGGAACAACCTGCTGCCCAACCTGGACCTGACCGCGTCCGTGAGTGAAAACCTGGGGAAGGGGCCTTACAAGGATCGTGAACGCACGGAAAGCGCCATCGGCATCGAGCTGCGGGTGCCGCTTCAGAGAAACGAGGCCAAGGGCAGGCTGGAGGTGATCCAGGCCGAGCTGCTGCGCCTGGACGCCGACGCACGTTTTGCGCGTGAACGCATCGTCGCCGAGGTGCGAGACGCCTGGAGCGCCATCCGGGCGGCTCATGAGCAGATTGGCATGACCAACCAGAACGTCGGGCTGGCGGTGCAGCTGGAGGAGGCCGAGCGCAAGCGCTTTGAACAGGGCGCCACCGACCTCCTGGCCCTGCAGATTCGTGAGCAGGCCACGTTTGAAGCGCGGCTGCTGGAGGTGGACGCCAGGGCGGAGTTCTTCCGGGCACAGGCCGACTATGAGGCGGCCTCGGCGATGAAGCTGCGGGGCTGGGTCAGCCGCGCCGACGCTCCAGCAGGTTCATCATCAGGTAGGAAAGAATGACGGCCA
>JBIJBP010000017.1:0-48387 GCA_044345155.1 Prosthecobacter sp. | reverse complement strand
AGGCGCGTGACCACGTCCTGCTGGGTGACGTAGCTGATGAGCTGGTTCCATTCGAAGAGCGTGTCGATCGTCGTCTTGGCCTCGGCGACGCCGTTGTCCTGGAGCCAGCCTGCGAACTCGTTCATGTAGGTCTGCAGGCCGCGGATGTAGCGGGGCAGGTCGCGGTTGAAGTTCATCAGCAGGCGGACGGCCAGGGTGATGATGCCGGCGAGCACGCCCAGGTTTACCAGCAGAGTCATGCCGAGGGCAACGACGGCGGGGATGCGCTTGCGGATGAGCCAGCGCAGCAGCGGGAAGCTGAGGACGGCTAGAAAGAAGGCATAGACGACCGGCACCAGTACCCCGGCCGCAGTCTTCATGCCCGCCAGAACGATGAAAAGGCAGGCCAGGGACACCAGCATCCTGGAACTGCGCTGGCCCCAGTGGATGTGCTTGTCGGTGCTTTCATGATCGGCTGACATTGAACCAACGTCCCTGACAAAGCAGACTGGCTCAAGGAAAAACGCCTGTGTTTTGCAGGTTCATGGAAGGTGCCAGGAACCTGTCTGCCGGGGTTGCACCGGGCGGAAGGTTTTGTATTCTCGGCGTCCATGTCCCGTTCCCGTCATTCCATCGCCCTGCTCTGGCTGCCTCTCGCCCTGATCTCCGCCGCGCTTGTGCTGCGCTGGTTCAAGCTGGTGTCACCGGGCATGAACCTGCTCCCGAACTTTTCACCCTGGATGGCGCTTGCCTTCACGGGAACGCTGGTGATGCCGAGGGTGCTGCCCTGGTGGGCCTGGCCGGTGGCGATGCTGGGGATGAACCTGGCGGCCCTGGGCGCCGGGCCGGCCCTGGATCCTGAAAGTCTGGCGATCTACGGCATGTATGGCATCGCCTCCTTCCTGGCCTCGCGTCAGCGCGGAACGGTGTCCGTGGCGGGCGCCCTTGCCGGCGTGGCGGCCTGCAGCCTGGTGTTTTATGGGGTGACGAACACGGCGGCCTGGCTGGTCGAGCCGGCCTACGCGAAGAGCTTCATGGGCTGGCTCCAGGCGCAGACGTCAGGACTGCCGCAGTATCCGCCAAGCTGGACCTTTTTGCGCAACTCCTTGTTAAGCGACCTTGGCTTCAGCCTCGCCCTGCTCTGTGCCTTCAATGCCGAGGCCAGGCTGCGCTCGGCCCTGCCGATGCCCTGGATGGCCAGGGCTGCGGCTTGAAAATGAAGGATGAGCAGAACCGAAGTCTGAAGCTCGAAGCTCGAAGCTCGAAGCTCGAAGCTCGAAATCCAAAGATCGGTTGAAGGATGTCCGGGTGGATCGGTGAATTCGGATTTCTGAATTTCAATCTTAGGATGCCCGCATGTCGAAGTTGACCCCAACGAGCCTGCCTGGAGTGCGGCCGCATGGGCGTGGGGCAGCGTTGAACACGAGGCAGAGGTTCTCCGAGATCCAGGTCAGCTATGACGAGGGCGAGGAGCCGTCGAAGGTGGCGACCAAGGTGTTCCGGGATCATTCGAGCTCGGTCATCTCGCGGCACAACAGCCCCGACCTGCCCTTTGGGGCCAGCCTGAACCCTTACCGGGGCTGCGAGCATGGCTGTGCTTATTGTTATGCGCGGCCGACTCATGAGTGGCTGGGCTTCTCCGCCGGGGTCGATTTTGAAAGTCGGATCATGGTGAAGGAGGACGCCCCGGCGCTTCTTCGGGCCGAGCTGGCGAACGAACGTTATGTGCCCGAAAGCCTGTCGCTGAGCGGCGTCACCGACCCCTACCAGCCGCTGGAGAAGAAGATGCGGATCACCCGGGGATGCCTCGAGGTGCTGGCCGAGTGCCGGCATCCGGTGGTGCTGATCACCAAGAACCATCTCATCACCCGGGACATCGATCCTCTGGCCGAGTTGGCGCGGTTCCAGGCCACCGCTGCATACATTTCCATCACCAGCCTGGATTCCAGCCTGGCCCGGAAGCTGGAGCCGAGGGCGTCCTCGCCGGAGATGCGGCTGCAGGCCATTCGAGAGCTGTCGGCGGGGGGTGTGCCTGTAGGGGTGTCCGTGGCACCAATCATCCCCGGGCTCAACGACAGCGAGATCCCAGCGATCATTGAAGCCGCAAAGGCGGCGGGGGCGCAGTTTGCCGGCTACACCGTGGTGCGGCTGCCGTTCAGCGTGAAGGAGATCTTCGCGCTCTGGCTGGAGGAGCATTTCCCCGGCATGAAGGACAAGGTGCTGGGACGGATCGAGGAGACGCAGGGGCGGACCTTGTCACACAAGGAGTTCGGCAGGCGCCTGAAGGGCGAGGGTGTCTGGGCGGGGCAGGTCGAGCAGCTGTTCAAGGTTTCGCTCAAGCGTGCCGGCCTGCTGCACCGAAGGCCGCAGGTGAGCGCCTCGCATTTCCGCCGGCCGCAGACGGGCGGTCAGATGGAGCTGGCGCTTTGACTGCAATTCCGCGTTGCCCCGGAGGCCGGGCAAACTAGCATGGCCGCATGCAGAGGATCCTTCGTTTTGCACTCATCGCCCTGGTCACGGTCTGTCTTGTCGTGGGGGGGGGCATCGGCGCTTTTTCCTGGTGGGTGATGCGCAGGATGGGGCCGGAGACCTGGGTGTCGCAGATCGAGCGTCAGCTGAACTGCCGGGTGGAGATCGCCGATGCGAGCCTGAGCCTGTTTTCCAGCCCGGCGAAGCTGGTGTTCAAGGGCTTCAAGATGGCGCCGCGTGACGCCGAGGTGACGAAGGAGCCCGGTGCCCGGACGCCGTTGAAGGAGGGCGCCGCGCCCATCGTCGTCCCTGAAATCTCTCTGGCGGTGAAGCTGGAGGACCTCATGAACCGTCGTTTGTTCGTCGAGCAGCTCAGGCTTGTGTCGCCAGTGATCAGCGAGTCGATCAATGAAAGCGGGCGCAGCACCCTGGAGCCGCTGTTCAAGAAGCCGGGGCCGGACGCCCCCAAGGCCGTGCCTGTGGCGGCTACGAAGGAGACCGGTGGCGCCGTTCCGCAGCAGGCGGAGGCGGCTGCGCAGGGTGGAGGGATGGAGGGCTTCGCCTTCTCCGTCAGCAAGGCCGGCATCGAGAACGGCAGCCTGACCATTCAGAACGCCAAGACCACGGTGCTGGTGAGCGGGCTCGATTTCAGCCTTGGAGAGATCGACATCGACATGCGCAACCTGGCCCAGCATAACAAGATGCTTGTCAGCCTGGAGGCCGCCGTTCAGGTCGTCGGCCAGGCCAGGATCGCCGGCGCCAGGCAGCAGGCAACGCTGGCCGACCTGAAGCTGTCCGGAGAGGGGAAGATCAAGCCAGTGGATCCGGCAAGCCGCACGCTGCTGCCAACAACCGAGCTGAAGCTGACCCTGGCGAAGGGCTCGGTCATCGCCGGGCACATCACCATGGGCGATGCGGCAGGCAAGGAGATGAAGACCCTGCAGGATTACGGAATCGACCTCACTCCAGTCAGGGTCGGCGGTGAACTGCTGGAGCCGGCTGTTTTGGAAGGGGTGTTCCGTGCCAACATCTTCTCCGTGCTGGCGGACACCCGCTTTGCCTTCCCGGACTACGAGGTGGTGATCGCGCGCAAATCCCACGTCAATACGGCGGCGGACAAGCATGAGATCGAACTGCGGCTGTCCTGCGGGCAGGAACTTCAAGAGAGGCTGCAGAAGGGCATCGCCGGGGCCAAGGCAGGGGAGTCCATCGCCCGAGGCCTGGTCAAGGCCCTGTCGGATGAGCGCGGCCGGATGACCTTTGACATCGAGTCCGAAGGGTCCTTGTCGAATCCGACGATCAAGCCCAAGGTCGACCGTCTGCTGAAAAACCTCATGCGTGGTGAGGGGCTGGGCGACCTGTTGCAAGGGTTGCTCAAGAAGCTATAGCAGGTGCTGATTGAAGCTCTCTCCGTGTCGATCAGGCGGAGCAAAGTGGCCATCTCGCTCCGCGAGATGAGCTGGACGTCCGGCAGTTGTAGTCATTCAGATCCACCAAGAACCCTGCATGGCGGCGAAAGCCTCCCGTTCACCTTGTTGGAGGGAGGCCCGGCTGGAAAGCTGAGGAAGTCGTTTTTGGCGGATGAAAGGCGGGGCGGACTCGTTTAACTGGCAGTGATGTCCCTGGTGACCCTTTCCAACATTTCCAAGTCCTACCGTGACCCTGGCAGCCAGATCAGCGTGCCGGTTCTTCATGAAGTGAGCCTGACCCTTGAAGCCGGGGAGTCCGTGGCTGTGGTGGGACCCTCAGGCTGCGGCAAAAGCACGCTTTTGAACATCATCGGCACCCTGGATGCGCCGGATTCCGGCGAATACCTCCTGGAGGGAGAGAGCGTCGCGGGCTGCACGGCCGCGCGACTGGCGGAGCTGCGCAGCAGGAAGATTGGCTTCATCTTTCAGCTTCATCACCTCATGCCGCAGTGCACGGTGCTGGAAAACGTGCTGCTGCCCACCCTGGCCCTCAAGGAAAGCGACCCAGGTGCCCGTGGTCGAGCCGAGGCCTTGCTGGAGCAGGTGGGGCTGAAAGACCGCCTGTCCTGGAGGCCTGCGCAGCTTTCCGGGGGGGAGAGGCAGCGGGTTGCCGTCGTGCGGGCCTTGATCAATCAGCCCAGGCTCATTCTGGCGGACGAACCGACCGGAGCGCTGGATGAAAGGAATGCCGAAGCGCTGACCAGCCTGCTTTTGGAACTGCAGAAGACGACGGGGGTCAGCCTGGTCCTGGTCACGCATCATCCGGCCCAGGCGGCAAGGATGAGCCGGGTGCTAAGGATTCATGAAGGCCGTCTGCAGTGAACGCCCGTGGAGACAAGCCATACGGCGGGCAGCGAGGCTCTTGCATTCCGGGAGATCGCCCCTAATCTGCGCGCCCTTTTTAACCAACCCTAACAAGCAACACATCCACACAAGACCATGAGCAACCTCAAGCATGTCGCGGTCGTCGGCGCCACCGGAGCGGTGGGGGTGGAAATGCTGCGCTGCCTCGAGCAGCGCGGTTTCCCCGTCGGCCAGCTCACCCTTCTCGCCAGCGCACGCAGCGCCGGAAAGAAGATGAAGTTCAAAGGTGAGGACGTGACCATCAAGGAGCTCACCCCCGAAAGCTTCGGCGGTGTGGACATCGCCCTGTTCAGCGCCGGAGGCGGCATCTCCCGTGACTTCGCCCCGCACGCGGTGAAGGCCGGGGCCGTGGTGGTGGACAACTCCTCCTTCTTCCGCATGGACCCGAAGGTCCCGCTGGTCGTCCCTGAGATCAATGCCGGGGACGTGAAGGGGCACCAGGGCATCATCGCCAACCCGAACTGCACGACCGCCATTTCACTGATGGCACTCTACCCGCTGCACCAGGCCTTTGGTGTGAAACGCATCTTCGCCTCCAGCTACCAGGCCGTTTCCGGCACCGGAGCGCAGGCCATCGAGGAACTGGCGAAGCAGTCCCGCGAGTGGGCGGCGGAAAATCGTGCCTGGGACGCCGCCAAGCTGGCCTCCGAGCCCCACGTCTATCCGCATCAGATCGCCTTCAACGCCATCCCGCACGTCGACAGCTTCCTGGATACGGGCTATACCAAGGAGGAGATGAAGATGGAGAACGAGGGCCGCAAGATCATGCATCACCCCGATTTCCGCGCCTCGGTCACCTGCGTGCGCATCCCGGTCTTCCGTGCCCACAGCATCGCCATCAGCGCCGAATTTGAGAAGCCTGTGGACCTGGCGAAGGCCCGCGAGGTGCTCTCGAAGGCGCCAGGCCTGGACGTGATCGATGACCCGGCGAACAAAAAGTATCCCCTGGCCCTCGACATCGCCGGGCGTGACAACTGCGCGGTCGGACGTCTCCGTCTGGATTGTGCGCTGGACAACGGCCTGTCCTTCTGGGTGGTGGGCGACCAGCTCCTCAAGGGGGCGGCGCTGAATGCGGTGCAGATCGCCGAGTGCCTGGTCTGACGAACTTTCGGCAGCATTTTGGGAATCCGGGTCACCGTTCATCGACGGGCCCGGATTCTTCTTTGGCGGTGGCTGAGATCAGCCGGCCTTGGCCATTTCCCGAGCTTCTTTGTGCTGGCAGCGGCCGGTGCGGGCCAGTTCATCGCATCGCGCCTCGATGCGCATGGACTTCATCTGCGGCTGGAAGCCCAGGCGGCGGGTGATGCAGTCGTGCAGCAGGGCGGCGTTGTCGTCCTCGAACTCCACCACGCGGTCGCAATCAAGGCAGATGAGGTGGTTGTGCTGCGGCTTGTCGAGAAAATTTGGGTCGTAGTAGGTCTGGTCCCGCCCGAAATCGACCTCCCTCAGCAGGCCGCACTCCACCAGGAGCTGGAGGGTGCGGTAGATCGTGGCGCGGGAGATGGTGCGGTCCAGCTTGCGGGCCTTTTCCAGCAGGTCATCGGCATTGAAATGGTCATCCGTGGCAAAGGCGGCCTCTACGATGACCTCCCGTTGCTTGGTGCGACGAAGACCGGATGCGGAGAGATGCGTTTCCAGCCTTTCTTTGATTCGGGGGTCCATGTTGAGACGAGGCTAGGCAAATTGAGAATGAAGGCAAGGCAGGATGTGACAAAGGCAAAAGATGAGCCTTGATCTCAACTGCGCTGGGCCCCGCCAAAGAAATGGCCGAGAGCTTCGATCATGCCTTCACTGGCCGGGCGGGTGGCGACGAACCCGCCATGACGCAGGACGTGGGCCTTCACGGGTGGCAGGCCGTTGCCCGGGGTGGCGATCATCCGGGCATGCAGTGGATCGAGCATGGACAGGTCGTTGTGGTTGTCACCTGCGGCGAAGCAGCGGGCGGCATCCAGGCCAAGCAGGCGGGCCAGTTCGCTGAGGGCGGTGCCCTTGCTGTAGCCGCTGTGGGAGAACCTCAGGTAAACGCCGTTGCGATGGTAGCCGATGTCCGGAAACTGGCGTGAATGGGTGTCAATGAAGCTGCAGATGACATCGAGTTCCTCGTCCGTGGTGCCGACGATGCCGAGCTCGCCGTAGTCACCCTGGAGAAACTGCGCCCGGGTCTGGGTCTCGACCATCTGGCGGATGGCGAGCAGGGAGGCCTCGTGGTCGCGGACAAAGCGTTCATGGGCCTTGCGGGCCTGCTTGTTCCAAGAACCAAAGTCGGTCCATTTGCTGAAGAGGCCCGGTTTGTAGATGTCGCACTCCTGGGCGATGATGTAGTCGGGCTGCATGAAGATGCCATGCTGGGCGAGGCCCTGGACGGTCTGGGAAAGGCTGCGGCCCGTGTTGATGACCCAGGCCGCGCCCTGGGCGCGAAGTTGCTGGATCATCTGGCCGAGGGATGGGTGGAAGACCGGGTCGCCATCGGGATTGATCAGGGTGCCGTCAAAGTCAAAGCAGAGGATGAAGTTGGGCTTGGGGGCGGCCATCGGTAATTGGATTTAGCAGGCGGTAGGGCCAGGGGGGCAACAGGAAAAGAAGGGGGAAAAACGAAAAAGCTCAGGCCTGATGAGCAAGGACTCTCCAAACGGCCAGTCCAACCAGGGTGAGGGCATGGATGGCCGTGGCCCAGCGTCCACCGTCACGTCTTCTGGCCCTGTGCAGCAGGCCTTCAGTGCCGCAGACCAGGCTGATGGAAAGCGGGATGACCAGGGCGTGCAGATGGCGGACGGAGAGCACCTGGGCATCCCAGAGGGCGGTCAGGGTACAGAGGGATGTGGCAAGCAGGAAAAAGATCACCGTGGTGGCGGTTTCCGGGTGAAGGCGCTGGCCAGCGTGGCCGGGCCGTGCCGTGGTGGTTCGTAGCATGAGGGTCAGCGCCAGGAGTCCGGCGGCCAAGACGCTGAATTGCCGGAGCACGGTCCCCATCTCCCCCAGGATGATTTTTCCGCCCAGGAACAGGCGCTCCCGGGCGACGTCCATCGTCAGGCCTGGCAGGACGTTGGTCAGGGATGGACGTTCCAGAGCTGGTGAACGGGCCAGGCTGGCGGCATCGGGGTGGGCTTCAATCCATTGCTGTGCTGCTGCTGCGTTGTTCAGCCACCGGACATGATCGACATGGCTGAAGAAGGCGTCGCCGAATCGTTCATGGGCCGCCTTAAGCCGGGGACCTGTGATAAAGAAGAAGGCGGACGCCATCATGAGCAGTCCGAGCCAGTGATTGCGCCAGACCCATTGGGAGATGCCGCTGGTGGTGGCGAAATGAGTTGCAGCCCAGCCCCAGAGGGCGCGGAGCGTGCTGATGAGGACAAAGCAGCCGGTGATGGTGAAGACCAGGCGGTCTTCGAATAGCCAGGCCACGGCGGCGCTGATGCCGATCATGGCATAAACCCAGAGGGAATTTCTGCGCAGGGCCTGGATGCAGCCAAGCCAGAGGAGGAGCAGGGCAATGTGAAAGAACACCTCGCCGGTAAAAAATGGCACCACGGGCCGGAAGCCGTCCAGGGCGGCCACGACCAGCAGCCAGAGGGTCGAGGCAAGGCTGAAGGTCCGTGAGCAGACCAGGGCGAGCAGGATGAGAAAGCCCAGCGTGAAGCCAAGACGGAACATGCCGGTGCCTAGAAGGGTGGCGCCGACATTCATGCCGTCGCCCATCCAGGCGGCCATCCAGGGCCAGAGAGGCTGCACCAGTCCATCGGAGCGATGGGGCACCATCTTGTGCAGCGGTTCTGAAAAACTGAGGCTGAAGTCAGGCTTCAAATCCTGGGCCGTCAGTGTCATCAGCTCCAGATTTTCGACCTCAGCCTTGGTCATCAGCTGCGGCTTATGTTTCCGGATGTCCTCGACGGAGCTGGAAAAAAGCAGCCAGAGGGTCATTCCCAGCCCGCACAGCAAAGCAGCCTGGCGAAGCCAGAGACGGATCTGGGGGGGCATTGGAAAGGCGGCCATGTCAGGCAATGACCCGGCCAGATAAGCGATTTGGGATCATCCTGGCAAGCATGGCTGGGCAAGGCTTGAATTTTTGCACTCAGGTCAATCGTGGATTGTGCCATGGCTGGCGGGCTTCACCCAAAGCCGGCCGCAGGATCAGGGCGAAGTTTCCCCGCCTGCCTGTTCGGGCGGGACGGAGGGTGGTGGCGGTTCGGCCGGACCTTTCAGGTCGTGCAGCCTGTCCCGGGTGATCTGGGCCCGGCGGACATCACGTTCCTCCGGACTCAATTCGATGCCGGCTCGCAGCTGCAGATGGGCGGGCTGGATTTCCAGGAGGAGCAGGTCAAGAAGACCGCGGTCGCAGTCCGGGATGAGGTCGAGGTCGGCGCCCAGGCGGAGCAGGGAGAGCAGGTTGAGCGCCTCCTTGGAGGTCAGCACGTGGGAATAACGAAGGATGGCGAAGGCCCTGCCGACCTGGTCGTGCAGCATCGTGGCATTGTCCTCGAGTAGCTTTTGGCGGGCGTTGAGTTCGTTGTTCACCACCCGTTCGATCACTTTTTCAATGGCGGCGATGATGTCCTCCTCCCGTTCCCCCAGCGTGTGCTGGTTGGAGATCTGGAACAGGTTGCCGAGCGCCTCGGTGCCTTCTCCGTAAAGGCCGCGCACGGCGAGGCCGATCTTGCCGATGGCCTTGATGACGGGGTTGATCTGCTCCGTGAGGGCGAGCGCCGGCAGGTGCATCATGACCGAGGCGCGCATGCCCGTGCCGACGTTGGTGGGGCAGGCGGTGAGGTAGCCGAGTTCGCGGTCAAAGGCATAGGGAAGCCTGGCTTCGAGCTCGCTGTCCACATGATCCACAAGCTGCCAGGCGCTTCGCAGGTTCAGCCCCGGACGGATGCCCTGGATGCGGAAATGGTCCTCCTCGTTGATCATGATCGACAGGTTCTGCCGGGCGTCGGTCACGACAGCGCAGCCGACGGCGCGGGCGGCGTGCTCGCGGCTGATGAGGTGGCGCTCGACGAGGACCTGCTTCTTGATCTTGCTTATGGTGGCGTAATCCTCGCTGTAGTGCTCGGTCATTTCGGGCAGGCCTTCGACCACGGGGCGGGCCAGGTTCAGCAATTCCAGGCGCTGGTGTTCCTGGCTGTAGCCGGGGAAGGGGAACCCCCGGAGATTGCGAGCGAGGCGCACCCGCGAGGTCATGACGACCTCCGAATGAGGGCCGCTGCCCTGCATCCAGTCAGCCGGATGGTTGATGAGGGTCTTGAAGTTCATGGTCGGCGATCAGGTGGAAGGGGGAGGAGTCGTGGAAGAGGCGTCGTTGAGCCGGTCGATCTCTTTCTTGAGAGCGGCGGCATCTTCGTAGCGCTCCTCGCGCACGGCGTTTTCAAGCAGTTCACGAAGCTGGGCTGCGGTGGGCTTGGCCGGGGCCTGGGGCTGTGTTGGGGGCGGCGGCTGGGCGGGTGGCTCGGGGCGTGGTGGAGGCGTTGGGAGCTTCGCCGGCGCTGGAATGTCCGGAATCAGGTCGGCACGCGCCGGGATCTTGCCCTTGTGGGTGGTGCCCTTGTGCATGGCGCGAAGCAGGTTGTCGAGGCCTTCACGAAAAGTGTTGTAGCACTCGGGGCAGCCCATGCGGCCGATCTTCTTGAGCTGGGAGGCGGTGAACCCGCAGGACTCGCATGCCAGCTCGGCCGCTGCATGCGATGTGGGTGAATGAGTGCTCAGGAAGGCCTCAGCCAGCCCAAAGCCGGCTTCATCGGTCACTCCCTTGGCCTTGGAGCAGGCGTCACATAGGTTCACGGTCGTCATCTGCCCGTTGATGATCTGGGTGAGGAAAACCGTGGCTTCATTTTCACAGACGTCGCACTTCATGGAGGGGATACGCTTACGGCGGCGCCAGGGAGGCGTCAACGGGTCACGACGCCGGTCAATTCCCCATCATATCGTTGCTTGAAGGGGGCTGATACCGTCGCCATCATATGGGATGCCCTCAGAAGGACCCATTTTTCGCTTCCAGGAACAGCATTTCATCAACCGCGAGCTGAGCTGGCTGGCCTTCAACGAACGAGTTCTCGACGAGGCGGCGCGGGCGGACCTGCCCGTTCTGGAGCGGGTGAAGTTCCTGGCCATCACGGCATCGAACATGGATGAGTTCTTCATGGTTCGCGTGGGGGCGCTTCAGTTCCTCCGGGAGCAGGGGCGCCGTGCCAAGGACGCCAGCGGGCTGACCCCCAGCCAGCAATGGGACGCGATTCATGAGCGCGCCACGGCCTTTGTCGCCCGTCAGCATGAGCTGCTCTCGCAGTCCCTCCTGCCCCTGCTGGCGGAGAAGGGCATCCGGCGCCTGCGTCCGGCCGAGCTGACGCCGGCCCAGCGCACCTACCTGGAAGATCACTTCATGGAGCATGTGTTTCCGGTGCTTTCCCCCATCGCCATCGAGGAGGGAGCGGCCCCTTCCATCCCGGCCCTGCGGCTGAACCTGCTTTGCGCCGTGGCCTCCCAGTCTGCGGAGGGTGAGGCTGCCCAGCGCCTGGTGCTTGTCGGAGTTCCTGGGAACCTTTCCCGCCACGTGGCGCTGCCTGACGCCGAGGGGGCGCGCCATGCCTATGTGAACCTGGAGGATGTGGTTCGCATGTTCCTGAATTGCTGCTTTCCGTCTGAAAAAATCACCGCCACCGCCTGCTTCCGCATCAGCAGGAATTCGGACATCGCCGCCGATGACGAGAATGTCAGCGACCTCGTCAGCGAGATGGAGGGCATCCTCGACAAGCGCCTGCAGAGCCCGGCGATCCGCATTGAGGTCGAGGAAGGGGCGAGGCGTGAGCTTGTTTCCGCCATCCGCACGATGGGTGATGCCGCCAAGGCGCAGGTCTTCACCATCCCTGGCGAACTTGACCTGACCTCCTGTTTCGCCATCGCCAACCTGCCCGGCTTTGATGACCTGAAGATAGACGTGTGGCAGAGCCAGACACCGCCGCAGATCGAGCCCGGGGAAGGCATGTTTGACGTGATCAAGCGCGGCGACCTGCTGCTGCATCATCCTTATGAAGGCTTCGAGCCCGTGGTGAAGCTGATCGAGGAGGCGGCGGTGGATCCGAATGTCATCGCCATCAAGCAGATCCTGTATCGAACCGCAAAGAACAGCCGCATCGTCGCGGCCCTGATCAAGGCGGCGGAGGCGGGCAAGCAGGTGACGGTGCTGGTCGAGCTCAAGGCCCGGTTTGACGAAGCCAGGAACCTGGACCGTGCCAACGAGCTGCTGAACGCCGGCGCCCAGATCATCTACGGCGTGCGCGGCCTGAAGACCCACGCCAAGGTCTGCCTCATCATGCGGCGCGAGGCCGGGCATCTGGTGCGTTACATGCACTTTGGCACGGGCAACTACAACGAGGCGACGGCGAGGCTTTACACCGACATCAGCTACCTGACCTGCCGGGCCGACTACGGCAGTGACGCCAGCGCCTTTTTCAACACGGTCACCGGCCGCTCACGCTTTGTGCATTTCCAGAAGTTGAGCATGGCCCCATTCGGGCTGCGGGAGCGGCTGCTTTCGATGATCCGCAGTGAAACCGAGCGCGCCAGGCAGGGGGAGACGGCCGAGATGCTGCTGAAGATGAATTCGCTCGAGGATCGTGAGATGATTGAGGCGCTTTACGAGGCCTCGCAGGCCGGGGTGAAGATCCGTCTGAACATCCGGGGCATCTGCTGCCTGCGGCCCGGTGTGAAGGGGGTGAGCGAAAACATCACGGTTGTCAGCATCATTGACCGCTACCTGGAGCATGCCCGCATTTACGTCTTCCGGCAGGGCGGGCGCTCCGTCGTCTTCATCTCCAGCGCGGATTTCATGAACCGCAACCTGTCGAAACGGGTCGAGCTTCTGGTGCCCGTGGAGGATCGTGAGGCCAAGAAACGGCTGATCCACATCCTGGAGACTCATTTTGCCGACACGGCGCGTGGTAGGACCCTGCGCAGCGACGCCACCTGGCATCTGCCACAGGTCGCCCACAAGAAGGCAAAGCGGTCCCAGGAAGCCTTTGCCAGGGAGGCGGCCCGCCGCAGCAAGCAGCGCAACCAGTCGCCGGACGTGCTGGTCCCTCATGTGCCGAAGGCGTGATGGGGGCCATCACGCCTTCGTTGAGCGGAACAAGGACTGTCGGGAAGCCTCCGCCTGGAGGCTTTGGGAATTATTTGAAAAACAGCGGGATCACCAGGATGGCGAGCACGTTGACCACCTTGATCATGGGGTTCACGGCAGGGCCGGAGGTGTCCTTGTAGGGGTCTCCGACAGTGTCACCTGTGACGGCTGCGGCGTGGGCGAAGCTGCCCTTGCCTCCATGGTTGCCTTCTTCGATATACTTCTTGGCGTTGTCCCAGGCACCACCGGCGCTGGTCATGGCAATGCCGACGAACAGGCCTGTTACAATTGTGCCGATGAGCAGGCCGCCGAGGGCTTCCTTGCCCAGGAATGCGACGGCGACCACGAAGACGATGGGCAGCAGGGCAGGGACGATCATCTGCTGAAGGGCGGCCTTGGTGACGATGTCCACGCACTGGCCATATTCAGGTTTTTCGCTGCCATTGAGAATGCCGGGTTTAAGGCCGATCTGACGACGGACCTCAAGGACCACGGCACCCGCCGCGCTGCCGACGGCATCCATGCCAAAGGCGGTAAACAGGTAAGGGAGAAGTCCGCCGATGAACATGCCGATGATGACCTTGGGGTTCATCAGGTCGAAAACCACCTCCTTGAGATTCAGGAAGGCCTTCAATTCTTCGACATAGCTGCCAAAAAGGACCATGGCGGCGAGGCCTGCTGAGGCGATGGCATAGCCTTTGGTGACGGCCTTCATGGTGTTGCCGACGGCATCCAGTTCATCCGTGATCTTGCGGACATCCTCGGGCAGGCCGGA
Source organism: Prosthecobacter sp. (assembly GCA_044345155.1). Classification (GTDB taxonomy): domain Bacteria; phylum Verrucomicrobiota; class Verrucomicrobiia; order Verrucomicrobiales; family Verrucomicrobiaceae; genus Prosthecobacter. Next base: position 34,724 of record JBIJBP010000017.1, on the reverse strand, counting down.
CATCACGGCGACGCCGCCGGCATTGTCAGTGATGGGGCCGAAGGCGTCGAGGGAGACGATGATGCCACTGAGGCTGAGCATGGAAACGACGGCGATGGCAATGCCGTAGAGGCCGGCGAGATCCCAGCAGGCCCAGATGGAGGCGGCGATGCAAAGAACGGGGAGAAGCGTGGCGTGGTGTCCAACGCTGATGCCGGCGATGATGTTGGTGGCGTGGCCGGTTTCCGAGGCCTTGGCAATGCGGCGGACCGGGTGGTGGGCGGTGCTGGTGAAGTAGTTCGTGATCCAAACCACGGCAAAGGTCAGCGCCAGGCCGATAAGGGCGCAGTAGAAGATGGCGGAGGGCGTGACGGTGACGCCGGCCATGTTGATGGGCGCGGTGAAGATGGCGCCGGTGGCCCATTTGAAGAGGATGGCGGCGACGATGCCGGAGACCGCGACGCCTCCCACGAGGGCGGGCGTGGCCTTCTGCTTCACAAAGTTCACCCAGCCGATGCCAAGCAGGGAGGCGATGATGGCCAGGCCGCAGAGAACGAAGGGGTAAACCAGCACCGCATGATTGCCTTCCGGAGCGGTGAGATGACCGACCAGCACGCCGCCGATGAGGCTGACGGCATAGGTTTCAAAGACGTCCGCAGCCATGCCGGCGCAGTCGCCGACGTTGTCACCCACGTTGTCGGCGATGGTTGCGGGGTTGCGGGGGTCGTCTTCGTTGAGGTTCTGCTCGATCTTGCCAACCAGGTCGGCACCAACGTCAGCGGCTTTCGTGTAGATGCCGCCACCGAGACGGGCGAAGACGGAGATAAGCGAACTGCCGAGGGCCAGGCCGATGAGAGAATCGATCGCGGATTTCACGCCGGACATTTTTTCCACCACCAGGAAGAAGACACCGACGGAGAGCAGGCCGAGCACCACGACGAGCAGGCCGGTGACGGCACCGCCGTTGAAGGCAATCTTAAGGGCCGGATGGGCGCCGTCCCTGGCCGCCCAGGCGGTGCGTACATTGGCACGGACTGCGATGGTCATGCCGATGTAACCAGCGACCAGGGAGCAGACCGCGCCGACGATGAAGCCGGCGCTGGCCACGCCGCCGCGGACGAAATAAACCGCCACGAAGATCACTGCGGCGATGAGGCTGATGGCGCGGATTTGCCGGTTCAGGTAGGCCTTGGCACCCTGCTGGATGGCTCCTCCGATCTCCGCCATTTTTTCGTTCCCCGGAGAGGCTTTGAGGATCTGGCGGATGAGAAGCAATGCAAAGCCCAGACCCACGACGGCGAGGACGAGAGACGCAGGGATGCCTTGGGTGAGGAGGAATGACATGGGCAGGGGACTGGAGCGGTGGTTAGGTTGGGAAAAAGGCGGCGGATTCTAGCGGGTCGTCATGCTCTGGCAACAGCCTTTTCCATGGGCTTCATCTTCGTTCCTAGCCTTTTAGTATTGGATGTCGGCCCTTTTAGGGGTGCGTGGGATGAAAACAGGGCCACCATCCGGGGCATTCCTGAAATCTTCACTGGCCCCGCCGCCCTCTTCATGGGATTTTATCAACATGAAGTCATGCCTCGTCCTGCTGATCCCGGTTCTTCTGCTTTTTTCCGCCTGCGCCCGTGTGCCAACGACCCAGGTCGTGGCGGAGCAAAAGGCTTTTGAGCCGGTGCAAAGGGTGCTGGAAAAGGGCTGCGTGCACTGCCACGGGGACAACCGCCTGTCCTCGATGCCCTCGATTGAAAGCTCAAGGGCCCTGGCCCGGCTTGTGGGGACTGGAAAATGGATTGTTCCCGGCCGGCCTGAAATGAGCCGCTTTTACCAGGTGGTCGTCTTCCCCGACGAGGTTCCGGGTGCGATGCCGCCGACAGGTCATGCAATTTCCAGCAAGGATGCCGCCACTTTGAAACAATGGATACTGGAAGGGGCGAAGGTGCCGGCTGGTCCGAAGATCCGCTTCACGCCTCTCGGGCAGGTGCCGAGGTCGATGTGATGCCTCACTGCAACTGAACCTTCACCCGCTCTTCCCGGAAACTCGCGGCCGGCTGGGAGGATTCGACAGGAGCCTGAAGAAGGGTGATGATGTTGGAAGCCAGGACATAGATCAAGGCCGCCCCGAGCGCGCCGCCGATGGCGACCAGCCTGCGCTGGCCGGGGTTTTCGGTGGAGATCATCGTGTAGATGCGCAGGCAGATCAGCGCCCACAAGGCCGTCAGGACTGGCGGAACGTAGGGCAGGGCGGAAAGGTACGACTCCATGCTGCCATCCTAGCCCGATGGTCCTCGGGTCGTCACTTCGTTTTTCTGCCCGCCGTTCATGAGCATTGCCCGGCTCCCATAGCTGGGGGATTCAGCGGTTCATGATTCTTCAAGCTGACGTTCCGCCCAGGTCAGGATGCGGCCGACCTTTTCGGCGTCCTGGGCCTGCTTGGCTTCTTCAAAGGCCTCCTTGGCCTTGAGGAACTGGCGGATCAGGGGCAGTGAAATGATCTGCTGGGCCTTTTCCTCGACCCGGGTGTAGCGTTGACGGAGTTCTTCCAGGTCGGTGTTTCCTGGTTCAAGCTGGCTAAAGTCGGGTGTTTCATCCTGCGCAGGCTCCTCCGCCCGGCTTTCCCTGGAAAGCTTTTCAAGGGCGGCATCGGCATCGGCCCAGGCACCGGCCTTGATCAGGCCTTCAATGGCCCTTCCTCGCTCACTCATGGCCAGGGTGGGCTTGATCCCAAGGGATTCGACGGCGGCGCGCAGCTTCTCCGCCTTCTGATGCACGCGAATCTGGATGCTGTCGTTTTTCGCCAGCCTGCCCGGGGCCAGTGTGAGGGCCTTTTTCTGCTGGTCGGGGTTCAGTAGGTCACGCAGTTCGATCAGCGTCCGGAGCTGCAGCTGTTTGACGGGTTCTTCGGCATTCAAGAGGCTTGTCAGGGCCTGGGCGGCCTGTTCGGCGGTGGTTTTGCCGTCCTTGAGCAGATGATTCAGCTCCTGCTGCCGTTCGCGCACGGTGGTCTCCATGGGTGCGGCTTTTTCCCTGGCGGCTTTCAGGATGGACTGCATGGACGCCTCCTGCTCGGTGCTGAGTTCGAGTTCAGACTTCACGGCCGAGATCATCTCCGGGGTGATAAGGCCTTTTTGCAGCCACGCTTCGGGGCCGGCGTGGGCGATCAGGGCGGTGGCGAGTGTCAGCAGGATGGATTTCATGGCAGTTGGATGGTGAGGTGGGGCGGAAGCAGGGCGTCGCTAGGCAATGTCGAGCTGTTGAAGGCAATGCCGGTGAACATGGGCGAGCCCTGTGGCGTGAAGAGTTCTGGCAGCTCGGCGCCGAGGTCATCGTCGGGATGCTGGCTGCTGCCAAGCCAGCCGAGTAAAAACAGCAGCGCCAGGCTGGCGACGGTTAGAGACCAGCGGAAGGCGTGCCTGGTTTCCGTGGCCGGCAAGCAGGCGGGCTGGAGGTGCAGGGGATTCCTCCAGGCAGGTGCGATGCTTCGGTCTTGTTCACGCAGACGTGCGAAGGATTCCCTGAGGTCGTTGTCGGCGGGGTTGGTCATGTCAGGCTGGAGGCGAAGGTGTTTGCAGGAGCGTGCGCAGGCGGGCCTTGCCACGTTCGTAATGCTGACGGGCGGAGCCCGGGCTGATTTTCATGACCGCCGCGGCTTCGTTGACCGTCAGGTCCTGATAAAAAACCAGGTGCAGCACTTCGGCCTGGCGGGGGGGCAGGCAGGCCAGGGCCTGCCTGAGTTCCTGAATTCGTTCGTCCGCCTCCATCTGACGTGCGGGGCAGGTCGGGGATGACGGGTGGTGCCCGGTGACCTGGGCAAGCAGGCGGCTGAGCAGAGACTCCCGATGTCGCAGGCGGCGGTGCTCTTCCAGGGCTGTGAGCCGGATGACACCAAACCACCAGGTCTTGAAGCTGGAGCCACCGGAAAAGTCCGCCCGGCCGGCGACCATTTTGAGATAAGCGTTTTGGAGCACGTCCTCGGCACGTGAAAGGTCGCCGCCGCAGCAGTGCATCGCCCAGCCGAATGAGTCTGTGTGCAATGCTTCGAGTTGCTGGGCCGTTTCGCGCTCCATTCATTTCCCTCCTTGGTGACCTGATGGCGGGCCGGGTATGACAGGGGGCTGTCTTTTTTTCAGGTTCGGGTCCTTTTCTGATTCAAGGCACCGAGGCGTTGACGGGCGGGTTGGTGCGGGCGGACTCCCAGGCGGATACTTCCTGCGGTGGTCGGATGTTTGGGTTGGAGGCATGCAGCTTTTTCCAGCATTCCAGGGCAGGTGCGGCCACATAAGATACGAAATCCGGATCATCTTTGGAGCTGGGTTCGGCCATGGTCTGCCGCCAGGCTTCCTGATGGTGTTCCAACGCCTCGGCATGACGGTCCTGACGACGTCGAATGGCTGCCATGGCGTGCAGGTCATAAATCCGGTCCTTGTAGCTGGCGTTGCGCTGGGTGTGGCTCTGGTAGCTGCTGCGGTAGGCCGCGTGCGCCTCCTCCAGGCGGCCTGCCGCTTCAAGCCTTTCCGCCAGCAGCATGTGTGCCCTGGTGATGCGCTGTCCGTTGCCATCGTCGAAGGCCAGGGCGAGCGCATCACGCGCGACGGACACGGATTCGACGTGATTGCCGGCATGGCCCAGGGCGGCAGCCAGATGGCGCAGGCTGTCGGCGACTTCAGCCCGGCGCTGGGATTCGCCTCCGCTTTCATCGGGTTGACGCACCAGGACCAGAGCCTCCCTGGCGTGGGTGATCGCCTCTTCATGACGGCCTGCCTTGGATGCGTAGGTCACCAGGGTGCCATACTCCCTGAACAGCCGCTGCCGGTCACCTGAGCTGACCTTGTCAACGAGTTCACGCTGAAGTTCGGCCGCCCGGGCATGCTGGCCGGCCTGGCTGTAGGAGGCTGCCACACGCCTGAGAAAATCCTTCTCATAGATGTTCAGGATGCCGTTTTTCTCAAGCAGGGTCCGGGTTTGCTCATGCTGCTTCAGTGCATCCGAGTGCCTGCCAGCCAGGTGCAGCGCCTCCGTCCTCGTTTGCAGGATGGCAAAGTGACGTTCGGGCGGCAGTCGGTGCTTTTCAGCGGCTGCGGCAGCCTCGTCGGTGGCAGCCAGGGCGAGGGGGATGTTGCGCAGCTTCACCCACACACGGGCCAGCAGGTTCTGCACGTCAAACCATTCCAGGCTGCCGCGGTCTCCACGGGATTCGATCCTTTCCTTCATGGCTGCCAGCCTCTTGGCCGCCTCTGTGCGGTCACCATGGTTCACCATGACATAAAGATGCCCGATGGCGGCAGCATGCGCCTCCTGGCTCTCCTCTCCATGACGGATGGCGGTAAGGATGGCGAGGTGTTCGAGCGATGGGATGCTGAGCTTCCTCTCGCTCATGCTCTCGTAGAGGTGGCTGATCTGTTTCAGCAGGCTGATCTGCAGGTCCGGGTCGCTGATTTCATCAAGCTTCTTCTGGCTCACGCTGAGGCCCTCCCTCAGGGCTTCCGGATTGCGGCCGCGGTTGACCTCCGAGGCCACGTCATCCAGCAGTGAGGTCAGGAATGCCGCCGTCTGACGGCTTCGGAAGGCTTCCTGCTCGGCGATGGCACGCGCCCTGTCGGCCGCACGGGCCTGCCAGAGGGCCACGGCCAGCCCGCTGAAAAGGGCTGCCAGGCTGATGCAGGCCGCCAGGGCCAGGGCCTGATGACGTCTCACCCAGCAGGATGTCAGATAAGTGACGCTTGGCGGACGTGCGGCCACGGGTGAATGTTCCAGGAACCTGCGGATGTCGGAGGCCAGCTGTGCCGCCGTTGAATATCGCCGCTCCCGCTCTTTTTCCAGTGCACACAGGGTGATCCAGTCGAGGTCTTTGGGCAGGCTGTCCGTCGCCCTGGTCCCGGGCTTTTTCCTGACGCTCACGGATGGGCGCGCCGGTCGTTCCTCCTTCAGGGCCCGTTTCATCTCCTCCATGCTCTTCGAAGTCAGCGCCGCGATGTCAAAGGGCTGGCGGCCGGTCAGAAGCTCATACAGCACCATGCCAAGCGCATAGATGTCGCTGCGCGTGTCCACATCCGGTGTGCCGTCGAGCTGTTCGGGCGACATGTAGAGAGGCGTGCCCAGGAACATTTCCTGACGGGTCAGCAGGGTGGCGTCCTCCTCGTTCAGGCCTGGGGCGATCATCTTGGAGATGCCGAAGTCAATCACCTTGGGGTGGGCGCGGCCGTCCATTTCACTGACCAGGATGTTTCCCGGCTTGAGGTCCCGATGGATCACACCCCTCTGATGGGCATGCTGAACGGCGTCACACACCTGATGGAACAGCTCCAGCTTCTCCCTGAGGGAAAGCCCGCGCCTTTCACAGTAACGGGTGATCGGCTCTCCGGAAACCAGTTCCATCGCGAAGCAGGGCCTGCCGTCCGAGGTCGTGGATGCATTGAACAAGGTGGCGATGTTGGGGTGGTTCATGCCCGCCAGGGCCTGCCTTTCACGCTGGAACCTGGAAATGACATGACGTGAGTCCATGCCCGCCTTCAGGACCTTGAGCGCGACTTCCTGCCTGACGGGGGATGTTGACGTCGCCCGCCAGACAACACCGAAGCCGCCCTCGCCCAGTCTTTCCACCAAGGTGTAGGGTCCGATCCGATCCCCGGGCATGTCCTGCCAGTCATCTTCCACCAGCATCTGTTCGAAGATGTTCTTCTCACGGCCGATGATCTTGCCTGCTGCGTGCATCTCAGGTCAGTCTGATTTTCCGATGGAGCTTGTTGGAATGTGAATGTCTATCCATGACCCCTTGTCCAGGGGTGTGCAAAGTTCAAACAACGTTCGGTTTGCGTCCGGCTTTGTCGTGAAATCGCCAGTTCGTGCTGCGTGATTGCATTTTTCAGAAGATGCGTCCCCACAGCTGCGTCTGCTTGACTGGGCCGGCCCCTCTGGCCCGGACCTTCTGGTCGCCGAAGTTTGGCATGCTCAAGGACAAGTTCGGCCTTGGCTGGATGATCAGCAACGTGACAGGATGTGGGGAGGAAAACGCATGAGCACCGTCGCCCCCCAAGAAATCCTCAGCTCGCGCCTCCTGAACCATCCGCGCGAGCAGGTGTTCGAGGCCTTCAGCGATCCGGCGCGACTCACGCTTTGGTTCGGGCCCGCCGGTTTCACCAGCACCTTTGAAACCTTCGACTTCCGTCCGGGTGGCGAATGGGTCTTCGTGTTTCACGGCCCGAACGGGGTTGATTATCCGAACCGGAGCCGCTTTGTCGAAGTCGTGCGGCCAGCATGCATCATTTATGACCATGTAGTACCGCCGCATTTTCGCATGACAATGACGCTGGAGGAAGAAGCTGAAGGCACCCGGCTCACCTGGCGCATGGCCTTTGAGACTGTTTCGCTCTGCGAGGCGCTCAAGGGAGTCTGCGTCCCTGCCAACGAGGAAAACTTCGACCGGCTGGAGGCGCACCTTTCCCATTCCTGAACCCGCATCCTTCCATTGACCATCCCATGAAATACGCACCCCACATCGCCTCCCTCCTTCTCGGAGGGCTGTTCATCATGTCCGCCTCCGTCGTCCTTCTCGGCATGGCGCCGACACCGGAGCTTCCGAAGGACACTCCCATCGCCGCATTCATGGCGGCGTTTGGCCCCACCGGCTACATGACCTTCGTGAAGGTGTTTGAGTTGCTCGGTGGCCTGCTTGTCCTCCTGCCACGCACCCGGAATGTCGGCCTGCTTATTCTCGGTCCCATCATCGTCAACATCCTCGCCTTCCATCAGTTTGTGGCCAAGGACGGCATCCTCCAGCCGATGCTCCTGGGCATTGGCCTGCTCTCCGTTTACCTGCTGTGGGTGGAACGCGGCAGGTGGAGGGCGCTCGTTTGGTGAAGCCTGCCATGCCATCCCTGAAGCATCAGCCGATCAGCAGCAGCCTGGGCTGTCCGGGCACGGGGTCCGGGGCGCGGTGGATGCAGGGCGGCACTCGGCTGTCCGGGTGAAGCGTGGCGATTCTCCAGAGAACCCCGGTGCCGAACGACCAGGGTTTTGCCCCTGGCTGCGGGAGGTAGTGCAGATCATGAAAATGGTCGCTCAGCCATTCTTCAAAGGTCTCGTCGTCCACCCCTCCGAATTCTTGGAGCAGCAGGGCTCTCGTCGCAGGGGCGTCGATGCGCCGCACGGCCATGTCGTTGGGCAGCCCTTGGGACGAGGCGCCATGATAGGTGCAGAGCCAGGTGTCCGCCTCGGCCGTGGCGCTGTCGGCATGGAAGGAGCACACGTCCGTCCGCAGCGCGGTCGGCCGCAGTTCGTGGGTATAACCATGAACGCCGTCAAGAACCACCTCGACGCCGTGTTCGCGAAGCATCCGGACATCGGCCAGCATCGTGGCGACGGCCCGTCTGCCTGCCGGGCTCAGCTCCAGTGAACCAAGACGGTCTTCATCGAGCGTGCTGATTCCGGGAGGCAGGGCGAGGGCCTGGGTGACTTCGGCAAAATCACCCTCCAGCCCGCGCGGCCAGCCGAGGGCGTTCACGTCGTCCGCAAAGGGCGTGGTGACAAGTTCGGCAAAACTGGTGACGAGCCGGTGCAGTGCGGAATATGGCAAAGTTGGTTTGCTTGGCGTCTCAATCCACGAAGCGGCCACGCAGGTGCCGGAGATGATGCCTGGCGTCGGTCCCCGATCCCGTGGCCGTTTTCATGACCTCGCCGGGCAGCAGGGCACCTCCTTGGGCATGGACCTTTTCACGCAGCCAGGACAGCAGCGGCGCATAGTCGGCCCTGTCGATGGCGGAGGCGATGCGGCGCTGCCTGCGGGCCGAGGTGAAGAGCTGGGCGGCGTTGAGGTTGCCAAGCGTGTAGGTGGCGAAGTAGCCAAGCCCGCCCATGCTCCAATGAATGTCCTGAAGGCAGCCGCGGGCGGCGTCAGGCGGTGTCATGCCGAACAACTCCTTGAACAGGGCGTTCCAGGCCTCGGGCACGTCCTTCACGGACAAAGTGCCGGAGATCATCCGGCGTTCGATTTCGAAGCGCAGCAGGATGTGCAGGTCGTAGGTGGCCTCGTCCGCCTCGACGCGGATGAAGGAGTATTCGGAGCGCTGCACGGCCTTCAGGAAGTCATCCAGGCCGATGCGGCGCAGGTGAGGGAAGATCTCGGCGGCACGTGGCAGCCATTTTTCCCAGAACGCACGTGACCTTCCCACATGGTTTTCCCAGAGACGGCTTTGCGATTCATGAATGCCCAGCGAGCAGGCGCGGCCGGAAGGCAGTCCAAAGTCGTTCTCCGGCAGGCCCTGCTCATAAAGCCCGTGCCCGGCCTCGTGCAGCACGCCGAACAGGGAGGAGGTGAAGTCACGTTCGTCGTAGCGCGTGGTCAGGCGCACATCCCTAGGCCCCAGTGTGGTGCAGAACGGATGGGCCGTGGTGTCGATCCGCCCGGCCTCAAAGTCGAAGCCGATGCTGGCGGCGATCTCGGCGTTGAGCAGTTGCTGCTTCACGATGGGATAGCTGCCGCGAAGCAGGTTCGGTCGGATGCTCCGGCCTCGTTCGACGGCTCTGCGGGCGATCTCCGCGAGGTCGGGCTTCAGTTTGGCAAACAGAGCCGCCACCTCCCGGGTGCGGGTGCCGCGTTCGTAGCCATGAAGCAGGGCGTCATAAGGCTCCTCGGCATAGCCCCAGAGGTCCGCCTTGCGCCGGGCGATGCCGAGCAGCTTCTCCAGATGCGGTGCGAACAGGCTGAAGTCGGACGCCTTGCGCGCCTCGACCCAGGCATGCTTGGCATGGGCCGTGAGTTCACTCTCCTCCACGACGAGACGGTTCGGGATCCTGGCGTTCCGCTCATAGTCCTCGGCCAGGATCCGCACGTTCGCCGCCTGGACCGGCTGGCGGAGGCGCGAGGCCTGGGCCTGATGGATGAGCTTCTGCATCATGCGGCCCGTGGCCAGGGCGTGGGCCCGTCCGCTGAGCCAGGACATCTGCCTGGCGCGAAACGACAGCGCCTTCGCGGGCATGAAGGTTTCCTGATCCCAGGACAGGATGGATTCGGTGGAGGCAAGGAGGGCGACTTCGCGGACGTGATCGCAGAGCTGGTCGTAGGCGGCGGCGGGCATGAGCCGCCCATGATTGAAAGCCCGCCCCGTCACGCAAGCCCCCATTTGTCAGCTTTCCTCATCCCATCCGGCCAGCTCAACGACTCCGAACGAGCCCGGCACATGGAAGTCGGCGCGCTCCGTGCCGGGGTTCACCCAGGGCATCCAGCTGCGCCGCAGGCTGCCGCCGGGCAGGACGGAGAAGTCGGCACGATAAAGGCCGGCGTAAAATTGGTTCGCGCCCGGCTTGAGGACGCCAAGGCTTTCAAGGGTTTCAACCGGCAGGCTGCCGGTGACATGGCAGGCGTCCTGAGAAATCTCGGATCGCACCTCCAGCCCCGGGCATCGCCAGTCCCAGTCCATCTCCCGGTAAAACCGCGCCCGGTATTCAAGCACCTCGCCACCCGGGGCGATCTCCAGGCAGTAGTAGGGAGCCAGCGACAGGTCGGGTGCCAGGAAGATCTCGACCCGGTCCGACTCCAGCACGCGTTCCTTCAGCGTGGGGCCGGACCCAATCACAGGGGTGGAGTCCAGGGCGGTGAACCCAAAGTGCAGATGGCTCCTGGTCCAGAGTGCCCGGAACTCCGTCCGCGGAGCCGGGCGTTCCTCCCAGGGGAGGCTGAAGTCGGTGAGCGGCACGGCACGCGCCCAGTCGGCGGCGGTGGGTGGGGAGGTCAGGCAGGGCAGGGCTTGGTAGCACTTCATGTTGGGCATTCCTCCACTGCCGGGATTGACAGTCAATCTCCTTGCCCTCACTATCGCGCCGGTTTCCCCCCTTCCCATGAGCATCCTTGACCGTCTTGAACGCGTCTTCTTCTGGCTCGCCGGAGCCAGCTCCGACAACCTCGACGCCTGCCCGGCCTGGGAGCGGCGAAAATACGTGGCCTTCGGCGCCACCGTCCTCGTCCCATCCACCTTCGCCATCATCGCCTGTGCCTATGCGCTGTCGACCTTGACGGACAATTGGCTGGTCATCGCACCAGTCTCGCTGGTCTGGGCCTTCATCATCCTGACGGTGGACCGCGCCCTGCTCGCCACCTACCGCGCCTACCAGAACATCTTCCGCAAGGCCTCGCAGTTTGCGCTGCGCATGGTGGTGGCCGCGCTGATGGGCGTCACCATCTCGCACCCCCTGACACTGCTGCTTTTCAAGGACACCATCGTTTCGGTGATCGAGAAGGATCGCGAGGCGGAGATCGAGCAGGCCCGCAAGGACGGCGTGGCGCAGAAGGGCGTCGTGGAAGCCCGTGTCAAAACCCTGGAGGCCGAGATCGCCAAGCAGCGTGACTCCTGGAACGCCAGCTTCAGCGCCAAGTTCCTGGATGAAAACGGCAAGCCTGTCGAGAAGCCCCTGACCGAGGATGAAAAGAAGGCGAAGGCGGAGCGTGAGGCAAAGATCGCCGAGGCCACCGGGCCTGGAAAGCTGCGGCTTGAGGCGCTGGACAAGGAGATGGCCAGGCTCAGCGCGGACTACCAGAAGATTGCGGCGGAACTCAACCACTGGCAGACCGAATTCGAGCGCGAGGTCAACGGCCAGCGCAGCGGCATCATCGGCCTCGGGCCGCGTGCCAAGAGCATCCAGGAGGATCAGCTCACCTGGCGTCGTGCCGAATCCGCCCGCCTGAGCGGTCTGCTCGACACGCTGACGAAAAACCGTGTGGTGCTGGTCGCGGAGATCAAGGCCGCCGAGGATGGCGTGAACGCCGCCCTCGATGCCCAGGCGGCGGAGCTTGCCGCCAAGGCCAAGGCCGAGCAGGACCGCATCGAACTCCTGCGCCGCCAGGTGCAGCAGCAGCAGGCCGACCAGTTTGTCGGCCAGCAGAATGCGATCCGTGAGACGCTCAAGTCGCAGATCGACGCCCAGCTTGTCCAGCTCAAGGGGCTCAACGAGGAGATCGCCCGATTGGGCAATGACGAGGAGGCGCGCATCACCAAGATCCGCAATGAGCCGCGCCGCGACATCCTGACCCAGACCCTGGCCCTGCATGACCTGTTTGAGCAGGGCGCCGACGGCGGTCGCTTCGCCCTCATCGCCTACGTCGTCCTGTCGCTGCTGTTCATGCTGGTGGACACGATTCCGCTGGTCGTGAAGTTCTTCTCCAAGCCCGGTCCCTATGACTGCCTTCTGGACTGTGAGGAGGTCAAGTTTTCCCGTGAACGCCTGGCCTTCCTGAAGGGTTTTGACCGCTACATGAAGCAGTTGATTGACAGCCCGTTCCTGCACATCACGCAGAACAGGCCGCTGGAACGTGCATTGATCGAGGGCGTGGACCGCAGCCGTGCGGCCAAGGCTTTCCTGGAGCATCTGATGGAGCTGGAGCAGACCTTCCAGGAGAAGATGCGTCTGGAGCGCGAACGCCTGGAGTCCCAGGGCGTCGCCGCAAAGGCGGAGATGCTCGAGGAGATGGCCGCACGTTTCTACGCCGACCTGCGCGAGCGCATGGAATCCTTCTTCCGCGATGACGGACGCCGCACGCCGGTCACGGCCCGCGCCTGATTTGAGGACGGGCCGGCTTGCCTAACCTACAATCGCCTTCGGCACCCGTCCATGGACGTCGGTGAGACGGTAGTCACGTCCTGCGTAACGGTAGGTCAGGCGCTCGTGATCGATGCCCAGCAGATGCAGCAGGGTGGCGTGGATGTCATGCACGTGCATCTTGTCGACGGCGGCCTTGAAGCCGAAGTCGTCGCTCTGCCCATAGGCCTGACCGCCCTGCGCACCGCCTCCGGCGAAGAACATGCAGAAACCGTGCGGGTTGTGGTCGCGGCCGTTGCCGTTTTCACTCACCGGCGTCCGTCCAAACTCACCGCCCCAGACAATGAGGGTGTCGTCCAGCATGCCGCGCTGCTTCAGGTCGGAGATCAGCGCGGCGATGGGCCGGTCGATGTCCGCAGCCAGCCTGCGGGTCGAGGCATCATGGTTGGAGTGCGTGTCCCAGGGCTGGCCGTTGCCGTAATAGACCTGCACAAAGCGCACGCCGCGCTCGACCAGGCGTCGGGCCATCAGGCAGCCATTGGAGAAATGGCTTTTGCCATACATGTCGCGGACCTTCTCCGGTTCCAGGTTCACATCGAAGGCGTCGGTGGCGGCGGACTGCATGCGGTAGGCTGTCTCCATCGCCTGAATGCGGCCGGACAAGGCCACGTCTGTGCCGCCCCGCTGACTGAGATGGGCGGTGTTCAGCTCCTGAAGGAGGTCGAGCTGACGGCGCTGGTCCTTCATGGCAAGTCGTCCGTTGCTAAGCCAGGGAATCATCTGCCGTGGATCGAGCTGCGAATGGTTGATGTAGATGCCCTGGTGCTGGGCGGGCAGGAAGGCGCTGCTCCAGAGGATGGAAAAGCGCACCGGCCTGCCTGGGCAGAGGACGACGTAGGAGGGCAGGTTGGCGTTTTCATTTCCGAGGCCGTAGCTGAGCCAGGCTCCCATGCTGGGCACGCGCTCGGTCATGGTGCCGTTGTTCATCAGAAGCAGGGCTGGCCCATGGTTCGGATTGTCGGTGTGGCAGGAGCGCAGCACGCAGAGATCGTCAGCGTGACGTGCGATGTTGGGCAGGAGTTCGCTGATCTCGAGGCCGCTCCGCCCATGTTTTGCATAGGCATAGGGTGAGGCGAGCAGGCCTCCCGTGGGGCGTTCGGTGCGCAGGTCGGCACCGTCGGGACGCTGGCCGTTGTAGCGCGTCAGGGCGGGCTTGGGATCAAAGAAGTCAGGGCCGAAGGGGCCGCCGTTCATGAACAGGTGGATGACCCGTTTGGCCCTGGGTTGAAAGTGTGTGGGCACTCCACCTGCCGCCTGAAGGGCTGAGGTCAGGCCGAGGGCACCCATGCCTCCGCCCATGCGGCTGAGCATTTCGCGTCGGGAAAACGGGTTTGGGACGGGCATCGTCATCTGGAGCAACTACGCAGGCATGGGCGGCAGCCTTGCGCAGAAGCCGGACATCGTTCCCGCTCAGGCTTGCGTTGGCCTGATCAAAAGCACGACCAGGATGGAGAGCAGGGCGATGCCGGCAAAGGCGCCGAAGATGTAGTCGATGGGAACACCCCGGTCACGGAGCGCGCCATAGCCCTTGTCGCCCAGGCCGCCGAAGGTCATGCTGGCAAGGTTCATCAGGCCGTAGCCCGTGGCCCGCACCTCCGGGCGGGTGATCTGGCTGAGGATGGGCATGTTGTTACAGTCAAAAAATCCCCAGCCGAGTCCGAAGACCGCCAGGGCCACCACGGCCATGGTGATGGAGGCGGCATGGCCCACGCCGAAAAGGGCCGGAAGAAATAGCACCATGCCCAGGGCGCTGGCAAAGATGCGTCCGCGTTTGGAGCGGTGCATGAGACGGTCCGCCAGCCAGCCGCCCATCAAAGCGCCGAGCAGGGAGGCGATCTGCACGGTGAACACGGCGATCATGCCAGCCTTGCCCTGCTCCAGGGCGAACTGGTCACGGAGGATTTTCGGGCCCCAGTCACGGATCACCCATCCGGCGATCGCTGGCAGGGTGAAGTAGGCGACCAGCAGCAGGAAGTTGCGGTTGCTCAGCAGTTCGCGCAGCCCTGCGGCCGGGGAGGCCACGGGGACCGCATCGGGCCGGTGCGGCGGGTTTTTCAAGGCCGCCAGCAGGGGCATGGCATAGATCACGCCGACCATGCCGCAGGTGCTGAACATCCACTGCCAGCCATAGCCGGGGGCATCGGCGACATAGCCGGCCAGGCCGCCCAGCATCTGGCCGGCGTAGATGCCCGTCTGATGCACGCCGACAGCCAGGGAACGGGAGCCGCCCACATGAAAGTCGGCGATGAGGGCCAGCGCCGCCGGGATATAGAAGGCTTCGCTGATGCCCATGGCGGCACGCGCCCAGATGAGCTGGTCCATCGTGGTGACATGGCCGGTCAGCCAGGTGACGGCCGACCAGGCCAGCAGGCTGAAGCCGATGACGCGCCGACGGCTGAAGCGGTCGGCGATGAAGCCGCCGATGGGGCTGAGGAAGGCGTAGGTCCATTTGAAGGCGGCCAGCACATTGCCCCAGGACTCCTCGTTGGTGATGGTCGGGATGTCCTCGACCATGGACTTCTGCATCGTCGCGAGCATCTGCCGGTCCAGGTAGTTGAGCAGCGCCACGGGGAAGAGCAGCGCCACGGCCATCCAGGCGGATCGGGAGAGGGACGCGGAGGCAGGGGCGGAAGGTTCGAGCATGAAAGTGCAGGTTGGAGCGCGGGTTTAACCACGGCGGCCCTGTTGCGCAAAGCCTAAAAGGATGCGGAAGCTTGACCTGTGGATGGCGGTCCATGCCTGAGAACAACGTCCGAACGCCCGCTTCTAACCAAACATAGCGTCAGGCAACGATGATGCCCTCAAAGTTGGAAAAGCAGAGTCCTCTCGGTTTCTCCTTCACGACGCCACAACCATCGAGATCAGTCCCCAGAGCCAGCTGACGGTGCCGATCCAGCACCTGCCGAGCTCGATGAACTCATGGCCGGGGGAGGGGGAGGCGGCGAGGTAGAGGGCGGTGATGAGCAGGATGTTGAAGAGGAAGATCAGGCTCATCGAAAAGAACTCGCCGTTGCGCTCCAGGTCGCTCTGGTGAGTGAGTACGGTCTTGATCGTGTAGGTGGCGTGAAACCACCAGGTCAGGCCGAGGGCGGCATAGAAAAACCAGACCGGCGCCAGGGTCACTCCGTGGCTGCCGATGGGAAGACGGACCGGGTCATGCAGGCTCCAAAAAAGGCCCAGCAGGCCAAAAAGCAGCATCACTGCCAGCGAATAGAAGGGGATCAGGTAGGGGGCGAGGGTGATCCAGGTGTTGGACTTGTTGGTCTCGACGTAGCCACCCGTCGGCGAGGCGCTCCAGTCAAAAATCTTGCCCCCGAAGGCCCTGGCCACGATCAGGTGGCTGAGTTCGTGGCCGAGGACATAGGCGTGGACGGGACGCCAGCCGGCCAGGTAGGCGAGGCCCCAGGCCAGGCCACCGGTGGTGAAGAAGATGAACTGCTCGGAGCGCCAGAAATCCGCCCGGGTGAGGGATCGGAAGAACATCTCTACCAGAGTAAAGGCCGTGATGCAGCCCAGGGGCAGCAGGAAAGCCCCCCCGATGACCTGTTTCCAGGTGCGGATCTGCTTCCGCTTCCTGAAAGTCGGATGCCGACTCACGTTGGCAGGCTTGGATTTCTCCAACTGCTGGGCGGTGCGCTCGCGGCTGCTGAGTCGATAGGTGTTGGCGGGCATCTGAAATTCCCAGGTTATTTAACATCTCTTAACATTTTAACAATCCTATATGTTCAAATGTAGAATAACTCTGTGAGCTTTTACCACTCGCCAGCGCCCGCATCAGCGTTAAGGACCTCGCGTCCAGCCCCTTCCAGGCCAAGAATCGACATTTCAATCGCACGATCAGACATCCTTTCTCCTGATGGAATCCCTTTCCAGGCACCGTTGGTAACTCTGGCAGTTCGCAATTTCCCCTCCTGTTCATGTCTTCTGCTCCACACGACGATAACTCTCCCAGGTCCTTCACCCTGACATGGGTAGCCACCCTTCTTCTCATCCTGGGCTTTGTCGTAGGGCTTCTGATCTTCCCCCCTCTTTATGAGGAGTCGAAGGCCGAGGTTTCGAACAATCTGCTGTTCGTGGGGAGGTTCCATCCGATTCTCCTGCACCTTCCCGTTGGGGCGCTGGGATTGCTTTGCCTGATGGAACTAATCTGCCTGACCCGTCGGGGTGAGGCAAGCATGGGCAGCGCGGCGCTGCTGACCCTTTGGGTGGGTTCTGCCGGAGCGGTCGTGGCCGTGCTGGCTGGCATCCTTCTTTCCAGGGAAGGGGGCTATGAAGGCGGCAATTTTACCCTGCACCAGACCCTGGCCCTGGTCGGTACGGCCGGGGTGCTGCTGGCCCTGGTCATTCGTATTTTCTCGATGAGCAGCGAAAACCGCGAGCTCATGCATGCCTACCGGGCGGTGTTTTTTGGAAGCTTTGGCCTCATGGGGCTTGGGGCTCACTTCGGAGGTAACATGAGCCATGGCTCCAAATTTCTGACGGAATATGCCCCCGAGTCCTTGAAGGGGCCGATGGTCAGCATGGAAAAATGGATGCTCGGTTTTGTCGAAAAACCCAAGGCCAAGGCCTCCGAACCGGCTCCCGCTCCCTCCGTCCCTAGCCCGGCTCCTGCACCCGCTCCAGCCCCAGTGGCCGGAACCACCCCTGCACCTGCCCCCGCGCCGACACCCACCCCAGCCCCTGCCGCTCCGGCTCCGGCTGGCAATGAAAAGCTGGTCTTCCAGCATGTCATCCTGCCGATTTTTGAAGCCAAGTGCAACAAGTGTCACAATGAGGACAAGTCCAAGGGCGACCTGCGCCTCGATAATTACGAAGTCACGATGAAGGGCGGGGAAAACGCCAACAACATCGTTGCCGGCAAGCCGGATGACAGCCTGACGATTCAGCGCATCCTGCTTCCCCTGGACGACGACGAGCACATGCCGCCCGAGGGCAAGGAACAGGTGACCCCTGCCGAACTGGCCGCCATCCGCTACTGGATTCAGGCAGGGGCCAGTGCCACCCTGAAGGTGTCTGAGGCCCAGTTCCCTCCGGAAGCCAAGGAAGCTGTCAAACTTTGATCTTCAGCCGCCTTTGGAAGGGCGGCTCCCTGAAACGCGTTTTCCCTCATTGCCGTTACTTTTCACCCCCCAAGTCACCCACTCCTCCATGAAGAAAATCCTGCTGCTTCCGGTCCTTTTTGCCCTGAGCCTGCACGCCGCCGATCCGGTGGCCGTTGACCCGGCCGTCAAGGCTGCCATCGACAAGATCAACGCCTCCGGAGCCTCGCTCATGCCCATCGCCGCCGATGGCAAGACCTACCGGTTCACCGCGCTGAACGTTGCCAAGGAGTTCACGGACGCAGGCCTCGACGCCCTGGCACCGGTCGCTGACAAGATCAGCTCCCTGGACATCGCGCGCTCGAAGGTCACGGATGCAGGGCTGGCCAAGCTGGCCGCGATGAAGAACCTCACCGAACTGCATCTGGAAAACACGGCCATCACCGACGCCGGGCTGGATCATCTGAAAGGCCTGGCCTCGCTTGAGTATCTCAATCTCTACAACACCAAGGTCACCGACGCCGGTCTGCCCAAGCTGGCCGGGCTGGCCAAATTGAAGTCGCTTTACCTTTGGCAGAGCGGCGTGACCAAGGCGGGTGTCGCCGCCCTGAAGGCCAAGCTGCCCAAAACGCACATCAACAACGGCTGGACGGCCGAAGACGATGCCAAGCCGGTGGCCGTGGCCGCCGCCGCTGCTCCTGCTGCTGCGCCAGCGACTCCTGCGGCCAAGCCCGGAGCAGCATCGGCCAAACCAGCCGCCGCTGCTCCTGCCCCTGCTGGCAAGCTGGATCCCGCCATCGCCGCCAAAGCCGTGGTGTATCGCGATGTCGTCGCGCCAATCATGCAGGCCAAGTGCGTGAGCTGTCACGGTGAAGAGAAGAAGAAGGGCAAGCTGCAGCTTCACGACTTCGCCGCCATTCTCAAGGGAGGTGGCGACGGGGCCACCACCGTCATCCCCAAGAACAGCAAGGACAGCCTGCTGCTCGTGCGTGCCAACCTTCCTGCGGATGACGACGAGCACATGCCGCCGAGCGACGAGCCCCAGCTGACCAAGGAGGAGATTGCCGTGCTGAAGTGGTGGATTGACAGCGGTGCTTCGGAAAAGGATACCGTCACCGCCTCCAAACCCACGCCGGAAGTGGAGGGTGCCCTGGCGGTGCTGCTGGCCAAGGGCCTGCCCAAGACTGCCACGGTGGCCAAGGTGGAAAAGGAGAAGCCCAAGCCGCTGACCGATGCTGAAAAGAAGCTTGTGGCCGAAGTCACCACGAAGATGACCGCCCTGAACGCCAGCCTGATGCCTCTGGCCCAGGACACGGAACAGCTTCGTCTGAGCGTCATCAACGCCGCCGACAAGTTTGGCGACAAGGAGCTGGCCCTGCTTGAGCCGATTGCCGCGCAGGTTGTCTGGGTGGACCTCGCACGCAGCCAGGTGACGGATGCCGGGGCGGCGACCCTTGCCAAGCTGGTGAACCTGGAGCGCCTGCATCTGGAAAACACCAAAGTCGGCGATGCGGGTGTCGAGAAGCTGTCCGGTCTGCAGAAGCTTGAGTACCTCAACCTCTATGGCACCAAGACGACAGATGCCGGAGCTGCCAAGCTGGCTGCTGCCAAGGGTTTGAAAAAGCTGTTTGCCTGGCAGACAGGCATCACCAAGGCAGGTGCGGCTGCCCTGGAAGGCAAGATTCCAGGTTTGAAAGTGAACGTCGGCCTCAGCGATGCGGAGATCGCCGCCCTGACGGCTCCTCCTCCCGCCCCTCCGGCTCCTCCTGCTCCCGCGAAAAAGGAGGAGCCCAAGAAGGCGGATCCCAAGGCCGCCCCGGCCCCTGCCGCGAAGCCAGCCTCTGGCAGTGATGTGATCAAGACGGCCATGAAGCAGTCTTTCAAGCCCGACGATGCCCTGTGCAAAAAGGTCTCCGGTGGCACGGCCAGCGATGCCGACCTGGCCCAGATGCTGAAGATCTGCCAGACCATCTGCGCTGCCACGCCTCCGAAGGGCGACAAGGCTGCCTGGGTGGGCAAGTGCCAGGCCCTGATCGCCTCCGTGAAGAAGATCCAGGCCAAGGATCCGGCAGGTATCGAAGCCTTCAAGAAGGCGGTCAACTGCAAGGCCTGTCATACGGATCACAAGGGTTCCTGATTCAAGGGCCTGGTTTGTGCTGTTTCCGTGGATACGTTTGAAGCCTGGTAGAGCACCTGCCAGTGCCGGACAAGCTTTGTCCACCACCTACTTCCCGGGCACACCCTGCCGTGTCCGTGCGTATCTTCGTGGCAGACGTCACGGATGCTGCTAATCCTCCCGTCCCCCATGCGTTTTCTTTCGATGAAACTTCCCCCTGCCTGCATCGCCTGCCTGGCGCTGCCCATGCTGACCTCCTGTGAACCCGTGTCAGAACGCATGGAGATCACCCGCACCCGGGAGATCTCGGAATACGAGGCCCGGCCGAAGGTCGGTGCTTATCCGCAGGAACGCTTTGGGGATGAACGCCTGATCTGGGAAACCCCTGCCGGCTGGGCTCAGGCCGAGCGCAGCCAGATGCGTCCCGTCAATCTCACCTTCGGCCCAAACAAGGAAGGCGAATGCTACCTATCCCTGCTGCCTGGCGGTGGAGGAGGCTCCCTGGCGAACGTCAACCGCTGGCGCAAGCAGATGGGCCAGCCGGAGATCACCGAGACGGATCTGGCCGGGCTTCCCACGAAAAAGCTCATGGGCATCGACGGCACCTATGTCAGCATCGACGGCGCCTACACCAGCGTCGGTGCGACCGAGGCCCGTCCGGATCATCGAATGCTTGGCATCGTGGCCTCCATGGGCGAGGCCGGATTGTTTGTCAAAATGGTCGGTCCCAAGGCGCTTGTCGAAGCGAACACCCAGGCCTTTGAACAGTTTGTGACCTCCCTCCGCCTCCGCATGCCCCAGGGGCAGTAACCTATCGCCAACCCAGCCCGATGTCAGCCCCCTCCAAAAGCCTTCCTGGTAAAATCTTCGATCTCCTGTCCTCGTACGGACTGGCGATCATCGTCCTGAGCTTCCTGCTCATCGACACCTACCTCGGCACCCTGTCCCAGAAGGACATCGGCCTGCTCGACAGCCAGGCGAAGTATTTCGAATCCTGGTTCCTCATCCATGATGTGAACCTGGGCGGCATGCTGCTGCCCATTCCGCTTCCGGGCGGCGCCCTGCTCATGGTGCTGCTGTTCATCAACATGCTCTGCGGGGCCGTCATCCGCATCCGCAAGGGCTGGCGCACCATCGGCGTGCTCATCTCTCACGTTGCCATCATGTTCATGCTGGCCGCCGGCTTCGTCAGCTTCCTCTACAAGACCGAGGGCGCCATGCCGCTGTTTGAAGGGCAGACCAGCGACCAGTTTCAAAGCTATCATGAACGTGTCATTGAGATCCGCCGCTGGGCCGCCGACGGCAAGGGGGACAGCACGGCCCTGGTGATCCCCATGAAGCACTTCGCCGACCTTGAGCCCGGCCGTGCCCGCACCTTTTACGGAAAGGACCTGCCGTTTGAAATCCAGGCCACCGGCTACCATCGCAATGCCAATGTGGTTCAGGCCGATGCCGAGGACAAAAATGCCATCGACGGCTATCGCATCCAGCCTGCGCCCAACACCAAGGAGGACGAGGCAAACACCGCTGCCCTGGAACTGCGCGTGAAGCTGAAGGACGGCTCCGAGCAGCGCGGCATCCTCTGGGAGCGCGAGTTTGAGCCCTTGACGGTCAAGGCGGGGGACGTCAGCTACACGCTCGCGCTCAGCCGCATGAAGTGGAAGCTGCCCTTCGCCATCCGCCTCAATGACTTTCAGCGTGAGCTTCACCCCGGCACCATGAAAGCCAAGAAGTACACCAGCCACGTCACCAAGATCACGGATGGCAAAGAGGAGCCCAAGGTGGTGACCATGAACGTCCCGGTGCGAGACCAGGGCTATGTCGTCTATCAGGCCAGCTTCAGCCAGGGCACGAGCGGCGAGCAGTCGGTCTTCACCGTGGCCAGCAACCCCTCTGACCAGTGGCCGCTCTGGAGCTGCGTGGCCGTGGCCGTCGGCCTCGTGATCCACTTCATGATGCACCTCATCCGCTTCCTCCGCCATGCCCTGAAGCCGAAGGTCGCCTAACCTATTTTTGCCCCAGCCATGAGACGCCTTCTCCTCGCCTGCCTGCTGTCCGTCACCGCCCTCGCGGCCGCCCAGCAGCTCCCTGAACCCGCCGTGATCCTCGACAAGGAGATCGTCGGCAGCTTTCAGTCGCTTCCCGTCCAGGAGGGCGGGCGCATCAAGCCCCTGGATACCTACGCCCGCTTCCTGCTGCTCCGCATCCACGGCAAGCAGAGCATCGCCGTCGAGCATGAAAAGCTGCCTGGCATCAGGAAGCTGAAGGCAATCGAGTGGCTTCTGCTGTCCTGGTTCAGGCCGGACATCGCCCGCGACCTGCCGCTTTTTGTGGTCGACAACTCCCAGGCCGTCGGTGAGATCGGGGTCGATCCCAAGGGGCTGCGCGACCGCTATTCCTGGAACGAGATCATCAAGGGCAGGGAAGAACTCATCAAGCGCGCCCAGTCCTATGGCCAGATTGACTCCGCCGAACAAACCGGCGTGCAGCGCAACGTCATCAACCTCGCGCGCAACTTCTTCGACTTCGATGCGGTCAGCGATTTCCTGACCGCCGCCCGCACGGACTGGAAGAAGGAGGTGGACACCATCCTGTCGCCGGAGCTGGCGAAGGAGGTCACCGGCGGCAAGGCCCTCAATGTCTGGGATCTTGCCTCAAAGCTGGGAGCCCTGATCCGCGAGAACAAGATCCAGGGCGGCTCCGAGGAGAGCCAGAAGATCCTGAATCTTTTCATCGACACCACCCTGCGTCCGGGCAAGACCCTCGCCTTCATCCCGCCGGATGATGCCAAGGAGGAGGCCTGGCTGCAGGTTGAGCAGACCGTGACCAACCTCATGCGCGAGGGCAAGCTGCCCGAGGGGGAGCTGAAGATCTCCAAGGCGCGTGACGCCCTCTTCGCAGCCAGCCTGAAGGCGGAGACCTTCAAACCGGCCGTTCAGGCCTTCGTCGGAGACATCCGCGCAGCCGCCGAAAAACGTGGAGAGCTGGGCCAGGTGGACCGCGAGGTGAACTATTACAAGCGCGATGACTTCACCCATGCCCTTGTCTGGTACCTCCTTGGCTTCCTGGTCGCCATCCTCGGCCTGGCGGCGCCGCAGACGCGCTGGGCAAAGTGGGCCGCCCGGCTGGCCTGGGTTTCCGTTCTTCTGGCCGTGTATTACAACATCTATGGAATCGTACTGCGCTGCCTCATCATGGGCAGGCCGCCGATTGCGACGCTCTATGAGACCATCATCTTCATCGCCGCTTCCTGCGCCGTGGTCGGGCTGTTCATTGAGAAGGTGACCCGGAAGGGGGTCGTGCTTGCCGTCGTCGGCTTTGTGGGCGCCCTGGGCATGTTCCTTTCCAACCGGTTCATGGCGCTCGACGGCCAGGACACGATGCCGACCCTTGAGGCTGTGCTGATCACCAACTTCTGGCTCGCCACGCATGTGACCTGCATCAACATTGGTTATGCAGGGGCGTTGCTGGGCTCCATCACCTCGATGGTCTATGTGATCTACCGCCTCTTCACGCGTGGAGGGCAGGCCGCCGAGTTCCGCCGCCTGCTCACCCGCATCACCTATGGCATCATGTGCTTTGGCGTGCTCTTCGCGCTGGTCGGGACCGTCCTGGGCGGCATCTGGGCCAACGACAGCTGGGGCCGCTTCTGGGGCTGGGACCCCAAGGAGAACGGCGCTCTCATGATCGTCCTGATGGGGCTCATCATCCTGCACGCCCGTCTGGGCGGCTACATCCGGGAGATCGGCATGCATGCGCTGTCCCTGCTGCTTGGCGCCATCACCCTCTTCAGCTGGTTTGGCGTGAACCAGCTCAGCATCGGCCTGCACAGCTATGGCTTCACCGCCGGCATCTCGCTGGCCCTGAACATCGGCTACAGCATCAAGTTTGCCTTCATGCTCGCCTGCGGCTGGTTCTGGTTGCAGGAGCGTGCGGCAAAACGGGCGGCCGCCTGAAAGGCGTGATGCCTTTCTTGACCGAAGCCTGTCACTGCCGACGTTTAAACCCGTCCCCTGCGGACATCGAATTCCCAACCTAACCACACCCACCTCATGAGCCAAATCGTTCCCACCATCTCCTCCGGCGTTGCCGGCCCGCTCGGCGTCCTGCACCTGCCCCGCCTCTGGCAGAAAGCTTCCCTGGCAGCCGCCGGCAAGCTGCACCCTGATTATCCCGGCTGTGGCAAGGGCTATGACGGCATGACCCTCGCCGCTCTTGGCATCAAGGAGGAGGACTTCCTCGCCTTCATCCAGACCAAGCCGACCTACGCCCAGCTCGAAGCCTGGGTGAAGGCTTATCCTGGCGTCAAGCTGACCAAGGCCGACATCTACAGGCACAACCAGTCCATCATGGGCTACATCCATGGTGATGACGTCCGCAAGGGCATCCTGGAAGGCGTCGGCCTGCCGGACGATGGCAGCGTCAACCCTGGAGCGGTCGACCTGAACAACCTGGACGACTGGCAGACCTTCTGGGCCACGGAGATCAAGTAAGGTTCCTTTTTCAACCGGCCGCAGAGACCCGCCTTGCGCGGACTCTGCGGCCTTGCTTTTTTAGGCCATGAACCTCACGCACACTGACGACCAGGGCCGGGCCAGCATGGTGGATGTTTCCGCCAAGCCTGCCATGGCTCGTGAAGCCGTGGCCAGGGCCTTTGTCGAGCTTCAGGCGGAAACCTTGAGGCTCATCCGGGAAAATGGTTTGAAAAAGGGTGATGTGCTCGCCGTGGCAAGGATCGCCGGCATCCAGGCGGCCAAGCAGACGCAGATGCTCATCCCCCTCTGCCACCAGATCGCCCTGAGCAAGGTGGCGGTGGAATTTGAAACGAAGCCGGACGGCATTCTCATCACCACCACCGTCCGGACCATCGCCCAGACCGGGGTGGAGATGGAGGCGTTGACGGCGGCGAGCGTGGCTGCACTGACAATTTACGACATGTGCAAGGCGGTGGACAAGGCCATGAGCATCACGGAGGTAAGCCTGCTCTCCAAGACCAAGACCGAACTCTGATTCACCCGACATGATTCAAACAGGCATCATCACCATCTCCGACCGTGCCAGCCAGGGCGTTTATGAGGATTTTGGCGGCCCGGCCTTGCGAGCCGCTGCGCAGGGCCATGGCTGGCAGGTGCATGCCGAGGTGATCGTGCCGGATGACCTCAAGGCCATCCAGACGGCCGTGCAGTCCCTGGAAAGCCAGGGCTGTGGATTGATTCTGACCACGGGAGGCACTGGCATTGCCGAACGTGACGTGACCCCGGAGGCCATCCGCAGCATCATGAAGGTTGAGCTGCCCGGATTTGGCGAGGTGATGCGCATGAGGTCCCTGGAGATCACGCCCAACGCCATCCTTTCGCGTTGCCTGGCCGCCGTCGTGGGCAGATCCTTGGTGGTGGCCCTGCCGGGCAAGCCGCAGGGGGCTGTGGATTGCCTGGGCTTTGTGCTTGGCGCCATTCCTCACGCCGTCAAGCTGGCACAGCGAGTGCCGACCAGCTGCTGAAGCCAGCTTTCATTTCAGGGTCAGCTCCTCCAACATCATGCGCAGTCTTTCATGGGTGCCCGCCACCATGCTTTGGGTCGGGGCTCCGGTCTTGGTATTGCCCCAGGTCTTTTCAAGTTCGGAAAGCACGGTGATCAGAGGCTGCAGCAGAGCAGAACGACGCGTGAGATCGCTCAACGAGGCAAAGTCCTGCCGGAGTTCCGCAAGCAGGGCGGGCGAACCGATGCAGAGCGGACGCTTGTCCACCTCCGGGGTTTCCATCACGAGCTTCGAGACGATTTCAAGCGACCGCATCCAGGCACCAATGCTTACGAGGACGGCCAGGTCCTCGTCCTGCTGCTCACGGAGGAGTCGCATGATCTCCTGATGTCCGTCGACGATTTCCTGCCTCAGGTCCTTCCACTCGTCCATCTCCGCCATCCTGGCCTGGGCCATGAGCCGGGGCATGATTTTTTCACCCATGCCGAGGCTCCTGCAGTAGGAGACGATGTCCTGGTTGTTGTTGCGGAACTGCTGGGCGTCACCAGCCTCCCAGATGAGGAAGCTTTCGCCGATCAGGCTGCCGAGTGTGAATCCGGTCTTGGTGCGGTCACTGCTAGGCGTGGTCGGCTTCGGTCGAAACAGCGCCCTCCAGCGGGCCTTGGTGTGGCGTCCGGCCATTTCCAGAAAGTCAGCCGGAGTCTGATCCTCGGTCCAGAACACAGGTGGGGCGACAAACTCACCTGCGCTGGCAGCAATCGAATCCTGGCCGCTTTTGGAGGATTGTGCGGTCTGTGCCGGCAGATGGACGCCAGCCAGCAGCAGGCACAAGGCAGTGCCTGTGAGGCGTCGGTTGGTGTTCTCAGTCACGGACGGGAGCAGGGAAGGAAACGAGGCAGGATGAGATGCCTCAGGAGCCCTTCGTGTTCAACCCTGGATTCACCCGCACCTATTGGCCCTGTTCAAGGGATCAGAACGTATGGATGAATAGGCCGGAACGAAGCTTCGGCTCAAACCAGGTGCTCTTGGGCGGCATGATCTGGCTGGCATCCGAAATGGCCATGAGCTGATCCACCGTGACCGGGTGCATGGAAAAGGCCACGGCATGTTCACCGCCGTCCACCAGCTTTTCGAGTTCCGCCGTGCCGCGGATGCCGCCGATGAAGTCGATGCGCTTGCTGGTGCGCGGGTCATCGATGCCGAGGACAGGCTTCAGAAGGCGGTCCTGCAGGATGCTGACATCCAGCTGGTCGATCGGGCTGGCGTTGGCGGCGGGCTGCCAGGCGAGGTCGAACCATTTTCCTCCGAGGTACATGCTGGCATGACCAGGCTGGGCGGGGGATTTGATGGAGGTTGGCGTGACCGTGAAAATGCGGCTGACTTCGGCGAGGAAGGCTTCAGCAGTGCGGCCGTTGAGGTCCTTCACCGCACGGTTGTAAGGCAGGATCTTCAGCTCATTGCCGGGAAAGAGCACGCAGAGGAACCAGTTGTACTCCTCGCTGCCGTCATGCTGCGGATTGCGTTCGCGGCGCAGCCTGCTGACCCGGAAGGCGCTTGCGGCACGGTGATGGCCGTCGGCAATGTAGCTCGCCGGGACTTCAGCGGCAAAGAGGCCTTCAAGCTTGGCGCAGGCGTCCGCCGGAAGCTTCCAGACCTGATGCTGGACACCATCTGCGGCGGTGAAGTCATGCTGCGGGGCATGGGCCTTCATGTGTCCCTGGATGATGGCGTCGATGCTGCCTGTGCCACGGTAGGTCAGGAAGATCGGGCCGGTGTTGGCGCCCAGTGTGTCGACCAGGCGCGTGCGGTCGTCCTCCTTGTCCTGGCGGGTCTTTTCATGCTTCTTGATGATGTCCTGCTCATAATCCTGCGTGTGGCAGACACCGACCAGGCCCGTCTGGCTGTGATCGCCAATGGTCTGGCGATAGAGGTAGAGGGCCCTTTCAGATTCACGGATGAGCACGCCGTCGGCCTGAAGCTTCAGGAAGTTCTCCCGCGCCTTGGCATAAACTTCCGGGGCGTAGGGGTCGACGGAAAGGGGCAGGTCGATCTCGGCACGGTCCACATGCAGAAGGTTCAGCGGCTTGTCGTGGGCGAGGGCGAAGGATTCCTCACGGTTGACGACATCATAGGGCACGGCGGCGACGGCTGCGGCGTGCTGGGGGGCGGGTACGAGGCCTTGGAAGGAGCGGAGACGCATGGGGCGCGCATGGTTGAGAGATGCAGCACGGTGTCAATACCGGGCGGGTTCGTTCTTGCTGCAAACCTGGAATTGCAGTTGTCCAGGGGGAGGAGCCCGCATAGAACCCACAGATGATTCTGCGCCACCCTGAATGGCTAGCGCTGCTGCCGGTCCTGCTGCTGGGGGGATGGTTGCTGCCCAGGACGGGCCTTTTCAGGCCGCTGCGGCTGCTGCTGATCACGCTGCTGACCCTGGCCCTGGCTGACCCTCTGTGGCGGAGGCTTCAGGACGGCATCGACCTGTGGGTGCTGCTGGACTCATCCGTGTCCGCCGAGCAGCCCATGGCCCGGGGTTTGTCCGAATGGGAGGGCCTTCTGGAAAAGCATCGCGGAGGCAACGACCGGCTGTTCTACTTGAATTACGCTTCGGAGGTGATGCGCCGCGGCACGCAGGGGGCGGAGCTTTATGACCGCAACCGTCACTCAACCCAGACTGGGCAGGCCGTCACCCAGGCCCTCACGCTGGCCCGCAGGGAAGGCGTGGGCAAACCGGCGCGCATCCTGGTTTTCACAGACGGTTATTCCACGGAACCCCTCACGGGAATCGCTGAAAAGCTGGCCGGGAGCTCCGTGGAGCTCGACTACAGGCTGGTGCGTGAACCGGGCACGGTGGACTTCAACCTGGCTGCGCTGAACCTGCCCTCCCGCACCCAGCCCGCTGAGCCGTTCATGATTGAAGTGGAGGTGAGGGGAACCCGCGACGGCCGGGTGCCGCTGAGCATCCTGCGCGACGGACGTGAGATGAAGCGGAGCGAGGTCGAACTGCGCCAGGGCGTCGGCAGGCTGCGCTTTGCCGACCGGCTCAGCAAGGCGGGTGTCGCCCGCTACGAGGCGGTGATCCTGCCGAAGGAGGATGCGCATCCGGGCAACAACAGGCATGAGGCGATGATCGAGGTGTCCGGCGGGCCGCGTGTGCTGCTGCTGACTTCCTACCTGGACGATCCCGTAGCTTCGGTGCTGGAGCGCCAGGGTTTCAGCCTGGATGTTGAAACGGCGCTGCGCAGCCTGAGTCCGGGCCGGCTCGCCGGGGTGAAGTGCGTCATCTTAAACAACGTGCCCGCCTTTGAGCTGCCGGCGGAGTTCCTTCGCGCCCTGAATTTCTTTGTGCAGGACCAGGGCGGCAGCCTGCTGATGGCCGGCGGCAGGAAAAGCTTCGCTGCCGGAGGCTACTTTGAGTCATCCATCGATCCGCTGATTCCTGTCTCCATGGAGATGAAGCAGGAGCACCGCAAGCTGATGGTAGCGCTGGCGATCGTGATGGACCGCAGCGGCTCCATGGGGATGACGGCGGCAAACGGCTTCACCAAGATGCAGCTCGCCGACGAGGGGGCGGGTAATGCGATCCGCTTCCTGGGGCCGCAGGACCTGCTGACCGTCTTTGCCGTGGACAGCAGCGCCCACGTCATGGTGCCGCTGCAGCAGGTGGGGCCAAACCGCGGCAAGATGGAGAGCGCGGTGCGCAGGATCGAAAGCAGCGGCGGGGGCATTTATGTTTACGAGGGCCTGAAGGCTGCCTGGGATTCCTTGCAGTCATCGCCCGCGGGGCAGAGACACATCATCCTGTTCTCGGACGCCGCCGATTCGGAGGAGCCCGGGGATTACACGAAGCTGATCGACGAAATCCTGGCTGGTGGCGGCACGGTCAGCGTGATCGCCCTGGGCACCCGCAGCGATGCGGACGCCGGTTTGCTGGAGGACATCGCGCAGCGCGGCAAGGGCAGGCTTTTCTTCACCGACAACGCCGAGGACCTGCCCAGCATCTTCAGCCAGGAGACGGTGGCGGTGGCACGCAGTGCCTTCATCGC
This sequence comes from Prosthecobacter sp., assembly GCA_044345155.1. GTDB lineage: Bacteria > Verrucomicrobiota > Verrucomicrobiia > Verrucomicrobiales > Verrucomicrobiaceae > Prosthecobacter. The sequence continues at coordinate 5,477 of JBIJBP010000017.1, read as the reverse complement.
CGAGCCCGTGAAGACCCGGCAGGCACCGGGCTGGCTTGAAGTCAGCAGCCAGCCCATGCAATGGCCGGCCGAGGTGGATGGATACAACCTCAGCTACCTCAAGGACTGGGCCTCGCAGGCCCTGGTCGCCCAGGATGAATACAAGGCGCCGCTGGTTGCCCTCGGGCAGCGGGGCGTCGGCAGGACGGCGGCCGTGTGCATGCCTCTGGGCGGAGAACATTCGTCCAGGGTCCGCGCGTGGCCGCACTACGGCGATTTTTTGCAAACTTTGGTACGCTGGCTGATGGGAGCGCCGCTGCCTCCCGGTGTGGGCCTGAAGCACCGGATCGAAGGCCGGCAGATGTTTCTCGACCTTCTCCATGACGATGAATGGGAGCCAAGGCTGCAGGCGAAGCCTCCGAGGATCCTGATGGCTCATGGGGATGATGCCTCCGCTGCGCATGAGATCCCCTGGGAGCGTCTGTCTCCGGGACATTATCAGGCCAGCGTCACCCTGAATGAAGGTGAGATGGTGCGTGGCGCCGTCCAGCTTGGCGGCACCGCCCTGAGCTTCGGCCCCACGATCCTGGGCGGCAGTGCGGAATGGGCCTTTGATGAATCCCGCGTCGAGGACCTGCGCCGGACATCCGCCGCCAGCGGAGGTCGTGAATTGCTCGACCTCAGCCAGGCGTGGAGAAATCCGAAGACGCCGCGTTTTGCCAGCCTGCAGCCGCTGCTGCTGCTGACGGCCCTGCTGCTGTTCCTTGTCGAGGCGCTTGTCACTCGAACGGGCTGGATGATGCCGCGGTGGGCATGGGTGGGCTGGAGGTTCGGGAAGCCGCAGGCCAGGGCTGCCGACGAGGTGTCCCGGAAACATCGGGAAAGGCTGCTGGAAAGCCCGGAAGTGCGCATGACCGGCCCGGTCGTTGAATCCGGCCTGAAGGATGAACAGGCTGAGTCCCGGGCTGATGCGGACAGGCGGAGCCGCTTCGCCCGCGCCAGGAGGAAGCCGTGAGTGCGGCCTAATTCTTCTTCTTTTTGACAGCCTTTTTGTTCGTTCTGGGGCTCTGGAAAATGGGCGGGATGGTGCCTTTCTCCCACTCGTCAATGGCGGCCTGTAGCTCCTGCACCCTGGCCGGTTGTTCAGACGCCAGGTCGCGGGATTCGCCGACATCGGAGGCCAGGTCGTACAACTCGGGCGCCGACCCGGCTTTGCGAACCAGCTTCCACTGCCCCTGACGGACGGCGTGGTTGCCCTGCGGCCCCTGGGTGCGCCAGAAGAGGCGTTCATGAGGTGCGCCCTGTTTTTCACCCGTCAGGAAAGGCATGAGGTCAACGCCGTCGATGACGCGGTCCTGGGGCGGGCTTCCTCCCGCCAGGGCCACGAGGGTGGGCAGAAAATCCAGCGCGATGACCGGCTGCTCATAAGCGCCGGGTTTCAGCCTCGCAGGCCAGCTGACAAGAAACGGAACGCGCATGCCGCCCTCATGGAGGTCGCCCTTGGCTCCGCGCAGCGGTGAGTTGTCGGTGAAGTTGCCCATGCCCCTTAAGAAGAGGTTCGGGCCGCCGTTGTCGCTGACGAACAGGACGATCGTGTTGTCGTGCTGGCTGGTGGCCTGAAGCTGATCAAGGACATGACCGACGGCCTCGTCCATGGCACAGACCATGGCCGCGTAGGTGCGGCGGTTGATGTCCGGAATGTTCGCAAGCTTTTGCAGCCAGCTTTCCGGGGCTTGAAGCGGCGTGTGCGGTGCATTGAAGGCCAGGTAGAGCATCCAGGGCGTTCCCCGGCCCGCGTGGCGTTTCACGAAGGCGGCGGCTTCATCGCCGAACTGTGCGGTCAGGTATCCGGTTTGCGGCTCGTCAAAGCCGTTGCGGTTCAGGGGGATGGTGTATTCCGAGCTGCCTTTTTTTCCTGGAAAATATTCATGCCCGCCACCGAGTACCCCGAAGTACTCATCAAAGCCGCGCTTCATGGGATGAAACTGCGGGTGGGCGCCCAGATGCCATTTGCCGACGGCCCCGGTCCGATAGCCGGCCTTCTTCAAAAGCTCAGGCAGGGTGACCTGGTCCAGAGGCAGGCCGTCATGGGTGCTTTCGGGCAGCCAGGCGGGGTTGTTTTCATGGCCGAACCGATGCTGATAGCGGCCCGTCAGCAGTCCCGCACGTGTCGGGCTGCAGAAGGAATGCGAGACATAACCGTTGGTGCAGCGGACGCCCGAGGCGGCCAGCCTGTCCAGGTTGGGCGTGGGAATGTCCCTGGAACCCTGAAAGCCGAGGTCGTGATAGCCCAGGTCGTCGGCGACGATGATGAGCATGTTCGGCCGGTCGGCGGACAGGGCCGGGAAAACGGTGGTCAGGACGAGGGAGAAGAGGATGCCCAGGCGGTTCATGAGGAGCTTCGAAACGTCCTCATGAACCCGGCCTTGCAGGCTTTTACCTGCCCAGGACCTGCTTGAGCACCTCGATGCAGCGTTCGTTCTGCGGCATGGTGCCGATGCTGATCCTCACCCACTCAGGCAGCTTGTAGGCGGCCATGGCGCGTACGATGACGCCCTTGTCCATCATGCCTTTGAACACCGCGTTGCCATCGCCGACCTTGACCAGCACGAAGTTGGCATAACTGGGGATGTATTCGAGGCCAAGCTCTCCAAACTGTTTCTGGAGATAGGCGCGTCCTTCGTCAGTGATGCTCTTGGTCCTGGCCTGGTGCTCCTCGTCGAGCAGGCCCGCGAGCGCGCCCGCCTGGGCGATGGAGTTGAGGTTGAAGGGCTGGCGCGTGCGCTGAAGGACGTCGATCAGCTCCTTGTTCGCCACACCGTAGCCGACACGGGTTCCGGCGAGGCCCTGGATCTTCGAGAAGGTGCGCAGGACGACGACATTGCGTCCTTCGCGGACGTATTTGAGCGTATCCGGCGGGTTGTCGAGAAACTCGTAGTAGGCCTCGTCAAAGACGACGACGACATGCTCCGGAACCTTGGCCATGAAGCGGTCGATCTGCTCCTGGGTGACGAGGGTTCCTGTGGGGTTGTTGGGGTTGGCGATGAAGACTTCCTTGGTCTGCGGTGTGATGGCGGCGGCCATGGCGTCGAGGTCATGCACATAGCCGGGATCCGGCACCTCGATGGTGTCGGCCCCGAAGACCTTGGCCATGAGCTTGTAGACAAGGAAGGCGTGTTCCGCCGTGATGATGTTGTCGCCGGGCTTGAGGAAGGCGTGGCCGATGAACTCGATGACCTCGTTGGAGCCGCAGCCCATGATGAAGTTGCTCATCTCCAGGCCAAACTTCTCCGCCAGGGCGTTGCGCAGCTTCCAGGAGGCGCCGTCCGGATAAATGTGAACCTCCTCGACGGCCTTCTTCATGGCCTCGACAGCCTTGGGGCTGGGGCCCAGGGGGTTTTCATTCGAGGCCAGCTTGATGATGTCCTCAGGTCGCAGGCCGCGTTCGCGGGCGACATCCTCGATGGGCTTGCCGGGTTCGTAGGCGACGAGGTCTTTGAGCTGGGGGTTGGCGTAGTTCCAGATGGACATGGTGAGACGCCTTCATGAGCCGGATTTTGCCGCCTGGCAAGCTTCTGCACAGGCGGGGTGAGGTTTTGCGAAGGGCGGGCTTCCCGGGAAAGCCGGGGCCGGCTGCCGCGTTGGTTTGCCATGAAGCATTCCTTGTTGTGCCTCCTTGCGTTCGTCCAGCTCCAGGCCGCCGAACGTCCGCCCGTGACGCATCCCCGCCAGACGAGTGGCGACCAGGCCGTGCAGCCAGCCTGGGAGGAGGGGCTGATCCTGAGTGTCGGCAATCGAGACGCGGACCTTGTCGGCGATGACCAGCGCGTGATCCAGGCGGCTGTGGACCACCTGGCGCGGCTTGGCGGCGGCACGGTGCTGATCAAGGCCGGAACCTACCGGCTGCGCAACGCCGTTTATCTCCAGGGAGGGGTTCATCTGCGCGGTGAAGGGACAGGAACGCAGCTCATCAAGGAGCCTTCGAGCACCACGGCGCTGAAGCTGGACAGCGACTGGTATGATCAGGAAATCACCCTGCGCGACGCCGCAGGCTTCCGGGTGGGGGATGGTGTCTGCCTGCGTGCCAGGGATGCCAGGACCGGCCGTCAGACGGTCATCAAGCGGACGCTCACCGCCAGGAGCGGGAACCGGTTCAAGCTCGACAAGCCGTTGCGTGAGAATCTCTGGCAGATGAACGGCGCCACCTGCTCGACGCTTTTCCCGCTTCTGAGCGGTGAATTTGCCGATGACATCCGCATTGAAAATCTCGTGCTCGACGGCAACCGTGCGCACAATGAGGAGCTCGACGGCAACTACGCAGGCTGCATTTTCCTCCAGGACTGCAACCGCATCCACATCAAGGGGGTGGTCGCGCGCAACTACCAGGGCGACGGCATCAGCTGGCAGATCTGCCACGATGTCGTGGTCGAGGACTGCGTCAGTGAAAACAACAAAAACCTCGGCCTGCACCCCGGCTCGGGTTCCCAGCGCCCCGTGATCAGGAACAACCAACTGCGAGGCAATGACATCGGCGTCTTCTTCTGCTGGGGCGTCAAATACGGCCTGGCTGAGAACAACCGGATCGAGAACAACCGCGTCGGCATCTCGATCGGGCACCGGGACACGGACAACCTCATCACGGGCAACACGGTGAGCGGCAGCACGGCCCATGCGGTGTTGTTTCGCGAGGAACGCGGCCCGGATTTCGCCGGTCATCGCAACCGCATTGTCGGCAACAGTTTCATCGACAATTCAGCCGAGGGTGGGTCGGTGATCGAGATCAAGGGTGGCACGGAGTCCATCACGATTCAGGACAACCAGTTCACGGAAACCCGCGGAGGCAAGGCCCGGATTCCCGTGAACCAGGGGCCGGAGACCAAGGGCATTGTCGTGGAAGGCAGCCGGCTGAAGGGATGGTAAGGGTGGGTTGGCACGCGGATTGCGCCTCAAGGAAAATCACCCGTTGCAACCTGCGGCAGCCTGTCCCTTTTCCCCGCCTCATTCATGCCCTCCGTCCAACCCCGCCGCACTGGCATCCTGGTTCCTGTATTCGCCCTGCGCTCCGCCGATGACCTCGGCATTGGCGACACCGGCTGCGTCCGGGAGCTGGTGGACTGGGCGGCTTCGGTGGGCGTCGGCTTCCTGCAGTTCCTGCCCGTCAACGCGACCGGAACCGACAGCAGCCCCTACAACGCCATCAGCTCGGTGGCGCTGGATTACCTGACGCTTCAACTGACGCCGGAAACCCTGCCTGAACTTGAGGAGCGTTACCACCGGGTCATGACACGTTTCCTCGGCGGACCGGATCTCGGGCAGGGGCCTGTCTCCTACGTCAAGGTCAGGCAGCTCAAGACAAGGCTGCTAAGGCATGGTTATTCCAGGCTTTGTCAGTTCCCGGAAAGGCGTGCGGCCTTTGAAGCATTCCGCAGGGAGGAGGGCCCATGGCTTGAGGAGTTCTGCCTCTTTCGGGTGCTCATGGACGAGCATGGTCATGAAGA
>JBIJBP010000118.1:0-16426 GCA_044345155.1 Prosthecobacter sp. | reverse complement strand
CCTGCCTCCAGGGCCACCTGGGCCGCACTCTGCACCACCGCGATCCGGTAGCTGATGTAGGAATGTCTCAGGACGTTGTGCGGCCATGCCAGTCCCAAGTTCCTGGCCAGACGGCGTGCCTTCATGAAAAGGGCAGCGTCAGGAACCACCGGTCCACGCCTCTCCAGCTTCTCCAGCCAGCTGGCGAGGTTGTCGCTGACCGGCACGATCCGGCGTGAGGCCGTCTTGGCCTGACCGGCTCGCAGCTCGATGATCTTGCGGCCCAGGTCCACGGCACTCCAGTTCAGGCGTGCGATTTCCGCCCCCCGCAGGCCCGAGAACCCGCCAATGGCCAGGATGGGTATCAGGTCATCTGAGGCAGCCCGCATGAGCTTCTGCATCTGCTCGGGAGTGAAGATGCCGACGTCCGTGTCCACCTGCTTGCCGCGCTTGAGCTCCTCGGCCACCGTGGGTTCGTTCTTGGGCAGGTAGCCTCGCCGCTTGGCGAAGGAGAACAGCTCCTTCACGCGCTTGAGCCAGTTGTTGCGTGTGACCATGGAGTGATCGCCACGGCGGAGCCAGCTGTCGATCATGGCTCCCGAGATCTTCGTGATTTCGCCATCAAAGGTTTGGGCAAACTGGCGAAGATTCCCCTCCAGCAGCTTGAGGTAGTGCCCATTAATGCCGTCCTGCCTCTTGAGCAGGAGGAGCTCCTCGACCACCTGGGACACGCTGATGCCGGGCTGGTAGCTGCGTGACCGGGCAAGGAAGTCCTCGACGGCGGTCAGCAGGGGCACATCGCCGAGCTTGCGTCGGCATTGGAGGTATTCCTCGACCACGGACACGAGGGGCAGGCTGAGGGGGCTGAGCATGTCCTGAACCGTTCGGAGAGCTTCACGGTCCTGGGGGCGCAGGTCGTTGTCGGTGCTCATGCCGCGCTGGATGTTGAGGGCGACCTTGCGTGCCTCGTCCTTGGCGGCGTCGAGGGAGCCGAAGGTGAGCCTGCGTCGTTGCTGGTTGAGGTAGAAGGCGATGGTGAACCTGGGGACACCCCGGCAGGAGCCGCGGTAGATGGGGACGGCGGCGGAACCTTGTTTGACGACGGCCACGGGCCTGCCTTTGGCCCTGGGGGAAGAGGGCCGAGTTGTCATGCTTTTGTCATGCATGACTATGAGTGGGGTGTCAAAAGACAGCCCCCTGATGGCGTCCAAAGCCCGTGAAATATGGGCTCCAGAGTTATTGATTGCCCTGTTTTGAGCGCTCTTTTTGTAAGCCCGATGGGCTTGGAAACGGATCCCCAACAAGCCCCCTTTTTCTCAAGGGTCGTTCTTCTCGCTAATTCGCCATTTGTTTTCGATCAAGGCAAGGATACTCGCTGCAAGTCCGACAAACAGCCAGACAAGTAAAAAAGGCATCGCTTGCAACATCACTACCAAACCAATTAGTCCTGCAACAAGCCATGCGATGAGGGAAAAATGCCAAAGGATGGAAAGCCACCAGCCAAGGTTCCAAAATCCTGGTGCTCCTAAGTTCAAACTACGCATCCCCCAAAAAGACAACAAAAACAGGCCTGCCGGGTAGATGAGGCATTTGATAAACGGAAGCTTCCAGAGTTGATGGTTGGATGACAATCCCAGCGGCAGGTCCAAGCTCACAAAAACGCCTCCGAGGAATAGCACTACAGCAATGAATCGATCCAGATGACGACGCCTTCCCCACCCCGAATGCGGTAGAGAGGTGTCAGGCAAATTCATGGTGAAGAGCATCAAAGAATCACTTCCCCAGCCTCACCAGCAGGTCCTTGCTCTCGACGCTTTCGCCGATCTTGATGCAGATCTCGGTGACGGTGCCGGCGGCGGGGGAGGCGACGGCGGCGAACATTTTCATGGCCTCGAGGGTGACCAGGGTTTCGCCTTCCTTGACCTTCTGACCGACGCTGACGGCGATGCTGGCGACCATGCCGGGCATGGGGGCGCCGACCTGGCTGGCGTCGGCGGGGTCGGCCTTGGCCTTGGAGACGCTGTTCTTGGCGAGGGCCTTGTTGGTGACGGTGGTGTGGCGTGGGTAGCCGTTGAGTTCGAAGATGGCGGTCTGCTGGCCGTTGGCGTCCGGCTCGGTCATGTTGAGCAGGCGGACGAAGAGCGTCTTGCCCTCCTCCAGGTTGACGTTGATCTCCTCCTTGTCACGCAGGCCGTAGTAATAGGCGGTGGTGGGCAGCACGGAGACGTCGCCATGGGCCTTGCGGAAGTCGGCGAACTTCAGGAAGACATCGGGATACATGAGGTAGCTCCAGACGTCGTCCTCGGTGGGATCTTTTTTGAGCTTGCCCTTCAGCTCGGTGCGCACGTCGGCGAGATTGATCTTCGCGGCGTGGGTGCCGGGGCGGCCCTTGATGCGCTTGCCGTCCTTGCCGACGATGGCGTCGGCGAGCTTGTTCCACTTCTTGCGGCTGTCGGCGGCCTTGGCGGATTCCATGCCGTAGAAGGGCTCGCCCAGCCAGCCTTCGAACATGCTGGTGACGTCCTTGCTCCACTTGGTGCCCTGGAGATTGAAGATGTCGGACGGCTTCACGCCGCGGGCCACGCATTCGATGGCGAGGTCGCCGACGACCTTGGAGGAGGGCGTCACCTTGACGATGTCGCCGCAGAGCTGGTTCACCTCGGCATAGGCGTGGGCGATTTCCGGCCAGCGATGGGCCATGCCCATGCCGGTGGCCTGCTCCTTGAGGTTGGTGTACTGGCCGCCGGGCATCTCGTGCAGATAGACCTCGGCGGTGCCGTAGGGTTCGGCGGTGTCGAAGGGCTTGTAGAAGGCGCGCACGGCGGCCCAGTAGTCGCTGAACTCCTGAAGCGCCTCGGGGTCGAGGCCCGTGTCGCGCGGCGTGTGCTGCATGGCGGCGACAAGGGAGTTGAGGTTCGGCTGCGAGGTGCCGCCGGAGAGGGAGGAGATGGCGGCATCGACGACATCGACGCCGGCGATGGATGCCTCGAGGTAGCTGGAGGCGTTGAGGCCGCTGGTGTCGTGGGTGTGGAAGTGGATGGGGATGCCGACTTCATCCTTGAGGGCCTTCACCAGCTTCTTGGCGGCGAAGGGGCGGACCAGGCCGGCCATGTCCTTGATGCAGAGCATGTGGGCGCCCATCTTTTCCAGCTCCTTGGCGAGGCGGACGTAGTACTTGAGATCGTACTTGTCGCGCTTCGGATCGAGGATGTCGCCGGTGTAGCAGAGGGTGCCTTCGCAGATGCTGCCGGTTTCTTCACGCACCGCGTCCATGGCGGCGGTGAGGTTGGGCAGGTAGTTGAGCGAGTCAAAGATGCGGAAGATGTCCATGCCGTTCTGCGCGGCGTGCTTGATGAAGCCTTTGACGACATTGTCCGGATAATTGGTGTAACCCACGGCGTTGGAGCCGCGGAAGAGCATCTGGAGGAGGATGTTCGGCACCTTGGCGCGGATCTGGCGCAGGCGCTCCCAGGGGTCCTCACGCAGGAAACGCATGGACACGTCGAAGGTCGCGCCGCCCCACATTTCGAGCGAGAACAGGTTCGGCGTGCGACGGGCCACGGCGTCGGCCACGGCGAGCATGTCGAAGGTGCGCATGCGGGTGGCGAGCAGCGACTGATGGGCGTCGCGCATCGTCGTGTCGGTGATGAGCAGGCGCTTCTGCTTGGCGACCCAGTCCTTGCAGAACTTCTCCGCGCCCAGTTCGGTGAGCAGGTCCTTGGTGCCCTTGGCCGGAGCGACACGGTGGTCGTATTTCGGGATGGGGGGGACGGTGAAGGCGCCCGAGGGCTTGTGGCCCTTGGCGAAGGGGTTGCCGTTGACGATGGTGTCGGCGAGGTAGCTGAGCAGCTTGGTGGCGCGGTCCTTGCGGGCGGCGAACTGAAGCAGCTGCGGGTTGTTGTCGATGAAGCGCGTGGTGGCCTGGCCGGCGCGGAAGTCGGCGTGATGGACCACGTTCATGAGGAACGGGATGTTGGTCTTCACGCCGCGGATGCGGAACTCGCGCAGGCCGCGGTCCATGCGGTCGAGGGCCTGCTCGTAGGTGCGGGCGAAGACGGTCATCTTCACCAGCATGGAGTCGTAGTAGGGGGTGACGACCGCGTTGGTGGCGCCGAGTGCGCCGTCGAGGCGGATGCCGAAGCCGCCGGCGCTGCGGTAGGTGAGGATCTTGCCGAAGTCGGGCGTGAAGCCGTTCTCGGGATCCTCGGTGGTGATGCGGCACTGGATGGCGTAACCGCTTTTTTCAATCTGGTCCTGGACGGGCAGGGCGAGCGGTTCGTCATGCATCCGGTGGCCCTGGGCGATGAGGATCTGGCTGCGGACGATGTCGATGCCGGTGATCTCCTCCGTGACGGTGTGCTCCACCTGGATGCGGGGGTTCATCTCGATGAAGTACCATTCGCCGGTCTCGTGATCGACGAGGAACTCGACGGTGCCGGCGTGGGTGTAGCCGACCTCCTTGGCGAGCTTCACGGCGGCGTCGCAGAGGCCGTCGATGATCTCCTGCTTCACGCCGTAGCTGGGCGCCTGCTCGATGACCTTCTGGTGGCGGCGCTGCACGGAGCAGTCGCGCTCGTGGAGGTGCAGGACGTTGCCATGCTTGTCGGCGAGGATCTGCACCTCGATGTGCTTGGCCTTGCCAACAAACTTTTCGAGGAAGACGGCGCCGTTGCCGAAGGCGCGTGCGGCCTCGGTCTGGGCCTCGTCGAGCAGCTTCTCGAGGTCCTTGGCCTCCTTGACGATGCGCATGCCGCGTCCGCCCCCGCCAAAGGCCGCCTTGATGATGAGGGGGAAGCCGATCTTCTTGGCGATGGTCAGCGCCTCCTTGCGGTCGCTCACCGGCTCGTCGGTGCCTTCCAGGATGGGCACGCGCAGCTTGCGGGCGACGCTGCGGGCGGCGGTCTTGTCGCCCATCATCGTGAGGATCTTCGGATTAGGGCCGACGAAGATGATGCCGGCCTTTTCACAGGCGCGGGCGAAGTCCGGATTTTCAGAAAGGAAGCCGTAGCCGGGGTGGATGGCGTCCACACCCTTTTCCTTGGCCAGCGCGACGATGCCGTCGATGTCGAGGTAGGCGCCGAGGGGGCCCTTGTCCTTGTTCAGCTCGTAGGCTTCGTCAGCCTTGAAGCGGTGGGGGCAGAAGCGGTCTTCCTGGGCGTAGATGCCGACGGTGCGAATGCCGAGTTCCGTGGCCGCCCGCATGACGCGGATGGCGATTTCAGAGCGGTTCGCGACCATCAGCTTCCGGATCGGGCGGATCGTGGAGGCGGCGGCGATTTCAGCTTTGGCGGAGGCGGACTTCTTGGGCATGGCTGGGTGGTTGGGAAAAAGAGGCGGGGGTGCCGGGCAGACCGGCGCGCGATTGTCCACGGCGGACGTCTCTTTGCAAGGCGTGGAGAGGCCTTGCGGTAAGATTCAGGGGCTGTTGGGAGGGCTGGGGGATCAGGTCAGGCCTTTGCCCTTCGTTTCAGGGGCGGCCCAGACGATGAAGATGCCGACAAGGTAGATGCCGCAGAGGACGGTGTAGGCGCTGGCGGCCTTGGCGAAGGCCGGGGTGTCGGCGGTGCCGAACAGGCCCACCAGATTGGCGATTTGCAGACCGCCGACGGCAGCAATGATGCGGCCGACGTTGAAGCAGAAGCCCTGGCCGGTGGCTCGGACGCTGGTGGGGAAGAGCTCGGGCAGGTAGAGCGGGAAGAAGCCGTAGAAGGTGGCGGTAAGGCCGCCCATGAGGAAGGCGGCGATGTAGAAGGTGGTGTCGATGGTGTGGCAGAACTGGTAGAAGACCACGGCGGACAGGCCGGCGAGGGCGCAGCAGATGCTGTAGGTGAGACGGCGGCCCAGGAGGTCGCCTATGATCGGGGTGATGAGGGTGAAGATGATGGCGCCGATGGAGGTGGTCATCTGGACGTATTCCTTCGGATGGGCGCTGAGCTTGCCGGTGGCGTTGTTCAGGTCGATGGCCCATTTGGGGGCCTGCTGGGCGGCGCCCCAGGTGCCAAGGAGGGCCACGCCGGCGAGGCTGGCGCCGATGAGCAGGTGGCGCATGATCAGGGCGCTGTCCGCGCTTTGCATGGATCCGGCGATGCCGGCGCGGCGGAGGTAGCTTTTCACCGGGAAGACGTAGCCCCAGAACACCACGCCGAGGCCGGTGAAGGTGATGATGGCGGCATAGAGCGGCGTGATGCCATACTGCGGGCCGAGGGGTGACCAGGAGAAGATGATGACCAGGGCGGTGAGGCCGCCGGCGAGCACGCCGAGCATGTCGCTGTTACTCCAGTGACTGGTGGCGCCGCTGGCCTTTTCCTCCTCCCATTTGTGGCTTTCCGGGACGAAGATCTGAATGAGGAAGATGAGCAGGGCGGGCAGGGCACCGGTGATCATGAGGAAGCGCCAGCCGCCGTTGGAAAACCAGGAGTCGGCAAGCTGCTGGCCCATGCCGCAGGCGATGAAGATGTCCTTCACCTCGGCGATGAAGCTGACCAGGGAGAGGCTGAGCAGGGCGACGAGCAGGTAGCCGACGTTGGCGGCGGCACCGATCATGCCGGCGATGAAGGCGCGGTTGCCCTTGGTCCAGAGTTCGTTGACCAGGGCCACGCCCAGGGCCCACTCACCGCCCATGCCGAGGGAGGCGATGAAGCGCAGGCCGGCGATGTGCCAGGCCTCGGTCGCCAGGCCGCAGAGGCCGGTGAAGATGGCGTAGGTGAAGATGGAGAGGCTCATCGCCCGGACGCGGCCGATGCGGTCGCCCAGCCAGCCAAAAAGCACGCCGCCCGTGGCCGCCCCAACCAGAAACGTGGCAAGGATGACATTGAACCAGTTCAGCACCACCGGATTGCTCGGCTCCACCTTCAGCAGGTCCGCCAGGGCCGGGCTGCCGATGAGCGGGAAGAGGCCCATTTCGAAGCCGTCGAAGAGCCAGCCCAGGAAGGCGGCGGTGAGGGCCATGTTACGGCCGGAGTTGGTGGGAGCTTTGGACATGAGGGGCGGAAGGAACGGGCGGGAGGATTCGATGCTTTCAGGGCACAATTTTTACACGGGAAGGGGCGGTTATGACATCGCGGCACCTTTGTGGCAAGGCTGGGGCGCATTTGATGATGGACAGGGGGATGCGCGCTCGTTCATGGTCGCCTTCATGAAGTCCCTTTTTCTGTCCGCCCCGTTGCTCCTGGTTCTCGCTTCCTGCGGGGAGAAGTCCGCCCCGGTTGAAGCCGCCAAGCCTGCTCCTGCCGCGACCGCCTCCGCTCCGGCTGCCGCAGCCCCGGCCTCGACGGAGAAGACGGCGGCTCCGAAGAAGACCTTTTGGACAGCTGAGATGCTGCACACGGAGATCAAGTATCACAATCCTGGTTATGATGGCAGTGGCGAGTTCAACATGCAGGAGGGTGAACCCGTGGCGCTGAGCCTGCGAGGTGCGAAGGTGTCCAGCCTGGAGTTCCTGACTCGGTTCTCACCCCTGGCCCTGGATCTCAGCGGTACGCCGATCAAGGATATCCGCCCGCTCAAGGGCATGAAGCTGGTCGAACTTTATCTGGAAGACAGTCCGGTGACCGATCTCTCGCCGCTGCGAGGCATGCCGCTGGAGAAGATTTATCTGAGCCGCACGCCGGTCAGCGATCTCAGCGCTCTCGAAGGTGCGCCGTTGGTCGAGGTGAACATCGTGGACACCCGGGTGAGCGACATCGCTCCTCTGGCGAAGTCACCGATTCAGATGCTCTGGCTGACCGGCACCCCGGTCACCAGCATTGCCGCCTTGAAAGGCATGCCGCTGGTGAGCCTGACCTTGCATAAGACGAAGGTCACGGACCTGTCACCGCTGAGCGGAAGTGCGTTGCAGCGTCTGCACATCGGTGAAACGCCAGTCACCGACCTGACACCGCTGAAGGGTTTGTCGCTGACACGTCTGGTTTTTACCCCTGCTGGCATCAAGGCTGGACTCGATGTCGCCCGAAGCCTGCCTTTGCAGGAGATCGGCACGAAGTTTGACGAGGAGGGGCGTGATCTCATGCCGCCCGAAGCCTTCTGGGCGCAGCAGGGCAAGTGAGTTTGGAGGCGAAGCCTTCGGACTGAGGCAGCAGGCTGCCTCAGTCCATGTTTTCCAAGCCTGCCCTGCTGGCGGAAAGGACATTGGGGGGGGATGCTGGCGAGAGGCTGTGCAGGCGCGGGGCGGCTGGGGGAAATGTGAGTCTGGGGCGACACACGGCAGCAGGGCTGCCTGAGGAAAGCGGCAGCAGGCTGCCGCAGTCCATGTTAAGTCCAGCTCTCCATTCAGGACTATTCGCGGCGGATGGATTCCAGCAGCCTGCCACGAACGGCCGAAGCCACGGCAAGCCAGCAGGTGATCAGTCCGCAGAGCAGCACGCCGGAAAGCAGTGCCGCCAGGAATCCGAGCGGCAGGTCGCCGCCGCCCTGGCTGAGCCCGGGCCAGACGGCGATCAGGGCACAGACGACACCGAGCAGCAGTCCGGCGGCAAGCAGGAGGACATGCTCACCGAGCACCAGCCGACGCAGCGCAGACGGCAGGAACCCGAGAGCCTGCATCAGGCCGAGTTCACCGCGTCGTTCGAGCACATGACGGGCGACGAGAACGCCGAGTCCGGCGGTTCCAAGCAGGACGCCGAGACCGCCAAGGATGGTGAAGATGCCGATGTAGGTGTTCTGCACGGCGAGGAAGGTTTCAAGACGACGTCCAGCGGGCTCCAGGGCCAGGCCGCGCTGTTCAAGCTGGCGCGTCAGATGGCTGCTGACCTCCTCCAGCCTGGCTGCGGGGCAGTCGATGAGGAAGAAGCGGTAGCCAGCCACATCGGGGTAGGCTTGAAGGAAGGCTGCCTCGCTGGTGATCATCTTGCCCTGGAGTACGGAGCCACCGATAAGGCCGGCCAGCTCAACGGAAAATGCTTGTCCTGCGGCGTTCTGGTAGGTCAGGGAGTCACCCACGCCCTTGCCCAGACCCCACATGGCGGTGGCCTGGTCGGCGATGGCGGGAGAGTTGGGAGATGCGGGGGAGGTGATGAGGGATGGCCAATCCCTGCCGCCTGCAAACCGGAAGCGTCCCGTCAGCAGGTCAGGATTCACTCCGACCAGCACCGGCTTCTGGGCGCGGTTGAGGTTGAGGCAGCTGGCGTCATCGCCTTCACGAACGCGGAAGGGAACGATCCTCACCACCTTCATCAGCTCCTCATCCAGGCCGAAGGCCTCGATGCCGGACTTGGAATTCAGGTCTTCGTAGATGGGCAGGGAGGATTCACCGATGAGGGCGAAGCCGCCGGTGCCGGAGTCATGCCTCGTCACATCACCGGCGTTCATGCGGAAGGCGTTCACCGCCGTGACGAGGAAGATGCCACCCGCCATCATGCCGATGACTGCCAGGCTGCGTGACGGGCGGCGTGAGATGTTGCGCATGCCGATCTGGACAAGCGACTGCGCCAGCGAGCCGCGGTCGCTTCGCATCCAGGCTCCGGCGAAGAGCAGTCCGGCGACCATGAGCATCATGCCGCTGCCAAAAAACATGCCCGCGACGGCCTCAGGCGCCTTTGCCGACCTGGCGCCGAAGACGAGGCCGATGGACAACGCGGTGAGCAGCCAGGGAAGAGATCTGCGGAAGGCAGAGAAGGAATGCGCCGAGCCTTCGAGCGAAGACTCATCACCGCTCCAGAGCTCGCGGGGAGTTCTGCGGAACATCTTCCGGCTGGCCCAGCCGAGGGTGCCTAGAACAATAAGGACCGACCCCGCCGCAGCGACTGCCTGGGTGGCGGGGCTGGCGGAGTAGAGGAGCGGCAGGCCCTGGGCCGCCCCGGACCAGGCGCCGCGAAGCCCGGCAAGGGCGGCCTGGGTGTAAAACACGCCGCCTGCCAAACCAACGATGCTTCCAAGCAGGGCGATCACTCCCGCCTCGCCCAACAGGGCGCGTCTTACGCGGGAGCGGGTCCATCCGAGCGCGAGCAGCAGACCGACCAGGGAGGCGCGTCGTTCCAGGGTGAAGAGGAAGAGCAGGGCGGCGAACACGAGGGCGGCCGCGATGAGGAACATGCTGAGGCCGATGAAGAGTCCGCCGAAGTCCACACTGCCTTTTGCAGCGGCATCGGCGTCCTTCTTGAACTGGCGTGGCGTCAGGCCGATGTCGGAGAGGTTCAGGCTGGAGAGAAGCTCGGCCTTCAGCTTCGCCTCGTCCTCGCCCTTGTCTGGAAAGCGTACGGCGGTGAGGTCGCCAAAGCGGTTGGACCACAGCTTTTGTCCGGCAGCGAGGCTGATGAAGCCCTTGGGCGTGCCCTTGTAGTCGTCCCAGTATTTTTCGTCCTTGTCCCGGATGGCCTTCATGTCCATCGGGATGCCGGGCTCCCAGTCACGGCAGTTGTCCACGTCGGAGACGCCGGGGAACTCAGGTGTCCAGGCACGGGTCACCTCGGGATCTTTCATCGGCAGGATGCCGCGGACTTTGAACTTCGCCGACTGCTGCTTCAGTTCGCGGCCCAGGCCGACGACGAAGTAGATGATTTCGACCTCATCTCCAATCGCCAGGTTCTGGTCCTCGGCCAGCCACTGGGAGATGGTGATGCCGTCGCCAGCGCCGCCGATGCGGTCCACGGCGGTGATCATCGAGTAGGGGGTGCCGCCCCTGGCGGACTTCAGGCCGTTGACAAGGTAGGTAAGCACCCCGTAGGCGGCATCCCTTTTGAGCAGGCTCGAGGCAAGGCTGGAATCCATGAAGACCCGGCCGGTGCTGACCTCCCACTCCTTTTTTCCGCCGGCGATGCGCGTGAGCTTCAGGCCAAGGTCATCCAGGGTTTTGGCCTTTTCAAAGGCATCGGCAGGGAGAGCAGACCGGGTGCTCAGGGCCGCGTTGACTTTGCCGTCCATTTCGAGCTGTGCCTGCAGATCCTCAAGCCCAACAAAAACCGTCTCAGGGGTGATCTGGGAGGCGGTGAGCTGGAAGGCGCCGAAATCCTCCGCCGTCACAATGCCGGCCACCTTTCGGCGCAGGGAGACGTCCTGGTTGGTGGATCCTGAAAGCGGGGCGTCGCGCGAGATGGCGCTGGGACGTTCGAGCCGGACGATGACGGTGTCGCCAATCTGGATGCCGAGCCTGCGGGCCAGCGGTTCGTTCACGAGCACCTCGCTGCGGGCGAAGGTCTGCGCCCTGCCGCTGGAGGAGAGCTTCCAGAAGCCGGCATCCACACCGAGGATCTGGGTGCCGTTGACGCGGGCCTTGCCACTGGCGCTGGCGGTGGAGCCGACGGCGATGATGACCGGTTCGGCCCCGGATTTTTTCACCAGGTCTGCGGTGAACCAGCGGTCGCCGCCCAGCAGGCCGGACTGAACCTTGCCGAGTCGCAGCTCCGCAACCCGGCGCAGGCTGGCGCGGACGGAGTCACCGACCAGGAGCGAGCCGCTCAGGATGGCGGATGCCAGGAACGCGCCGAGCAGCAGGCCCAGATGACCGCGCCAGTAGTGCCTGGCGGAGGCGAGGATGAAATGAAAAAAGGTCATGGTGGCAGTTACGCACACCATGACCAGGGGGAATCATGAAGCAACGGGGCTTGCCCGGCTTCGTCAGAAAACAAACCAGGTTATTCCTTCGCGACGCCGTTGTTCCAGGCGGCGAACATTTCCTCGACCGTCGGGATTTCGAGCGGGCGGACGATGCGGAAGCCGAGCCAGGTGGCGTCGGTCAGGTACCAGATGGACTTGGGAAGCTGGGGGTCCTGCTGCTTCCAGCCGGGCTCGGAGGCTCGGCGGGCGGCGCTGCGGCACATTTCAGGATCGTCGTCGTAGTGACCGCCGCGGGCGACATGAGGGTAGGGGGTCTTGGAGGGGATCCACTTGTCGCCGCCGAGGCTGGCGATGGTCTTGAAGCTGTCAGGCAGGTACTGGTCGAGCGTCCACTCACAGACGTTGCCGTAGATGTCATGCAGGCCCCAGGGGTTGGGCTTGAGCTTGCCAACGAGGCTGTACTGGAAGTTGGGGGCGTTTTCGAAGAACCAGGCATATTCCTTCAGCTTGGAGGCGTCGTCGCCGAAGAAGTAGGCGGTCTTGGTTCCGGCGCGGGCGGCGTATTCCCACTCGGCCTCGGTGGGGAGGCGGTAGAAATGGCCTGTCTGGGCGGAGAGCCACTGGCAATATTTGTTCGCGGCATGCTGGGTCATGCAGATGGCGGGGAAGCCGTTGCGGCCCATGCCGAAATCCATCGGCTGGTAGGGCGGGGTGGGCTGGGAGATGAGGTCCTCGGGCTTGTCGGTTGCGGCCCAGACCTTGCGGCTGCCGTCCTTGTTGCGGCCTTCGCTGGTGAGCTGGAAGGGTTCATACTCATCCCAGGTGACCTCGAACTTGCCCATCCAGAAGGGCTTGATCTTGACGTTCACCTGCGGGCCTTCGTCGTCGGCGCGGCCGGCTTCAGCGGCGGGGCTGCCAAGCATGAACTCGCCGCCCTTGATGGCGACCATGGAGTAGGGGGCTCCGGTCTTCGGCACCTTGGTGTCGTAGTTTTTCATCTCCGACTCCTGCTTTTCCTTGGAGGTCTGGACGATGAAGGCGTGGATCTTCTTCACGAGCTCCATCGTGTCAGGGTTGTTGGTGGCGACGGCGGCCTTTTCCTTGGCGACAAGCTTGATGTCGTCAGGCCAGACGGCACCCTGTTCGATCCAGCCCTTGAGCATGGCAATCTCCTCCTTCTTGAGGGGGCCGCCGCTTTTCTTCGGGGGCATGAGGTCATCTTCATCCTCGGCCAGGGTGGTGAGGTGATAAATGGCGCTCTTCTCGAGGTTGAAGGGGACGATGTTGGGGGCGTTTTCGCCGGTTTCGAAGGCCTGCTTGCGGGTGCTGAGAATCCAGTCGCCCTTGTCTTTTTCGGGGTTGTGACAGCTGACGCAGTTCTGCTCAAGGATCGGCTGAATGTGCTTCACGAAGTCGATGCGCGGCTTGACGGCAAGCGTGACGCCCGCAGGCCAGTCGGCCCCCTGCTCGACCCAGGCCTTGATGACCTCGATCTGTGACTTGTCGAGCAGGCCTTCCTTTTCCGGTGGCATGACCATGTCGTCATCGTGAGGCAGGATCAGGGTGGTGTAGATGGCGCTTTTTTTGAGGTCGCCGGGGGTGAGGCCGGGGCCGTTTTCATTGCCCTTGACCATGTCCTCCCGGGTGTGCAGACGGAAGTCGCCCTTGTCTTTTTCAGCGCCGTGGCAGTGGGTGCAGGCGGCTTCGAGGATGGGCTTCACCTGGGAGTTGAAGTCCACTTTGTCAGCCGCAGCAGCCGGCAGGGCGAGGGCGGCGATCAGGAGCGAGGAACGGGGATTGAGCATGGCAGGAGGTGGGGGCAGGCTCTTTAGTCGGCTGAGGGAGTCTGAAAACAAAAAAATGAGGTCTTCCTGGGCCGCCGCAAACCTCGCTGTTCATTCTTTTGGTTTCAAAAAAACACCCAAAGAGCGACAATGACGCTGAAGATGGCGCATACCAGCACGGCTCCGGCGGCGGCATCCTTGGCCCGGCGGATGTGTTCGTCGGGTTCGGTGGTGATGCGGTCGCAGAGGATTTCCAGGGCGGTGTTGAAAAGCTCAGCGCACCAGACCAGGGCGATGCAGCCAAGGATGGCGCACCATTCCCAGGTGGCGAGCTTATCGATCAGCCCTAGGGCGATGACAGTGAGGGTGGCTGCGGCGTGGATGCGCAGGTTTGCCTGGGTCCGCAAGGCCCAGCCAATGCCTGAAAAGGCACAGCGGAAACTGCGGAGGAGCCTGCCCATGATCAGTTGGTTCCTGGTTTGTCGGCAGCGCTGGTTGCGGGCACGGCGGAGGATTCATTGACCAGGGTGCGCAGTTCGGCGACCCATTTGGGGGCGTCGGCGTGGCCGGGGAATTCCTTGATCACCTTGAGCATGTCACCCATGGCCTGGATCGGGGAGCTGCCTTTTTTATAGAGGTAGATGGCTCGCTGCCAGCGCAGGGCTGGAAATTCGCCCTGGAGCCAGAGTGAGTATTCGGGGGCTGGCATCTGCTCCTTGCGAAAGGCGGCTTCGGAGTTGATGCGGCTGTCGTACAACCCGGGGAGGGAGTCCTTGGCCTCCTCCTCGGCAAGATAGAACAAAGTTTGTTCGTACATGCTGCCGAAATCCACCGAGCTGCGGCTCCAATGCTGGCTGTTGAGGAAACGGTCCAGCTGGAAGGCCTCGACCACAGGGCTGCCATTGCTGCCGACACGGACCAGGTTGTTCATGGCACGTCCCTTGAGCTTGGGTGCGGCGGCAACAAGGTCCTGGATGTAGGCCTGGAGCTTGGGGGCCATTTTCTTGAAATCCTCCTCCTTGGCCTCATGAGCCTCGAGCGTGAGGATGAGATAACGAAGGCCGAGGCGCAGGGCCAGGCCCATTTCACCTTCGTCGTCGCTGGGGCCGCCGCCGCCACCTCCCTTGCTCTTGCTGCGGTCCATGGCGCGTTCGATCTGCTCGGCCCGCTGGCGTGCCTCGGCCTTGGTGCCCTCCTTGCGTTCGCTGTTCACCAGCACGTCGCAGTCGGTGTAGAACTTGACGGCGGCCTGATCGCTGGCGATGGCGTCGTTAAGCTTGGCGAGGATGGAAGAAAGGTTGCTGTTGCGCTGGGCCAGGATGTTTTTTTCAAGGTCCTGAAGCTGGCTGAGAACGTTGGAGACCTGGGCTTCGGTCAGCTTGGCCGGTTCGGGAGAGGGGGGCGGGCTCGCATTTTGAGCCTGGAGTATGGGTGTGCAGGCAAGGAGCGGGAGCAGGAGGACAGGTTTCATGATGATCACGGGATGTTCCTTAACGAACCAAGCTTAACTTCATCAGAGGGAATTTGCCAAGTCGAGCCCTAAAACGGCGGCTGGCTGCTCATCAATCAGGAACAAGCTGGCGACGCTCCAACCCCAGCCGGCCCCGTCGGTCGCGGCGCAGGCGCAGGTTTTCACGGACCAGGCCGTCCATGCCGGGCGTGCCGTATTCGACGGTCACGGCGATGAGCTGGGGCATGGCATCAAGCAGGACGACCCGGAAAACTGGCTCGCGCTTGCTGCGAAAGAAGGCGTGCAGGGGCATGTGGGGGTGGGCGGCGTTCCAGAGCCAGCGGGCGGGGGCAAAATCCTCCACTTCTGAGAGGGCCTGGAGCACCTCCCGAATCAGGGCTTCCTCATGCTTGCGCAGGAGCTTGGAGGCGGCGCGGCGGCTCAGCATCTGTTCCATGAAGGCGGCCACCGGGTTCAGGTGGTCTTCCTGCATTTCGTCGATGATCTCCCCGGCGCATTCGGCCATGCGGGCACGGAACTCCTCACGGGTGATGCGGCCCGAGTCGAGCATCTGGAAGAGCTGACGAGGGCTGGTAGGAGTCCTCATGCCGGGGGAGGTGCGGCCTGGCGGGGATCAATGTTTCGCGGGTTCGGCGGCCGCAGGCTTGTGGGCGGCTCCGCCACCGGTGTTGGAGGGGGCGTATTTGGCGACCAGGAAGGCGCCTCCGACGGCCAGGATGCAGCCGGCGATAAAGGGCATGGGAATGGATTTCAGGCCGCCTTCGGGAGGGTGGATGAGCATGGCGGTGATGGTGTTCACCACGGGGGCTCCGGCAAAAACGATGGGCATGACTGCGGCAGCGGCGGCTCCCTTGTAAATCGGGGAGGCGGCGCCGAGGGCCAGGACGAGGGTGAGTGCACCGAGGGCGCCTGCCACGCCGGCAACCAGGCTCCAGGAGATGCCGGTGCTGGTGAAGGACCAGTTGGAGCCGCGTGCCTTCAGCACCAGGGCGGAGACGATCCCGATCAGGGCGTAGGCGATGCAGACAAAGAGAAAGGCCTTCAGCCCTGCGTGCGGAGTTTCGGGGCCCATCGGCATGTAGCCGCGGCCTTTGTGGAGGATGACGCCATAGACGCCCCAGGAGAGCACGGTGAGGAGGGCAAAGGTAAGCCAGGTCATATTGGATTTTTTGGGTGAGGGATTCACGACAAAGGAGAACGTTCGGGAAGCCTGAATGATGCGGAAAAGCTCCGGCGGCAATCAGTTTGTGCCAGGGGCGTCGGAACTCCTCCCATGGGCTGTGGGAGCAGGTGCCTGAAGGTCAAAGAAACCCGGCCTTGAGACCGTGGGTAGAGGCTTCGACCGGGGAGGAAGACGTGAGAAGGTCGTCGATCAGCAACTGGCAGTCCTCCAGAAACGCCTGGCCGGCACGGCGCAGAAAATCCGCCTCCTCGGCGCGCACATGAAGGATGACCAGGGTGCATTCGCCCCGGTAGATGACCAGTGCGTGGCAGGACTCGAAGCCAAACCAAAAGGTGTGTGCCAGGCGGTCGCCGCCACTGCTGAAGTGGTCCCGGAGGTCGTGGGTGGCCAGCAGCAGCTTTTCAGCCCGGAATTCTTCAAAGGGCAGGGCGTTGATGAGGACCTGTCGTCTCCAGCCCAGGAGGATGCCATTGACGGCTCCACCATTGCGAAGGCGTTCCAGGGCTGAGCGCAGGGAGG
>JBIJBP010000226.1:0-5129 GCA_044345155.1 Prosthecobacter sp. | reverse complement strand
AGCCGTAGTCGGACAAGTGCTTGGTTCCCAACTTCATCGACAATTGCGCAACCTTTTCTATCTTGCTGCTCATGCCTTACGGCATACCAGCAGTTAGCCTCCTTGGGAAATGGTTTCTACAGAGCAAATTGTCATTAAAAGCAAGCATCGCGCCGGCTGAATCCATCAGCGTGCCAAAAGTGTCTGTAGTCCCCGTTGTGGTGGCGATGATGTTTTGCGTGCTTGTGATCGTAAATCGAAAGTAATCCTGATCACCAGCGAGCTGAATCGCTCCACCGGTCACGCTTGGCACATTGACAGCAGTCGCTGTGGATAGAGTGTTGCCATGGTCATCAGCGTTGGCGGCAAGGGTTCCGAGCAGAAAAAGCCCCAGAATAAACAACGCTGGCAGGCTGCCTTTCTGCCAGCGGCGCTCGACATGACGGGGCACAGATGTTTCAACGACAGGAAGATCCATCGACAAAGCCGATGATGAACGGGCGCTTGAATCCAGAGAATGCATGAATGGATGAGTGATGATTCGGTTTCGTTGATGGATCGCGTTTCAGCGAAGCAGATCAGCTGGCTCAGCGAACTCATTTTGTCATGTCGGCAGTTCTACCGACAAAGCACAGCGACTTCGGATTGCTGGAAGACTGGATCTAAGTCATCTTCGGACTGCTTTCACGCCATCTTCAAAGTCACCGAAGCCTTGTCGGAAATAGCCTGGGCTTCCTCACCCATGAAGCGCTGTTCAACGACTCTCACCTCTGAAGCAGCGGACAGGTCGCCCGGGGGCCTCACAAGGAAAACCAAGAATTCGAGTTGCTGAATCGCGGAGCGGCACCTCGCAGCATTCCAACCTCTTCATCTCCTGAATCAGGCGGCAAAGATCTTCCGCACGCACACGGCCGCCTCCTTGCTGCGGAGCCGGAACTCCGCGCTCCAGCGCTGCCGCGATTATCGTGACGGCATGTTAGCAAGAGTATCGGACGGAGCGCGGATTTCCAAACCCGCAGCTGGCACGAGCGCAGGCTATGTCCGGTTCCAGTCGTCGCTTCCTTCGGACTCTTCGGCCACTTCATCGTGCTGAGGCAGGTGGAGGGGAGGTTTCGAAAGGTTGTGGCCGAACCCTCTTGCTGCGGAGTCGGAACTCCGCGCCCCAGCGCTGCCGCGATCATCGTGACGGCATGTTAGCAAGAGGATCGGACGGAGCGCGGATTTCCAAACCCGCAGCTGGCACGAGCGCAGGCTATGTCCGGTTCCAGTCGTCGCATCCTTCGGACTCTTCGGCCACTTCATCGTGCTGAGGCAGGTGGGGGGGAGGTTTCGAAAGGTTGTGGCCGAACCCTCTTGCTGCGGAGTCGGAACTCCGCGCCCCAGCGCTGCCGCGATCATCGTGACGGCATGTTAGCAAGAGGATCGGACGGAGCGCGGATTTCCAAATCCGCAGCTGGCACGAGCACAGGCTAGTCCGGTTTCAGTCGTCGCTTCCTTCGGAGTCTTCGGCCACTTCATCGTGCTGAGGCAGGTGGAGGGGAGGTTTCGAAAGGTTGTGGCCGAACCCTCTTGCTGCGGAGTCGGAACTCCGCGCTCCAGCGCTGCCGCGATCATCGTGACGGCACGTTAGCAAGAGGATCGGACGGAGCGCGGATTTCCAATTCCAAATCCGCAGGTGGCACGAGCGCAGGGCACATCCCTCTCCAGCTAGCACCCCCTTCGCTGTCTCCAGCCCTTCTTCGTGTGAATGCAGGCCGCTGAGACCTGCCGCACGCACAGGGCCGCCTCCTTGCTGCGGAGTCGGAGCTCCGCGAGCCCATGCTCCTGTCAGCCGCCCTGTTCCTGATCCAGCCAGGCACGGAGCTGGCGCATCTGGCGTTTGTCAGGCCGCGCCACGATTTCATGGGCACGCGGCGTTTCCAGCTCACGCTGACGACGCAGTTCCGCCGCCTTCAGGATCCATTCTTCAGGTGTCAGGTTTTCACAAAACTCCGCCACCCGGGGCGCTCCCAGCCGCTGAGGCGGAAGCCCAAGCACCTTCAGCCGCAGGCGCAGGTCACCCCTCACCACCTCCACTACATCGCCCGCCTTAAGGTCACGCGACGGCTTGATCACCTGCTCACCCAGGGTGACGTTTCCCTTCGTGCAGGCCTGCGAGGCAAGGCTGCGCGTCTTGAACACCCGCACATGATGCAGCCACTTGTCGGCACGCAGAGTCGGCATGAGAGCGGTCATTGGAGATTCAGAAAGGTATGTTTCTTAGCTGAAAACCGTCCCCGGCGTCAAAGGTCAAGACGGCTGCGGCGTTTCTTCGCCCGGCAGCTTGCAATCCAGCGGTTGCCCGTTCGTCCTGCCAGTGCTCTGAATTCTGACGCCGCGCCCCCATTCTCATGAAACGCTTCCTCCTCACGCTCCTGAGCCTCTGCCTCACCCACACCGTCACCGCCCAGCAGCAGGCGGAGATCGTTTCCGTGAACAAAATCTGGGACAAGGCCCCCCACAACGGCTTCACAGACCTCACCCGCTTCAAAAACCTCTTCTTCTGCTGCTTCCGCGAGGCCGACAGCGCCTTTGGCAGCAATGGCAAGGTGCGCATCCTGATCTCCTCCACCGGCGGCAACTGGGTGGATTATGCCGAAATCGCCGAAAAGGACACTGATCTGCGTGACCCCAAGCTGGAGGTGACCCCCGACGGCAAGCGCCTTTATCTGCTCTGCACCGGCGTGGTTTATGAAGGCACGGCCGTGAAAAGCCGACGCCCGCGCTATGCCACCACCACCGACGGCAAGATCTGGACGCCGCCCCAGAAGCTCCTCGCGGAAGGCGACACCCTCTGGCGTTGCGCGGTCAACCCGGCTGACCAGAAGCTCTACGGGGTCTCCTTCAACATGTTCCCTACCACCGGCGGCCCCAAGCCGGAGGCCGAGTGGTCCCTGAAATCCTATACCAGCGGCGACGGCTCCGTCTGGCAGCTCTCCTCCCTCATGCAGGTGCCCGGCCAGCCTAACGAAACCACCCTGCGCTTCCTCAAGGACGGCAGCGCCCTGGCCCTGGTGCGCCGTGAAGCCGCCGACAAGCTGGGCTACATCGGCAGCGCCAGCGCCCCCTACCGCGAGTGGAAGTGGAGCCCGCTGCCCATCGTCGTCCAGGGACAGAACTTCATCCAGCTCCCCGACGGCAGCCTGATCGCAGGATCGCGCGGCCGGGGCGCCACCCCGGGAGCCCACATGGTGCTGTTCACCATGACGCCCACCTCTCTCACCCCGCTGATCGAACTACCCAGCGGCGGCGACTGCAGCTACCCCGGCCTGGTCTGGCAGGACAAACACCTCTGGGTCAGCTACTACTCCTCTCATGAAGGCAAAGCCTCCATTTATCTCGCCAAGCTGCGCCTGCCCTGGGTCAAAGTGGACTAGAATGAACCAGGGCTGACCCCTGGATAGCGTAAATCGAGAGCCGCACCAAGCCCTCGTGAATGGATTCACAGGTTTTTCTAACCCAATGAATCCTGTCTCAAGGATTCCACAGCCTTGGCCCGCGTTCACCCTGGACATGGAAAGCGTTTCCGCATTCGCCCTCTTGCGACCGCCCCTACGAACGCCATAATCGCGCTCCCCCCGCTCCATCATGGCTTCGCCTTTCCTCACCCAGGACTTCCACATCCGCTGGTCCACCCTCGCCCCCTCCCACATCCAGGAGGACATCCGCCAGGCGATCCAGAAGGCCGAGGCCGCCATCGAACACGTCAGCGAACAGGACCGCGGCAAGATGACCTTCGACAGCGTGATCCTGGCCCTCGACGAAGCTACGCGCCCCCTCAACGAAGCCTGGGGCCTGGTGACGCACCTCGACTCCCTCTGCAACTCCCCCGCCCTGCGTGAAGCCCACAACGCCATGCTGCCGCAGGTCAGTTCGTTCTTCGCCAAGATCCCCCTCAACGACCACCTCTGGGACCTCCTGGAAACCTACAGCAAGACCGAGGACGCCAGGAACCTGCCACCGCTGAAAAAACGCGCCCTTCAGGAAAAGATGGAGGACTTCCGACAGGCCGGCGCCGACCTGCCTCCAGACAAGAAGAAACGCTTGGAAGAACTGGAGTCCGAACTCTCCCAGGCCACCCAGAAATACTCGGAAAACGTCCTCGACTCCACCAACGCCTGGGAACTGATCATCACCGACATCGAGCGCCTCAAGGGCCTGCCCCAGAGCGCCATCGACGCCGCCCGCGCCGACGCCGCCGCCAAGGGCCACGGCACCGAGGGCGCCCCGCAGTACCGCTTCACCCTCAAGGCTCCGTCCATGATCCCCGTCATGGAGTATGCCGAGGATGAAAGCCTGCGCCGCGCCGTCTGGGAAGGCACCACCGGCATCGGCCGCAGTGAAAAGCACGACAACACCGGGCTCGTCTGGAAAATCCTCAGGCTCCGCCACGAAAAAGCCCAGTTGCTAAGCAAAAAGGACTTCGCCGACCTCGTGCTCCAGCAGCGCATGGCGAAAAACGGCGCCAACGCCCTCGCCTTCATCGAAAACCTCCACGCCAAGGTCGCCGCCGCCTTCCAGCGCGAAACCATCCAACTCCAGGAGTTCAAGGCCGATACCGCAGGGCAAAAGGCCGACCTCCTGCAGCCCTGGGAGGTCGCCTACTGGTCCGAGAAACAGCGCAAGGCCGCCTATGACTTCGACGAGGAGGAGCTGCGCCCCTACTTCCCGCTCGACCGCGTGCTCAAGGGCATGTTTGACCTCGCCGAAAAGGTCTTCGACCTGCGCATCACCGCCCGCGAAACCATCTTCATCCCCGTCGGTGAAACAGGAGCCGCCAGCAGCCGCCCCACCCAGGAGGGCCCAGTCGAGGTCTGGCATCCCGAGGTGAAGTTCTACGAAGTGCGCAACGAAAAGAACGTCCACATCGGCTCCTTCTACGCCGACTGGCATCCGCGTGACTCCAAGCGCGGAGGCGCCTGGATGAACTACCTGCGCATGGGCAGCCCGCCCTATGGCGAGCACGACCGCCGCCTGCACCTCGGCCTCATTTGCGGCAACATGACCCCGCCCGTGGACGGCCGGCCCGCCCTGCTCACCCATGACGAGGTCTGCACCGTCTTCCACGAGTTCGGCCACCTCCTGCACCAGCTCTGCGGCAACGTCGAAAT
>JBIJBP010000117.1:0-16707 GCA_044345155.1 Prosthecobacter sp. | reverse complement strand
TGGTGGCGTTCGCCCCCAGATGCAGCACGCAGCGCTCCACGCCCTCGCCCAGCGAATCAAAGCGCGGCACGATGGTCACGGACGCCGAGGTCTGGCCTGCGGGAATTTGAACCAGTCCTGGCATCCAGTCAAAATCCACCCCGTGCAGCGCCATCACCCCGCTGCCGTTGACTCCGGAGAACGCATAATAAATCGTGAGAGGCTGGCTGGTGTCACCGCTGCGCGTGATCAAAAACGTACCTGTGTCCGCCACAGCTCCCGGGACGCTCAGATCCACCTCCAAAGCGTCTGGGTCGCTCGCGGTGACGTTCACGGTCTGCATGTCATCATCATAAAGCGAGGCCGTGGCTGCCTGCGCCGTCGGATCAACAATGTAGGCCGCGTTTGTCGTCAGGGTGAGCGTCACCGTCTCCAGAGGTTCGGAAATGGAATCGTTCACCGGCACCACCTCCACCACCGCGCTGGCGGCGCCCTGCGGAATGACGACGCTGCCACCCAGCGCCGTGAAATCGCTGCCGGCCGCCGCCGTGCCGCTGACGGCATAACTCACGCTCAGGGGCTGGTCCGTGGCCCCGGTGCGCGTCACCGTGAACAGGGCGGGGTCCACGAGGTTTTCGAGGGTTGAGTTGCGTGTGGCCGCAAGGCTGACCTTGGGCAGGCTGGTGTCGTCATCCGCGATCACCACCGTCGCCGACGATGCCGTGCCCACGAGGTAGCCGTTGCCCGGCGTGAGCTGCAGGATGACCGTTTCAGGCCCTTCGCTGAGGGCATCCTCCGAGGGCGTCACCACGATGTCGAGGGTGGTCGAATCCGCAGGAATCGTGAAGGTGCTGTAACCCTGCGACCCGGCGGCATAGTCGGGCAGGAAGTAATAATCATTGGTTGCCGGCGGCCCGGGCAGGCCCTTGACCGCCGTGCCCAGGGCCGGGTTCACATTCACCAGCAGCGGCTGTGAGGCGTCGCCGGTGCGCGTCAGGCGGAAGGTGCCGGGTGAAACCGGCGCGGCCTCGTTGGCGCCGGGGGTGAGGGCGGCAATCGTCACCACGCTCTGCGGCGTGGCCTCAAAGGCCGCCCCGGAAAAGCTGGGACCGACGGTGATGTTGTTGTTGAACAGCTCGCTGAACGAGTAGCCGTAGAGCAGCGGCGTGAGCGTGTAGGTGTTGGCGCTGAGGTTGGGAATCACGAAGTAGCCGTCCGCGTCCGTGATGACGCCGTTGGCGTTGTTGGCCGTCACCACCACGTCCTGAAGGCCCGCTCCCTGAAGGGTGACACGCCCGCTGATGGTGAAGGTGGAGGCGCTGCCGACGGTGATGAGCTTGCTGCGGGTCACCGTGCCGCCCTTCATGTCGCTCACGGTGCAGGTGACAACATAGGTTCCCGCGGTCGTGAACTGCCGTGTGATCACGTTGGAATTCGGGGAGACGATCTGCGTGCCGCCGCCGAAGTGCTGCCAGTTGAAGGCCAGCGGGTCGCCGTCCGGATCCGCCGCCGTGGCCGTGAAGGTCACCGTGCCGTTCAGCGGAACCACCTCCGCGCTCGCGGCAAGGGCCAGGGTCGGCCGCTGGTTGCCCGCAAAGGAGCCCAGGTTCACCTGCACGTCCAGATAACGGGGCGAGTCGTTCGCCGCCACCGTCGTCACATGGACGCCGCTTTCCGAATCCGAAAAGGTCGCGCCCAGCGAAACGGGGGCATCCGTCTTGCCATAGGGCGAGCCGTTGGTCGTGTCGATGAGCTGGAAGTTGCCGCCGCTGCCGTTCGGGAAGCGCCAGCCAAACACAAGGCCGTTTTTGGCAAAGGGATTGGAGTCAAAGAGCGAACGCACCATGCCCCAGTAGACGCGCTGCGCATCCTTCTGGATGGTGAGCGCATAGCGCTTGGACGCATCGAGCGCCCCCTGGTCAAACGCATGAATGCGGTAGAGGCCGCTCTGCGTCACCGGCTGAAGGAAGCTCGATGCCAGCCAGCGGATCTGGTTCTTTGCCTGGGCGTTGTAATGACCCGGCGGGGTGCTCGCCTCGCCCATGACGTCGAAGCTGTCGCCATACTCGTCATTGGCGCCGTTGCCGATGCTGCTGGTGCCGGCCGTGTCCCAGAAGTTCGAATGCCCCAGGCCGAAGCAGTGGCCGATCTCATGGGCCCAGAGGCTGACGCTGTCACTGCGGCACCAGACCGTGCTGCCGCCCGCCAGGCCACCATAGCTGCCCGGGCCGCCGTTGTGGCGCATGACGACGCAGTCATAGTCGTTCGGGTCAAAACCCAGCTTGCGAGCCTCGTTGCGCGCGTCGCTGTGGGAAATGCCGGTGCCGCCGATGTCGCCGCCATTGCTGGTGTCCCGGTTCACATACCAGGCCTCGGAATGCGGCAGCTTGATCGGCGGCGTCACCACGCCGACGAGCGACAGACGGCCGTAGGAGGCCTTGGAGTAATGATCCGCCACGTCCCTCAGCGTCGCGTAAAGCTGCGCCTCGGTGGAGGGCAGCGCGTTCTGGTCCGCGTAGGTCACGTTCATCGCCAGCACCTTCACCTGGCCGAGGGAGGGCGTCGGCGTGGAGGGCAGGATGCCGGAAAAGGCGAACGAGCCGCCCGTGACTCCCTCGCCATAAAGGATGGTCTGGTTTTGAATCGCAATGTGCGAGCCGTCGCAGAACGTGATGATCTCCACCGGTGTCTCCACCGCCGCCAGGCTTTCCGGCACTTCTTCAGGCACGTCCTCCGGCTCCAACACAAATTTGCCGGATACCGGACAGTTCGACACCACCGGCTTGCCCTCCGGCAGCCGCTCGCCGACCTCCAGCCGCCGGGTAGGCTCATCGCTGATCGCGAACTCCGAATCCATCGCCACTCCGTTCACAAACGCACCCGCCGTCCAGGTCAGCCTTTGCTCACGATCGCCGTAGACATAGGCACGGTAGGTGCCGCCTTTTTGAAGTTCCACCTCGCGGTAGGTCGGCACGGGCGGGTCCTCCGGGTTCAAGGGCACCCCCTGCATGACCCGCAGCGCACCCACCTCGTTGAGCCGCTTTTCCAGAAGGCTGACGACCTCCGCCGGAAGCTTTTGCCGAACCACCATCGGCACCGCCTGCTGGATGGCTTGGCGAGGGTTCTCCATGATGAGCTGCTTGAACACGGGCCGCCTTTGCTCCGCCAGCCTCACCCCCTCGGCAATCAGGGCGGGATCAGGTTCTGGTGAGGCCAGGTAGGCCCGGGTCCACTCCGTAAACTCCACCAGGGCATCGGGCGACGGCGGCGGATTCATCGCCTTCTCACTCCGGACCTGGTCAGCGCCCGGCAGCCGGACGGGCGCCACCGGCGTCTTCTGAGACCCCGCACGTGAAACGGATTCCGCCATCTGCCCCCCCTGCCCTGGCCTAGTGAGGTGGAAGAAGACGGCGACGGCGACGATGAGAACGAGCAGGGCAAGAACCCCTGAGGCCTTGATGAAACGCATGACAGGATCGGCGGGTTGGGTGCCCTGCCAGAACGGCCTGCCTTTCCTTACCTTAGGTTAGGCCTGCCGGAGCGGGCGATTTTAATGCCTGGTCCTAAGGCTACTGAATGCGCCGTGCCCGGGTCAATCCTGAATCGGACGGCATCCTTGGTGAGCCGCGGTCAATCCGCCTCCTCGTCCAGGTCGTCCTCCGCGTCCGTCTCCTCGTTCAGCTCGATCCGGATTTCCCGCTCCTCGAGGGCGTCGCGCACGTCCAGGATGTCCTGCGGCTCAATCATCAGGGAAAACATGGCTGTGTGGCCTGCCCCGCCGCCGGTGGCCCCGGGATGCACGCGTTCCAGCTTGAAGCCAAAGCGCCCGTAGAAGGGCACCGAGGCCGGAGGCGCACCCATCCAAAGCTCCAGAGGCCGCTCATCCGTCTCCAGCAGGGCGATGCGAGCCGCCAGCAGCGTGGTGCCAAAGCCGCGCCGGTGATACTCCCGGTGGATCATGCCATGCCTGAGCAGCGCCGTGTCCGAATCACCCACCAGCTCCAGCCCGCCGAAGCCGATGACATCCCCCGCATGCTCGATCACCAGCATGTAGGACGTGCCACCCTCCAGGAAGGCGGTGAAGGAGTCCAGGCCTTCGGCCGGCAGCAGGTCCGGCTCGTTGGAACGGTAGACCTCGACGCAGGCCTCCAGGTCCTCGGGATCGTATTCACGAATCCGGCAGAGCGCCAGCTTGGGCACGATGGCATGCATCAGGGGCGAAAGCTCAGCTGAGCCGGCGTCATCTTCTTCGTGGTGATCAAACATGGAGTTAGGCAGGGGGCGGAGGATGGTTCAGAGGCCGAGGGTTTTCAGGGCCCAGGAGATGACCAGCGGCGTGGTCGCCATGCTGACCAGGGTGGTGGAAAGCACGCACTGCACGGCCGTCGGCGCGTGGCCGCCGTAGTGACGCGCGATCATGATGCTGAACACCGCGCTCGGCATCGCCCCCTGGACGACGAGGATGCGCTTCAGCTCCGTGGTGAGCGGCAGCAGCCAGGCGGCGCCCAGGAAGGCCAGGGGGATGACCGCCAGTCGCAGGACCGGCGACAGCACGGCCACGGACCAGCTCATCCTTTCCTGGCCCCAGATGTCGGCGATGGAGGCCCCGATGATGATGACCGCCAGTGGCACCGCGCAGGCGCCGATCATGCTGAAGGTCCGGTGCGCCACCTCGGGCATGTGGACATGCAGGCCGGTGAAGTTCAGCAGCAGCGAGAACAGGATCGTCAGCACCGGCGGGTTCAGGGCAAGCTTCCAGGGGGCGTTGCCGAGGCCGGTCAGCAGGCCCACGCCGGCCGTCCAGCAGGCCAGCTCCACACCCAGCGTGAAGGTGAACAGCACGCCCAGGGTGCCCTTGTCAGGGAACAGCGCGGTGACGATCGGGATGGCCACGAAGCCGTAGTTCTGCAGCCCGGAGGAAACCGCAAAGCTGCGCCTGCCCTCGTGCGTCTGCAGACCGATCAACGGGGCGGCAAAATACGACAGGGCGATCCCGAAGGCCACCAGCGCAAACCCCAGGCCAGCCGCCACCAGCACCGGCAGCGGCTTCATCACCGACTCATTGCCCACCACGCGCTCCAGGATCAGGCAGGGCGTCAGCAGGCTCACGCACAGCCGCATCACCCCGGCGTCCACCTCATCCGTGAGCAGACGCCGTTTCCGCATCGTGAAGCCCGCCGCCATCGTGAGATACACGGGCAGGACCACCGTCAGGATGCTGGCATAATCAAGCATTGCACCGCATCTAGGCCTGAGACCTCCGCCTTGCAAGCGGCGGGCGGATTCCACATCACTGGCGGCACTTTCGGTTATTCCTGAACAGGGCCCCGGAAAGCCCGGGGCACGTCACGCGGACCTCGGGCCGGTTCCTGCATGGTGGACAAGCCGCGCCAGCACGCCAGTATGCGGCCTTCCCTTCCAACCCTCCCCACCACCCCGCCATGCCCCTCTCCGCACAGATCGTCGAAGACATGAAAACGGCCATGAAGGCCAAGGACACCGTCGCCCTCAACGTCATCCGCGGCCTCAAGAGCGCGATCAAGTACGCCGCCATCGAAAAGTTCGGCGCCGAGGGTGAGCTGGATGACACCGATTCCATCGCCGTCGTCCGCAAGGAGATCAAGAAGCGCCAGGACAGCGTCGCCAGCTATGAAGGCGCCGGCCGCCAGGACCTCGCCGACACCGAGAAGGCGGAGATCGCCGTGCTGGAAAGGTACCTTCCCGCCGCCATGAGCGCCGATGACCTCGTGAAACTGGTCGAGGCCGTCATCGCCGAGCTCGGCGCCACCACCAAGAAGGACATGGGCGGTGTCATGAAGGTGCTCCAGGAACGCGCCGCCGGACGCGCCGACAACCGCGCTCTCTCCTCCGAGGTCGCCAAGCGTCTCCAGTAAGCAGGCACGCCCGCACCATGACCTCCGCCATCATCGTCGCCGCCGGCAGCAGCAGGCGCATGGGCTTCAACAAGCTCCTCGCCGAACTGGCCGGAGCGCCCGTCCTGCTGCGCACCCTGGAGGAGTTTCAGGCCTGCGGGGACATCGACGAGATCATCGTGGTCACCGGTGACGACGTGGCTTCGGAAATTCAGGCCTGGGCCCAAAACCACCCGCTTTCCAAGCTCAGCGCCATCGTGCCCGGCGGCTCCGAACGCCATTTTTCCGTCTGGAACGGCCTGCAGCAGTGCTCGCCGAAGAGCGACATCATCGCCGTGCATGATGGTGCCCGGCCCCTGATCAACCCGGCCCAGATCTCCCGCTGCATCCACGCCGCCCGCAGCCAGCACGCCGTGGCCTGCGCACGGCCCATGACGGAGACGATCAAGCGCACGGAGCCGGACGGCCGCATCACGGAATCCATCGACCGCACCGGCGTCTGGGTCATGGAGACTCCGCAGGTTTTCGCCAGGGACCTGCTGACACGCGCCTATGAGGCCGTGATCCGCGACAGCGCCCTGGTCACCGATGAAGTCTCCGCCGTCCAGCACCTCGGCGAACCCGTCTTTGTGGTCGAGAACACCACGCCCAACCCCAAGATCACCTTCCCGGCCGACCTGGTCCAGGCGGAACGCTTTCTGCCCTGATTTTAGGTTAGGCCGCCCGACGCCATGCCGCTGCTGACCTCCAGCTATCGCGCCCCGGGCTGGCTGCGCGGTGGCCACACCCAGACCATCCTGCCCGTGCTCCTGCCCCGGCGGCGGCGGATTTGGCAGCAGGAGCGCCTGCGCCTGCCGGACGGTGACTTCGTCAGCCTCTTCTGGCACCGGCAGGGCTCCAGCCGCCTCGCCATCCTCTGCCACGGCCTCGAAGGCTCCGCCGACGCGGTCTACATGCGTGGCATGGCCGCCACCCTCGCCGCCGAAGGCTGGGATGTCCTGGCCTGGAACTACCGCGGCTGCGGTGGTGTGGAAAACGACCTGGCCCGTTCCTACCACAGCGGCGAAAGCGCCGACCTGCGGGCCGTCGTGGATCATGCCGCTCAAACCCATGGCCGCATCGCCCTCGTCGGCTTCAGCCTCGGCGGCAACATCAGCTTCAAGTACCTGGGCGAGGCCCCGCCCCATCCGTCAGTTCGAGCAGCCGTGGCGCTCTCCTCGCCCGTCGACCTCGCCTCCAGCGCCAGGGTGCTCGATGAGGATCCCCGCAACCGCCTCTACCTCCGCCGCTTCCTGAAGTCGCTCAAGGACAAGACCCTCGCCAAGGCCCGCCGCTTCCCCGAACTGCGCGAACGCCTGGCAGGCCGCGACGGCATCGACGCCGTGACCACCATCCGCGAGTTTGACGAACGCATCACCGCGCCGCTTCACGGCTTCCAGGACGCCGACGACTACTGGTCGCGCGCCAGCTCCCTGCCCTGGCTGCCGCGGATTGCCCTGCCATGCCTTTTGTTAAGCGCGAAGAACGACCCGCTGCTCGCGCCGCCTTCATTCCCGGAGGCGGTCGCCGCGCAGAGCCCCCACCTCCACCTCGAACAGCCCGAACAGGGAGGCCACGTCGGCTTCATCGACTTCCAGGCCGGCCTGCAGCCCTGGTCCGAACGACGCATCGCCGCCTTTCTCAACGAGCACGTCTCCAGCCTGTAAATCCTCCCCTCACCACACGTTTACTCCCGCTCCTCCATGATCCGTTCCCTCTGCCTCCTCCTCAGCCTCCTCGCCCTCGCCCTGCACGCCGGACTGCCGCCTGAAAAGCGCATCCTCTTCCTCGGCGACAGCATCACCCAGGGCGGCGCCTATGTGGAGTTCATCGAGGCCGCGCTCATCGCCCGGCACCCGGATTCGGACAAACAGATCATTCCGCTCGGCCTCTCCAGCGAGACTGTCAGCGGCCTCAGCGAGGAAGGCCATGCCGGCGGCAAGTTCCCGCGTCCCGACCTTCACGAGCGCCTTGACCGCGCCCTCGAAAAAACCCGGCCCCAGCTCGTCTTCGCCTGCTACGGCATGAACGACGGCATCTATCACCCCCTCGGTGAAGAACGCTTCCAGGCCTTCAAGAGCGGCATGAAGAAGCTGCATGACAAGGTCGTCGCCAGCGGTGCGCGCATCATTCACCTGACACCGCCGGTCTTCGATCCGGTGCCGATCAAGAATCGCGTGCTGCCCGCCGGCCTCGACAAGTATGAAAAGCCCTTCGAAGGGTATAACCAGGTCCTCGACGCCTACAGCGACTGGCTCCTGAGCATGCGCCAGGAAGGCTGGGAGGTCCTCGACATCCACGGCCCCTTCAACGCCGCCCTGGCTGAAAAACGCCGGACTGACCCGCAGTTCACCTTTTCCAAGGACGGCGTCCATCCCGGCCCCGAGGGTCATCTCATCATGGCTGGCGCCGTCCTCAAGGCCTGGGACCTCCCAGTGAAGCCCGACGGCAAGCCCGACCACGTCAACGGCGCGGCCATCCTCGCCACGATCCAAAAAAAGCACGCCCTCCTGCGCCCTGCCTGGCTCGGCCATGTCGGCCACAAGCGCCCCGGGGTCGCCCCGGGCCTGCCGCTCGCCGAGGCTCAGGCCAAGGCCGACGAGCTCGATGCCGAGGCGCGACGCCTGGCCAAGTCCGCCGAGATCGAAATCCCCGGCCGCAACGGTGAATGGAATGGTTATCCCAAGCATGATCTCGTCATCGCCGGCAAGCCAGTCACCCTGGTGGCTCCAAAACAGGCCGCACCCGGCCGCCCCTGGGTCTGGCATGGCGAGTTCTTCGGTCACAAGCCCGCGCCCGACATCGCCCTGCTCGGCAAGGGCTTCCACATTGCCTACATGAAGATCAACGACATGCTCGGCTGCCCTGATGCCGTGAAGCTTTGGAACCAGTGCCACGCTGAGCTGACAAGCCGTTACAGCCTCAGCCAGAAGCCCGCGCTCGTCGGCCTCAGCCGCGGCGGATTGTACTGCTACAACTGGGCCGTCGCCAATCCGGACAAGGTCTCCTGCATCTATGGCGATGCGCCGGTGTGCGACTTCAAGAGCTGGCCCGGCGGCAAGGGCAAAGGCAAGGGCGACCCCAAAAACTGGGGCCTGGTGATGAAGCTCTGGGGCTTCAAGGACGAGGCCGCCGCCCTCGCCTACCCGGGAAATCCGGTGGACAGCCTCGCCCCCCTGGCCAAGGCGGGCGTGCCCCTGCTCCATGTCTTTGGAGATGCCGATGACGTGGTGCCCTGGGACGAGAACACCGGTCTTATCGAGTCACGCTACAAGGCTCTCGGCGGCAGCATCATGCTCATCCGCAAGCCCGGCGTCGGCCACCATCCCCACGGCCTCGACGACTCAACCCCGATCGTCGACTTCATCCTCAAACATGCAAAGTGAGCGGCGTTCTTCCCAGGATTCATGATTGACGGCTCATGCCCGCTCTGATGGCATGAGCCGGTCATGAACATGCTTCCCGCCGCCCGCCTTCTCCTTCTCATCACCTGCCTCTCCTCCGTCAGCTGTGTCATCGGCAAGCGGGAGGCGGCCGTCAAAGTACCCGCAGGCACGCATCCGGCCTCCAAGGGCGCGGCACGCATCGCCTCTGTGCAGGATGCACGCAGCTTTCAAAACCAGCCCTCGGATCCCTCCACGCCCTCGATCGACGGAGATGCCTCCGCGCTTACGCCAGCTCAGCGCGAGAACTATATCGGCCGCCAGCGCAACGGCTACGGCAAGGGCATGGGCGAGGTCATCCTGCCGGCCAACGGCACCGTCACCGCCAAGATGGGTGAGATCGTGACCGAGGCGCTGGCCCGCCGCGGCTACAGCGTGGGCTCCTCGGGAACGCCGGTCAGCGTGAAGATCCGCCAGTTCTGGGGCTGGATGTCGCCAGGCATGTGGGCCATCACCCTGGAGGCACGGATCCAGGCCGATGTCGGCGTCGGCGGCCGCACGGTCGCCCTTGAGGGCCATGGTCGCAATGTTTGTCAGGCGGCCACCACCGCGAACTGGGAGCTGGCCTACGAGCGCGCGGTCACCGACTTCATCGACAAGGCGGTGGCGGCCGGCCTGTAAGCCTGTCGCAAATCACACATTCTTTGTCGTGGTGGCGTGAGGTGCCGGGCTATGCTCCAGTGACCCGCATGAAATCCGCCGCCGTCGTCAACTACGCCCCCGAAAAAGGTTCCGTCGAAATCCGCGAGATCGAAAAGCCGTCCATCGGACCCGAGGACGTGCTTCTTGAGGTCGCCAACGTCGGCGTCTGCGGCTCCGACCTGCACCAGTGGACCTCCGACCACTCCTGGCCGGTGAATTATCCCGTCGTGCTCGGCCACGAGTTTGGCGGCCACATCGTCGAGGTGGGCCGTCAGGTCGAGGGCTGGAAGGAGGGCGACCGCGTTGTCTCAGAGACGGCGGCGATCATCTCCAAGGACAATCCCATGACCCGCCGCGGCCTCTACAACCTGGACAACACCCGCAAAGGTTTTGGTTATGGCGTCGACGGCGCGATGACCAAGTACGTCCGCGTGCCCAGCCGCATCCTGCATCACGTGCCGGATCATCTGCCCTTCGAGCAGGCCTGCCTCACCGAACCCTGCTGCGTCGCCTACAACGCCGTCGTCAAAAACGCCCGCATCGAGCCCGGCGACCGCGTGGTCGTCCTCGGTCCCGGCACCATCGGCATCCTCTGCGCCGCCATGGCGCGTCTGTGCGGCGCGGAAGTCGCCATCGTCGGCCTGCCCCAGGACGCCCACCGTCTTGAGCTCGCCCGCCAAAGCTACGGCTGCGAAGTCATCATCGGCGACGCCAAGCCCTGGGCGATGCAGCGCGACGGCCTGGGCTGCGACGGCGTCATTGACGCCGCCGGCGCCAGCGTCACGCTCAAGATCGCGCTCGACATCGTCCGCCCCGCCGGATGGATCAGCAAGGTGGGCTGGGGCCCCCAGCCGCTCGGTTTCAACATCGACCCGCTCGTGCAGAAG
Organism: Prosthecobacter sp.; assembly: GCA_044345155.1. Taxonomy (GTDB): domain Bacteria; phylum Verrucomicrobiota; class Verrucomicrobiia; order Verrucomicrobiales; family Verrucomicrobiaceae; genus Prosthecobacter. Next base: position 5,844 of record JBIJBP010000117.1, on the reverse strand, counting down.
AACATCACGCTCCAGGGCAGCTTCAGCCACAACTGGCCGATCTGGGAGCGCGTCATCGCCCTGCTCAGCAGCGGCCAGTTTGACGTCAGGCCCATCATCGGCGGCGTCTGGCCGGTCACCGAATGGCACCAGGCCTTTGAGAAGATGCACAAGGGCGAGGTGGTGAAGAGCGTGCTGCGTCCGGTCTGATCCGGCACGCCGCCGCCATCACAGGTCCAGCACCTTGTCCATCCGCCGCGCCACGTCGGCAAGGTACTCCCAGCCACCCGCCTTCACCTCGGCCGCCGCCCAGCCCTGGAAGGAAATCTTCGCCAGCTCGGCGCGCACCGCCGGCCAGTGGATGCTGCCCTCGCCCAACGGCGTGTCGAAGCCCTTCCTCATGCCCTCCTTCATGGCCTTCTCCAGATCGTATTCCTTGATGTCGAGCTTGCCGCTGCGCCTGCCCAACACCTCCGCCCAGTGCTCGGCCACGCCCCAGCGCATCTGATTTCCAATGTCCAGGTGCACGCCGACCGCCGGGCTGCCCACTTCGTCAATGAAGCGCGCCATGTCGAAGGCGCTGATCAGAAAGGTGTTCCAGACGTTTTCGATGAGCAGGCGCACGCCCTGCTTCTCCGCATGGGGAGCCGCGGCCTTCATGCGGGCCACAGCCTCGCTCCAGGTCTTCTGCAGCGGCTGGTCCTGCGGATAGGCCAGCACGACCAGCATTGAGTCACCGCCCAGCTTCTTCGTCAGGTCCACACCCGCCTCCAGGCCTTCGGCGCGTCCGCCGACGGTGCCGTCAATGACCAGCCCGCTCGCCTCGCTGGCGCGGATCCATTCCGACGCATTTTGTTCGGTGACCTGCCCGATGAGACTGGGTTCGATGCCGTCGAAGCCGCAGGCGCGCAGCTTTTGGAAGGCCTCCGTCAGGCTCATGCCCTCGGCCGCCTTCTGCGCCATGCCCCACTTGAGCGACTTGCGGATGCGGCCGGTGAACTGGCCCGCCCGTGCCTGGCCGGTGGAAGCAACGGCGGCCGTGGTGGCGGCGAGCGTCTGGAGAAAATGGCGGCGGTTCATCGCCGGAGACAAACGCGATGAGCGCCGAAGATCGTGCTTCGAACCTCCGAATGCCACTCCGGCCCCAGGCCCAGGGCCAGCTTCAGCTCATCGCCCCGGAAGCCCGCACGGATGCTCACCTGCATGTCAAAGCGAGTGATTGGATGCAGCTCCGCCAACCAGCACAGGAACTTGCCACCCAGCGTGTGAATCCAGCGCCGGTCCGGCTCCGCGGCCAGGATCAGCCGGGTCCTTGGCGAGATGCGCCGCCCCAGTTCACTCAACTGCTCGTCACGAAAATGATGCAGGAACAAGTTCGCCACCAGCACCTCGCTGTCCGGCAGCGGCTGCTTCAGCAGATCGCCCTGGGTCCAGGCCGCCTCCTTGGGCCAGCGTGCCGGACGTCCCGCGAGATCAAAGGCATGCAGGTCCTTCGCGGTGCAGATGCCCTGCTCAAGAAAGCGCAGAGACAGTGACCCGTCGCCCGCGCCGATCTCCGTGATGTGCCAGCCCGGCTGATAAAGCGTGCGCAGCTTTTTCTCCATCCACCGATGATTGCCCATCACCGCGTTCACCAGCAGCAGATCCTCCCGGCCGATGATGGCGTCGGGATGATCATCAGGATAAGTCTCCAGCAGCTCCTGCTGCACAACGCGGCTTCGCATCCCGCTGGTTGCACCCGTTCGGCCAGGATGACAAGCCGCTTGATCCTTGGATTGGCGTGAGGTGAAACCCAGCCTTTTTGCAGCATGGATCCGGCATCATGGCCGGAACAGCGAACCGACTTTGATGCGGCATCGTGTCAGAGCACCGGGAAATGAATGCCCGATGTAAAGGGGCCCATGACCCAGAAAATTCCAAGGCTCAAAGAGCAAGGGCTGGATTCATCGATCTCCATCCTCCCGAGCCGGAGGCTCGAAAGACATTCGCCTGGAGGGACGCGAGAAGTCACCGCCAAGCCTCGATCCGTACTAGAGAAGAGACGGCTTGCGCAGCAGTGCAGGGCTCCCGGGAATCGGAACGGATGAGCCTGCCAAACGTCCAGCTCATCTCGCGGAGCGAGAGGAGCGGAAGGCCTGCGCCGAAATGCAAAACACCCGAAGTTCGTGAACGGTTGAGCGTACCAGACGCCCAGCTCCTTGGCCTCGCGTTGCTCACCCTTCGGGCAGCCTGTGGCTGGCGATCTCCCTCCGGTCGGTTCACGGAGCGAGAGGGCTGCTTTCCTTCGCATGTTCGGTGCTGCCAAACCCATTGGCAGGTCTCTCTGCGGATGTTCAAGCCCGAGGGGCTGGTGTCATGCAGTCCAGGAGTGCCGAGCGAGAGCGAGTGCTCTCCTGGGAACCCCGTATCACGCCCGATCCCCGTTCGATCACGAACCCCGTCGGGGTTCCGTCCAAGCGATCAACCCTGTGGCCGCGCATCTTCTTCGACACGGCTCTGACGGGACCCCGGTGGGGTCCGCCATCGGAATCCGCGAGCGAATGCGCACCTTTCCCCAGGAGAGGCCGCTGCGCGTCCACTCCTGGGCTGCATGTCCGGACCCCGATGGGGTCCTGAGGAACCTGTGGGCTTGATGGGGCCATCGATTTGATTGCACCCAGGTCGTCTCTCATCGCCGGGCAGGGCGTTTTGGAGGTTCGAAAGCTCTGCGTGTTTGCGCCAGCTTTTCGCTCATCTTGCGGAGCAAGATGGCGACGATGCTTGCGCGCATCGGCAGTCGTCAAGGCATCGTGACGGGCGAAGCAAAGTAGCCATCTCGCTCCGTCGAGATGAGCCTGGGGGGCATCGCCGGGCAGGGCGTTTTGGAGGTTCGAAAGCGAAGGGTGCCTGCGCCAGCCTTTCGCTCATCTTGCGGAGCAAGATGGCGACGATGCTAGCGCGCATCGGCAGTCGTCAGGGCATCGTGACGGGCGAAGCAAAGTAGCCATCTCGCTCCGTCGAGATGAGCCTGGGGGGCATCGCGGGGATGGGTGTTTAGGCAGTTCGAAAACTTGGCGTGTCTGCGCCAGCTTTTCGCTCATCTTGCGGAGCAAGATGGCGACGATGCTAGCGCGCATCGGCAGTCGTCAAGGCATCGTGATGGGCGAAGCAAAGTAGCCATCTCGCTCCGTCGAGATGAGCCTGGGGGCATCGCGGGGATGGGTGTTTAGGGAGTTCGAAAGCTCTGCGTGTCTGCGCCAGCTTTTCGCTCATTTTGCGGAGCAAGATGGCGACGATGCTTGCGCGCATCGGCAGTCGTCAGGGCTGTGAAGCTGGGTTTCGGCGCAGGTCTGTCGGACTTGATAAGAGCGTGGGTGCCCAGGGTTTTGGGTCACGGCTTCATGCCCTCGGGGAGGGTGCCCAGGGCCTCGGTGCCGGTCAGCTCCTCGCGACGGGTGAGGGTGGCGGAGATGAAGCCGACGTAGACGTTGGCGTGCATCTCCACCGGCAGGCGCCAGGCGTCGTCGCTGACCCAGATGGTGGCGGTCTTCATCTTCTTGAAGCTGCCGGGCTGGAGGGTCTTCCGGTCGAGCCGGCGGATCTTCACCTCGAGTTTAATCGTTGGATAGGCCACGCCCTCGACCTTGCGCTGCTCGCGGCCGGTGACGGTGAAGGTGGCGAGGTAGGGGCGGTCGAAGGGCTGGACCACGCGGGTGATGGCGTCGCCGGTCTTCAGGGGCTGGCTGCGGACGTAGAGGATGGCGGACTGCAGGTCGTCGACCGGGCCGTAGGGGCAGACCTGCGTGGTCAGTTTTGTGCTGCCGCCGGTGGGGGTTAGGGAGGTGAGGGTGCTGACCTCGCGGGCGCCGAAACGCACCTGGTAGGCGGCGGTCTCCCGCGTGTCGGTCTCCGAGTGCTCCATGTGCAGCGCGCGAAGTTCACCGCGGTGCATCACGGAGGTCAGGGTGCAGTCGTAGCGCCAGAGCGTGCGGGCGAGCCCGCTGGTGCCGGCTTCGGCCCGGGCCACCTGGAGATCACCGGCTTCCTGCATCACGACGCTGGCCGAGCCGGCGGAGAGCAGGTTGTTCCAGCTCAGGTCATAGGTGACACGGCAGGGCTTGAGCGGGGGGAAGCCGCCGACGGGGGTACGAGTGATCGTGGCCGTCCAGGGAGGCGTGGCTGGCGCAGAGGCCAGCTGGACCATCATGATGAACACGGCGGGAAGAAGCATGTAAATGAGTAGCCTTGGACGGCGGGTTCTCAACCGGAGGCGAGGGCGGCGTCATGCGGGCATGAAAAACGCGGCCACGCTATGGGCATGGCCGCGCTGGGTTTGTCAGGCTCCGGGGGATTACAACGAGTTGAGGAAGCTGATGAGCTGCTGCTTCTCCTGGGGCGTCAGCGCATTGTAGCGGTCGCGGGCGGCGACGGCCTCGCCGTCATGCATGCGGATGGCGCGGTCGAGATTGGGGGCGCGGCCGTCGTGCAGGTAGGGGGCGCTGGCGCGCACGCCCCAGAGCGGCGGTGTCTTGATGTCATGCGGGCCGGCGTTGCCCTGGACGATGCCGTCGCCGAGGGCACCCATGTCATGCAGGAGGAGGTCGGAGTAGAGGTTGACCGTTTTTTCGCTCAGGGCGGCGATGTCGTTGACCGCCGTCTGCATGCTGGGCGTGTGGCAGACCGCGCAACCGACGGATTCAAACAGCGCCTTGCCGGCTGTGGCGGCAGCGTTGAGCGTGCGGGGCGGAAGCGGGGCGAGCAGGCGCATGAAGTCGGCCGAGTGATCGATGTCGGCCTTGCCGGTGACCGGATCGGTGGTGTCCTCGGGATCGGCGACGGTGTCGTAGGTGGCGAGCACGTCGGCGCGGCCGTTGGGAGCGTTTTCCTCGGGGAAGAAGCGATTGGTGATGCCCATCTCGTTCAGATAGGCGTCGGCGGAGAAGGCCAGCAGGGTGGCGTGCTGACCTTTCCAGCCGAAGTGCCCGACGCGCTCCTCACCCGTGGTGACATCGGTGACGAGGGCGGCCTTGCCCTGGACGCCGTCCGGCTTGCCGTCAAAGACACCGGCGAGGATGGTTTCATCGGGGATGGCCTCGATGAGGCCCAGGCCGAAGAGGGGCGTGGTCTGACGGCGGGCCACGACGTTGGCGTCGATGGGGATGATCTCGCGGGCGGCGGGGTGGATGCTGCGCACCTGAAGGAGTGAGCCGCCGAGATCGGCGAGGGGATCAAAACCTTCGTCGGAGGAGAGGCCGAAGCGGGTGACGGTGATCACGCCGCCGCCTCCGACACCACCCTGGTTATGACAGGAGGCGCAGGAGTTGTTGTTGAAGATGGGGCCGAGGCCGCCCACGGGCATTTCACGGCGGGTGAACTCCTCAAGACCATCGGCAAAGGCGGTGAGCAGATCGTCCGTCAGGCCGGGCAGGGGATCGCTGGCACGAGGAGCGCCCTGACGCGGTGGCATGCCGCGATGATGGGGACGCGGGCGCTGGGCCTGGCGGGGGCCGGTTGGCTGAGCCTGGGGTGGTTTGCCCATCGTGGGTGGGTTTTGCGGAGGCTGTGCACCTTGAGGTGGCTGGGTGCCCTGCGGAGGCTGTGCGTCGGCAGGAGGTTGTTGAGGCGGGCGGGTGCCTTGAGGAGGCTGCACACCCTGGGGAGGCTGTGCGCCGGCAGGAGGTTGTTGAGGCGGACGGGTGCCTTGAGGAGGCTGCACACCCTGGGGAGGCTGTGCGCCGGCAGGAGGTTGTTGAGGCGGACGGGTGCCTTGAGGAGGCTGCACACCCTGGGGAGGCTGTGCGCCGGCAGGAGGTTGTTGAGGCGGACGGGTGCCTTGAGGAGGCTGCACACCCTGGGGAGGCTGTGCGCCGGCAGGAGGTTGTTGAG